>JAOPYY010000023.1 GCA_025964395.1 Actinomycetes bacterium | reverse complement strand
GGTCGCCTACGACGAGTCGATCCCGGGCACGAAGCGCTTCCACGCGGCGGACCCCTTCGGCAACCGCCTCGAATTCCGAGAGGCGTAGCGCAACGCCTGAATCTGGTTCGGCTGACACCGAATCAGGTTCAAATCAGGGCCGAACCTGATTCGCCCTGAGGCGAACCAGATTCGAGCGTTTCTCAGGCCGGTGTCTGACACCGGCCATGGCCGTTCGGCCCGAGCGTTCGTGGCGGTGGCTCGTAACAGTGGCTGCCACCAAGCTGACCGCGACGCGGGTAGTCGCCGAAGTCGCCCGTGAGCGGGGAAAAGGTACGACACCGGACACAAAGACGGCACGAACCGGGCACACCGAAGTATTGGTGGCTGCCACCGCCCTTCGCGCGCTTCCGTGACAGATCGGGCACAGGCCGGTTGCACTTTCGTGCGCGTGTCTGACACCGGACATGGCCGTGCGCTAACGTGGTCGTATAAGGTGTGCTTATGGACACGCGGCAGTTGCAGGCGTTTTGTGAGGTGGTCGAGCGCAAGTCGTTCTCGCTCGCTGCTGAGAAGCTCGGGGTGACACAGCCGGCCGTCTCGCTCCAGGTGCGGTCGCTCGAAAAGCGGCTCGGCACCCAGCTCCTCGACCGCTCCGGCCGGCGCGTCGAGCCGACGGAGAGCGGTCTCAAGCTCTACCGGTCGGCTCAGCGTCTGCTCGCGCTCGAAGAGGAGATCGTCAGCGAGCTAGCGGACGAGGCGACGGGCGAGCTCGACGGCACGCTCGAGATCGGCGCGTCGACGGGGCCGGGCGGCGTTGTCCTCTCACAGCTTCTCTGCCAGTTCGCCGAGGTGCATCCCGCGCTGCACATCGCGCTCAGCGTCTTCGACACCCAGACCGTGGTTGAGCGCGTCGCCGATCGCTCACTGCAGCTCGGCGTCGTCGGCGCTGCACCGCGCCATCGCGGCGTCGAATACGAACCGTTCTTCAAGGACACCGTCGTGCTCGCCTGCCCGCCCGGCCATCCGTTCGCGGGCCGCACGGTGACGCTCGACGACGTGCGCGGGGAGCAGCTGATCATGATGCAAGAGGGCGCGGGCGTCCGTCAGATGATCGAAGACGAGCTGCGCCGCGCCGGCACGCGACTGCGCGACCTCAACGTGCGCCTCGAGCTCGGCCTCCAGGAATCGGTGACGAGCGCGGTGCGTGGCGGCTACGGCGTCACGTTCATCTCGCGCTCCTCCGTCGAGAAGGATCTCGACGCGGGGATGCTGGCCGAGGCGCGGGTCGAAGGCCTCGAGCTCGAACGCGAGATCCACCTCGTCCGCGCAGCCGGCCGCTCCGAGACGCGCGCCGCGCGCGCGTTCCTCGAGTTCGCGCGCAACCGCCTCACGTGATCGTCCGCTGGAGCCTCACGGAGCTGCCCGAGGTGCTCACCGAGGTCGGCATCGAGCGGCCCTTCGTGATCGCGAGCCCGCGCTGGAAGAATCTCGACCTCCCGCACGTCGGGTGGTGGGCGGAGGTGCCGTCGCATCGTTTGGAGGTACCCGCTGTCGCAGACGGGATCCTCGCGGTCGGCGGCGGCTCCGCCATCGACCTGGGCAAGTACGCCTCCGCGCAGACCGGCAAGCCGGTCGTGCACGTGCCGACGACGTACTCCGGCGCGGAGTGGACGACGTTCTACGGCATTCGCTCCCCCGACCGCGTCATGCAGGGCGGCGGCGCCGGGGCCCTGCCGGTCGCGCTCGTGTACGACGTCGACCTGACGCTCGACCTCCCGCCGGACGTCACGGCCGGCACTGCTTTGAACGGCCTGGCGCATTGCGCCGAGGCGCTCTACGTGCGCGGTCACAACCCCGAGGGCGACGAACAGGCGCTGGCGGGCGCGCCGCTGATCGCCACTGCGCTCCCGCGCGTCCTCGCCGATCCACACGATCGCGCGGCGCGCGAGGACCTGCTGCGCGGCGCGGCTCACGCCGGCCACGCGCTCGCGCTCACCGGCCTGGCGCTCGCGCATGCGATGGCGCAGGCGCTCGGCGGGCGCTACGGCATCCCGCACGGCGCGATGAACGCGCTCTGCCTGCCGCCCGCACTCGAGTTCAACCGCGCGCTCGTGCCCGCGGAGGTCGAGCGGTTCGGCAAAGCGATCGGCGGCGATGCCGTCGCGCGCTCGCGCGAGCTCGCGCTACTCGGCGGTTTCGAGCGCCTTCGCGACTATCTCGTCCCACAGGATGACCTTCGGGCGGTGGCGGAGGCTGCGGCGCAACGCGCGGGGAACCGCGCAAATCCGCGCCCTGCAACTGCTGACGAGATCCTGCCGCTCCTGCAAGCGATCTGGTGACGAAACGGAAAATCCTCCCTGCGTGATCATGTTTTCGCAGACGGCCGAACGGTAGAAGCCTGCTGGAGCGGTTTTGACATCGAGGGCTCCACATGAGGAGGTAGCCATGGCGGTTGTGCTGGTTCAACAGGGCCCGGGGCTCACGCAGGAGAGCTACGAGGAGGTCGTGCGACGGATGATGGACGGGAAGACGCACCCCGAATCACCACGCGATTGGCCTGTCGAGGGACTTTTGGTTCACGTTGCCGGGGAAGGCGAAAACGGCTTCCGGGTCATCGATGTGTGGGATTCCGAGGAGAGCGTGCAGCGCTTCGGCGAGACCCTCGGCCCGATCATCAAGGAGTTGGGCATCGAGGCAACGCCGGAAACGTACCCGGCGCTTACGTTCGTTTCGGCGACGTTCGTTCCGGCCTGACGACGGCGGGCTCTTCGACGGCCGGCGGCTCTGCACGCGGCGTCCCCGAATGCCCCATACGCAAGTCCGGCGTCGCCGTGCTTTCCCCACTGAGTCAGTGAACAAGGAATAAGATTCACTAATCTCAGGTATAGTCGCCGCGTGGCTCAGGACGCCCCACGCTTCGACGTGCTCGTGATCGGCAGCGGCGCCTCGGGGCTCGCCGCTGCCGTCTCCGCCGAGCGGGCCGGCGCCCGCGTCGCCCTCGCGACGAAGGGCTCGCTTCAGGCGAACAACTCCTCGAAGGCGCAGGGCGGCATCCAGGCCTCGTTCGGCGCGGACGACTCGCCTGAGCAGCACGGCGCCGACATCTGGACCTCCTCGCACGAGACGGCCGACCGGGCGCTCGTCGACGTCCTGACCGGCGATGCCCGCTCGGCGATCCACTGGCTCGAGGAACTCGGCGTCGAGTTCACGCGCGACGGCGACGGCGGCTACCGGCTCGCGCGCTGCGGCGGCGCGACCGCGAAGCGCCTCCTGCAGGTCGGCGACCGCACCGGCCACGCGATCACGAAGCAGCTGCGCGAGGCGTGGGAGGGCGGCGGCGGCACAAGCCTCACGAACGCACCGCTCCGTGAGCTGACGCAGGTGAACGGCCACTGGAGCGCGCGGGTCGGCGAGCGCACCGTCGACGCCGGCGCGATCGTGCTCGCGGCCGGGGGACGCTGCTACGCCGAGGCCGAGCAGCGCGGCGAGCTCTCGACGAACCACCCGAACGCGACCGGCGAGGTGACGACGCTCGCACTCGAGCTCGGTGCGGAGGCTCGTGACCTCGACGCACTGCAGTACCACCCGAACGGCGGCGCCTGGCCGCCGAACATGCAGGGCTACTCGATCCCGGAGACGACGCGCGCCTACGGCGCCGTGCTGCTCAACTCCGAGGGCGAGGAGTTCACCGACTCGCTCGGCCCGCGCGACGCCGTCAGCCAGGCGATCGTCGACGAGGTCAACGCGGGGCGCGGCGTCAGCACGCCCGACGGACGGCCTGCCGTGTTCCTCGACACGACGCGCATCTCCGAAGCGGACGCGGAGATCTCACTGCCGTACATGCTCCGCCGCTACCGCGGGGCAGGCATCGATCCCCTGCGCGAGAAGATCTTGACGTACCCCGTCCTCCACTACCAGAACGGCGGTCTCGTGATCGACACGGACGCAGAGACGACGCTCGAGGGCATCTATGCGTGCGGCGAGATCGCCGGCGGCACGCATGGACGCAACCGCATGATGGGCAACTCATTGCTCGAGTGTGTCGTCTTCGGTCGCCGAGCCGGTCGTGGGGCTGCAGAGAAGGCGAGCGCATGAGCGTCGCCGTGACAACCGACTTGCAGCACGTGGTGGAGGACGCGGCGGCGCACCTGTACGTCTGGGCGCTGAAGGACATCCCGCAGGACCTGCGTGACGCACTCGCGGTCGCTCGCCTGCGCGAGACCTCCGTCCCGGGCAAGCGCGTCCTCGAGACGATTCACAAGAACCTCAATATCGCGGACAGCGAGGACAACCTCGTCTGTCAGGACACCGGGATCGCGGTCTACGCCTGTCGCGTCGGCGAGCACTTTCCGTTGCATCCGACACGCATCTACGAAGGGCTGCGTGACGGCACGGCGCGCGCGACCGTCGAGCACCCGCTGCGCTCGAACGCGGTGCACACGATCACGCGCGAGAACACGGGGCCGAACATCGGCTACCGGCTGCCGATCGTGCACTGGGAGTTCATCCCGGACTGGGACGGGCTCGACGTGAAGTGCGTGCCGAAGGGCTCCGGCTCCGAGAACATGAGCTTCCTGAAGATGTGCATCCCCGCCGACGGCGTGAAGGGGATCAAGACGTTCGTGCTCGAGTCGATCGTCGGCGCCGGCGGCAAGCCGTGCCCGCCCGGGATCGTCGGCGTCGGGATCGGTGGCACCGCCGACTACGCGATGTACCTCGCGAAGGAGGCGATCACGCGCCCGGTCGGAACGCGCAACCCCGATCCGCTCGTCGCCCAGCTCGAGGACGAGCTCTACGGCCTGCTCAACGAGACGGGCATCGGGCCGATGGGCCTCGGCGGCGACGTCACTGTCCTGCAGTGCCACATCGAGCATGCCGACACGCACATGACGCTCAACCCGGTCGCGGTCAACTACCAGTGTTGGGCCGCCCGCCGTGCCTCCGCTCACATCTCGTCCACCGGCGAGACCGAATTCGATCGGGAGTTCTAAATGGCGAACCACACCGTCACCTTCCCGATCACCGACCCTGCTGAGATCCTCAAGCTGCGCGCTGGCGACGAGGTGACCGTGCAGGGGCACATCATCGGGATCCGCGACCGCACGCAGGTCCGCATCTTCGACCAGGGCGTGGAGCCGCCGATGGACCTCGGCGGCGCGTTCCTGCTCCACACCGCGCCGAACGTGCGCAAGGTCGCGGACGGGAAGTACGAGAAGATCTGCATCGGCACGACCACCTCGGCCCGCATGGTGCGCTTCACGGAACCGCTCGGCCGCCAGTACGGCGTGCGCGCGATCTGCGGCAAGGGCGGCTTCCCCGATGAGGCAATCGCGCCGATGCACGAGCTCGGCATGGTCTATTTCGCGATCGTCGGCGGCGCAGCCGCGCTCGAGACAACGCAGATCGAGGAGATCGAAGAGGTCATGTGGGAAGAGCTGATGCCCGAGTGCCTGTGGAAGTTCCGCGTCAAGGACTTCGGCCCGCTGACCGTCGGCATCGACGCTCACGGCAACAGCCTCTACCACGACGTCCAGACCCGCGCCAAGGCAAAACTGGAGGAGCTCATTGCCCGCTTTTGATCTCAACCTGGGCCGCCATGTCGGCCTCACGCATGTGATCGACAAGGGCCTCGGCCCGCGCGGGTGGGAAGACGTGCTCGAGGTCGCCGGCGATCACATCTCGATCGTCAAGCTCGGCTGGGGCACCGCGTACGTGACGCAGAACCTCGAGCGCAAGCTCGAGGTGCTGCGCGAGAAGCCGGTCGTGATCGGCGGGACGTTCTTCGAGGTCGTCTACGAGCTCGGCAAGCTGGACGAGTACAAGCAGTGGCTGAACGAGCTCGGGCTCTCGCACGTCGAGATCTCCGACGGGACGATCGACATCCCGCGCGAGCGCAAGCTCGAGCTGATCGCCGACTTTGCCCGCGACTTCACCGTCCTCTCCGAGGTCGGGTCGAAGGACTCGTCGGTCGAGTACACGGCAGCGCAGTGGACGCAATGGCTCAACGAAGAGCTCGAGGCCGGCGCGTGGAAGGTGATCACCGAGGCGCGCGAGGGTGGAACCGCGGGCATCTTCGATGCATCGGGGGGTATGCGCACCGAGTTGATCGGTGAGATCGCGAACGTGGTCGGCCCGGCGAACATCATCTTCGAAGCGCCGTCCAAGGCGGCGCAAGCGTGGTTCGTCAAGCAGTTCGGCCCCTCGGTGAACCTCGGCAACATCCCGCCCGACGAAGTGATCCCGCTCGAGACGCTGCGGCTCGGCCTGCGCGGCGACACGCTGAAGGAGGTGCTGCTCAGTGACAAGCACGTTCACGCTTCCTGAGCCGGCCGCCATCGAGGCAATGAGCGCCGAGGAGGTGCTCCGCTACTGCGTGGAGCAGTTTGCGGGGAAGGTCGCGCTCGCGTGCTCGTTCCAGAAGGAGGAGAGCGTGCTGCTCGACCTGCTGTTCAGCATCGAGCCGAAGGCACGCGTCTTCGCGATCGACACCCACCACCTCTTCCCGGAGACGTACGAGCTCTGGCGCGAGATCGAGCAGCGCTACCAGACGAAGGTGGAGGTGTTCGAGGGGCCGAGCCCCGAGGAGCTCGCCGCGATTCATGGGGAGGAGCTCTGGGAGCGCAAGCCCGACCTCTACCTTGCGATCGCCAAGGTCGCGCCGCTGAACAGTGCTTTGGCGCAACTCGACTGTTGGGTGACCGGCATCCGCCGCGACCAGTCGCCGACGCGCGCGAACGCGCCGAAGCTCGGCTGGGACGCGTCGCATGAGCTGTGGAAGGCGAACCCGCTCGCGGACTGGACGGACGACATGGTCTGGGCCTACATCAAGGAGCGCGGGCTGCCGTACAACGCGCTGCACGACCGCGGGTACGACTCGATCGGCGATGCCCACTCGACGCTGCCGGGCACCGGCCGCGAGGGTCGCTGGGCCGGCACCGACAAGACCGAGTGCGGCCTGCACGTCGAGGAGGCGCGCTCATGAGCCAGTCACTCGATCGCCGGACGCTTTCGCACCTCGACGAGCTCGAGGCCGAGGCGATTCACATCATGCGCGAGATCGCCGCGGAGCGTGAACGCCCCGTGCTGCTCTTCTCGGGCGGGAAGGACTCGATCGTCATGCTGCGGCTCGCCGAGAAGGCGTTCCGCCCGGCGAAGTTCCCGTTCCCGGTCATGCACGTGGATACGGGTCACAACTTCCCCGAGGTGATCGAGTACCGCGACCGCCGCGTGCAGGAGCTCGGAGAGCGCATCGTCGTTGCGAGCGTGCAGGAGTCGATCGACAAGGGCCGCGTGCAGGAGCAGACCGGGCCGCGCGCCTCGCGCAACCAGCTGCAGACCACGACGCTGCTCGACGCGATCGAGGAGCATCAGTTCGACGCGGCGATGGGCGGTGCACGCCGCGACGAAGAGCGTGCGCGCGCGAAGGAGCGCATCTTCAGCTTCCGCGACGACTTCGGTCAGTGGAACCCGCGCGCGCAACGCCCCGAGCTCTGGGATCTCTACAACGCGCGCATCCGCAAGGGCGAGCACATTCGGGTGTTCCCGATCTCGAACTGGACGGAGCTCGACGTGTGGCAGTACATCGCGCGCGAGGAGCTCGAGCTGCCGAAGATCTACTTCTCGCACGAGCGCGAGGTGTTCAAGCGCGACGGGATGCTCTACGCAGTCTCCGAGTTCGTCGAACGCTTCCCGGACGAAGAGCCGTTCACGGCCGCCGTGCGCTTCCGCACGGTCGGCGACATGACCTGCACCGGCGGCGTCGTCAGCGACGCCGCAACGATCGAGGAGGTCGTGACGGAGATCGCCGCGACACGCATCACGGAGCGCGGCGAGACGCGTGCCGACGACCGTGTCTCCGAAGCCGCGATGGAAGACAGGAAACGCGTTGGCTACTTCTAAGCGCAAGGCTGGAATCTGGTTCGCCTGCGGCGAATCAGGTTCCAACCCCATGGCCGAACCTGATTCGGCGAAGCCGAACCAGATTCGAGCGTTTTCGGCCCCTAGAACCGAACCTGGTTCGCTCTTCAACCAGGTTCGAGAGTTTCGAATCGCGACCGGCTCCCGAGAAACTCGTGAACCTGGTTCACAAACCGAACCAGGTTCAGTCGTCGATTCGAGAGTTTCGAGCTGATGGCCACCTCAAAGGAATTCCTGGACACCGAACTGCTCCGCCTCGTTACAGCAGGGAGCGTCGACGACGGCAAGTCGACCCTGATCGGCCGGCTGCTCTACGACACGAAGCAGATCCTCGTCGACCAGCTCGAGCACATCGAGGACGCATCGCGTCGTCGTGGTCACGACTACGTCGACCTTGCGCTGCTGACGGACGGTCTGCGCGCCGAGCGCGAGCAGGGGATCACGATCGACGTTGCGTACCGCTCGTTCGTCACGCCGCGGCGCCGCTTCCAGCTCGCGGACGCGCCGGGGCACGTGCAGTACACGCGCAACATGGTCACGGGCGCCTCGACCGCGGACGTCGCCGTGATCCTCGTCGACGCACGCAAGGGCGTGATCGAGCAGACGCGGCGCCACTCGTACATCACCGCGATCCTCGAGACGCCGCACGTGGTCTACGCGGTGAACAAGATGGATCTCGTCGACTTCTCGGAAGAGCGCTTCGACGAGATCGCGCTCGAGCTCGCGGAGCTCACCTCGCAGCTCGGCCTCCATGACGAGACCGCGATCCCCGTCTCGGCGCTCAAGGGCGACAACGTCGTCGAGAGCACGGACGCGATGCCCTGGTACGCCGGCCCGACCCTGCTGGAGCATCTCGAGACGGTCGAGATCTTCGGCGATCGCAATACGCAGGACCGTCGCTTCCCGGTGCAGTGGGTGATCCGCCCGATGGCAGACGAGCACCACGACTACCGGGGGTACGCCGGCCGGGTCGCGAGCGGCATCTGGCGCGCGGGCGACGAGGTCGTCGTCCTGCCGTCCGGGGCGCGCAGCCGGGTGGCGTCCGTCGACGCCGCCGGGGAGCAGCTCGAGGACGCGCTGCCGGGCCAGTCGGTGACGATCCGGCTGGAGGACGACGTCGACGTGTCGCGCGGCGACCTGCTCGCCGATCCCGAGCAGCCGCCGGTCACGGCGCGCGAGGTGACCGCCCGCGTCTCGTGGATGAGCGAGAAGCCGCTCGAGGACCGCGCGCGCCTCCTGGTCAAGCACACGACGCGCACTGTGCCGGCGCGGGTCGAGGAGATCGTCTCGGTGGTCGACATCCTGACGCTCACCGATCAGGCGTCCCCCGGCAAGCTCGAGCTGAACGATCTCGGTGTCGTTCGCTTCCGGCTCGCCGAGCCGCTCGCGGTCGATCCCTACGCGCTGAACCGCACGACCGGCGCGTTCATCCTGATCGACGAGTCGACGAACGACACCGTCGGCGCCGGCATGGTCATTGAGGCCCAAAGTGACTGAACCCGATTCGGCGCAGCAGATGTCTGAACCTGATTCGGCGCAGCCGAACCAGATTCAAGCTCTTCGAGCTGCCCGCCGCTCCGCGCATCCGTACCGCGACGTGCACGTGATCGATTCGCGCGCGCCGCGCACGAACCAGGCCGTGATCGGGCTCGTCTCCGTGCTCGCGGTCGCGACCGGCTGGTGGTGGCTGCTCGCGCTGCTCGCCTTGCAACTCGCGGTGGGGCTGACGTTCGGCCGCCGCTACTGCCTGCCGTGCCTTGCGTACTTCGAGCTGATCCAACCCCGCTTCGGCGAAGGCCCGCTCGAGGACTCGCGCCCGCCGCGCGCCGCGAACATCGTCGGGCTCGTCGTGCTGACCGCCGCGTCGCTCTCGTATGCCGCCGGCTGGCAGACCGCCGGCGCCGCGCTCGGCCTGCTCGTGGCGGCGCTCGCGCTGCTCGCCGCGGTGACCGGCTTCTGCACCGGCTGCCAGGCCTACAAGCTCGCCTGCCTGCTGCGCGGGAGGCCGTTCGTCAGCTGCCCGATCCCGCCCCGCGCGTGACCTGGGAGCTGAGCCTCGCGGGCCTCCTCGTCGGGGCCCTCGTCGGCATGACCGGGATGGGCGGAGGCTCGCTGATGACGCCGATGCTGATCCTGATCTTCGGCTTCAACCCGAAGACCGCCGTCGGCACCGACATCCTCCACGGCGCGGTCTTCAAGTCGTTCGGCGCGATTCGCCACCGGCAGCTGGGCAATGTGCACGTGCCGCTCGCGCTGTGGATGCTGCTCGGGTCGGCGCCGCTGTCGCTCGTCGGCGTCCAGATCGCGAGCTCGTTCTCGGATGCGACGCAGTCGACGATGAGCAAGGTCGTCGGCGGGGCGCTGATCCTCGGCGGCCTCGGCTTCGCGATCAAGGCGTTCCTCAAGGGTTACGTTGGCGAGGAACACCTCCATCTCACGACCCGGCAGAAGCTGATCGCGATCGGAATCGGCGCGTCGTGCGGGTTCGTGGTCGGGCTGACCTCGGTCGGCTCGGGCACGTTCTTCGGCCTTGCGATGCTGCTCGTGTATCCGCTCGCCGCCAGGCGGATCGTCGGGACGGACATGCTCCACGCCGCGCTGCTCCTCTGGGTCGCCGGCGCCGGCCACCTGATCCACGGCAACGTCGACTTGCACGCGATGGCCTGGCTGCTCGTCGGCTCGATCCCCGGTGTGCTCCTCGGGTCGCACTATTCGATCCGCGTCCCCGAGCGAGCGTTGCGCATGACCTTCGCGATCGTCCTCGTGCTCTCGGGGATCAAGCTCCTCGAGGTGCCCGCCGCGACGCTGATTATCGAGATCTCCGCCGGCGTCGCCGGGCTCGCGCTCGCCACCTTGATCGTCAGGGCGGCGCGAACCAGATACCTCGCTCCCGCGCCCGACTAACGCCAAACGGTGAGCCGTCGTGCAGGGCGCACCCACTCGATGGTCCAGGAGAGTTATTGGATCGAGTTGCGGCCCTCCCACGGAGGAAGCGCCACGCGGACTGTTGTCGGGCCGCCGGGCTGACTCTCGATCGTCAGTTCCCCGTCGAGCATGCGGACACGCTCTTCCATTGCTGTGAGCCCGATCGCGTCGGCGCGCCGCTTCGAGCGTCGTGGATCGAATCCCGAGCCGTCGTCGACCACCTTCGCTTCGACGGTGCCCTCGAGACTACGCACCGTCACCCATACGTTGCGCGCGCCGCTGTGCTGGGTGACGTTGTCGAGAGCTGATCGCACCACCCGCGCAAGCGTGATGCGTTGCGAGTCCGACAGGTGCAGGTCGTCGGCGGCCGGCTCGACGTCGATGTGGAGCGTGAAGCCGCCGTAGGCCTCGGTGAGGCCGGCGAAGACGGTCGAGAGCCGCGCTGCGGTCGCCGGGTCGGAGACGGCGCCGATGATCAACTGCCGTAGCTGCTCGCTGAGGTCGAGCGTGCGCGCAACGAGGTCATCGATGCGGTTGACGAGCTTGTCGCCGTCGACGACCTGGCCGATCACGGACGCGAGCTGTGATTGGAAGTGCCGCAGGTCGGCGGTCGTCGCGGCGAGTGCCTGCAACGGGCCGTCGTGGAGGTCGAAGCCGAGCCGGGCGAGCTGGCGGCGAATACGCTCAGAGTCGTCGGCGAGCTCGTCCACGAGGGTGGCCGTGTCGTGATCGCCCTGCTCGCGCAGGGCCACCGCGCGCTGCTTGGCGCGGATGCGAAGCGCTGGTCCATCCGTGTCGTGCACTGCCCTCGGCTTTCCTAGTCACGAACGCCCACCGTTCGTCGCGTCATTGGTGATCGCGGCCCTCGTCGTGCCCGCTGTCGCCTCCGTGCTCGGCGCGACTGCTGGTGAAACCACTCTGCCCGTCGGTGGTCGGTCTAGAGGTTGCCTCAGTTCCAGGAGTGCCCGTACGACGCCAACGCGCAAGAGGCGCAGAACTGCCCGTTCAGCGGCGTCGCCGCGGTGTCGACGGGCACCCGACAGAGGGTGCAGGGGACGAACACATGACCGGCCTTGATCCTGCGGCCGCAGGTGACGAGCTCGCGTAGCGCATCGCCATGCACAAGGTCGATCGTAGGAATGGCGTCGGACGCGACCTCGTCAGCCCATTGACCTTGGTCAGCGATTCGCCAGGTCGAGCTCGTTCCTGTTTGAGCGCAGTAGGGTTTTGGTCTGAATTGCTTAGCTGGACCTTCGTGTAGTCGCGCGGAGGGCTTGCACGTCCTACGGTGAGAGCAGAAGCTGTACCTCTGGTTGGCTATGCGGCGGAAGGACAAATATGCCAAGCACGGAGAGACTAGCGACCCCGGTCAGGGTACTCATGGCCGACGATCACCCCGTCTTGCTGCAGGGGCTCCGGCGAAGCCTGGAGCTGGACGGCGGATTCGAGATCGTGGGAGAGGCGTACGACGGCGCGCAGGTCCTGCCGTTGATTCGGAGGACCTCGCCGGATGTCGTCCTGCTCGACATGCACATGCCGGGCATTGACGGGATCGGGTGCATCGCCCGGATTCGGAGGGCGCACCCGGAGGTGAAGGTTGTCATGTGCTCGATGGAGTCTGCGACCGATCAGGTGGAGGCTGCGTTCCTGGCCGGCGCCTGTGGCTACGTCGTCAAGACCGTCGACCCGCGTGATCTGGCGCCGGCGATCCGGCAGGCGGTCGCCGGCACGGCGTTCCAGCCCGTTGGCGTGACCACGTCCGACGACACGCGCATCGCGCGCTCCGCCGGGCTGACCTGCCGCGAGATCGAGATCTTGCGCTGCGTGGCCCGCGGAAAGTCGAACAAGACGATCGGCCGCGAGCTGTGGGTGACTGAACAGACGGTTAAGTTCCACTTGTCGAACATCTTCCGGAAGCTCTCGGTCACTAACAGGACGGAAGCTGCACGGTGGGCGTTCAGCAAGGGACTCCACGAGTCCACGGAAGCGCTCGCCAACGTCCGTTGAGGTCTAGGAATTGCCCGCGGCGCGCGAGAGCGCCGCGGGCGTGTACTTCGCGGTCAGGAGGTTCGTGATCGCGCGGGCGATGCACGGGGCGCTCCGCTGCGTCGAGAGGTAGGCGCTACAGCCTGCAGCCAGGAGAGCGGACACGAGTGAGATGTCGCGCCCCTGGCTGCCGTAGACGACGACCTGTTGCCCCGCTGTCACGGCCTGCGTCACCGCCTCGACGGCCTCAGGCTGGAGAAACACCCCCGAAAGCAACACCAGGTCAGTCTCGTCGTGCGCCAGAAGCTCCTCCCGTGCCGGCGGCGAGGCCCGCTCCGCGATCACCACGAAGGAACTGTCGTTGCTGAGAGCTTCCGAAAGCTCGAGGCGAACCAGCGGATTGGAATCCACGATCAACGTGCGGAGTGGCGCCCCATGATTTGTCATGGATGCCACGAGCGTATCGCGCAAGTTCGCAGATTGCGAGAAAATCTGAAAATGGCAGGTAGCAGTTCTTGACAACTCTTGGCAAAGAGTTGCTAGGCCGTCATGCGACCAGGCAAGCACGCAGACGAGCCGGACAGCGCCTGCAAGGCGCGCTGGCCGGATAGCCCATCGACGCCCCGTTCTTCTTGCGGAGCGGTGGGTCCGCTTACCGCTCGAGTACCGCGCCGCAGGGCTCGCACGTCAAGCGGCTCGGAAGCGGTTCGTTTGCGTTGTCGATCGGGATCGGCGCTCGGCAGGCGGGGCAGGGAATGTAGGCGTGTGGTTCCTCGAGCGGTTCGACCGCGACGAGCCCACCTCCCTGAACCACACCGAGTCGCCGCTCTTCGTTCGCCTGTCCCATAAATAAGCCCCACCACTGGAGTTTTCGTGCGTTGATTGTCGCCACCAGGGAACTGGGTGACACAGGCGCTACCCTCGGGCGCATTAGACCATCTCGCCGGGGTGCGTCGCAAATCAACCGTCGATCTTTCATTCGGTCGTCGCAAATTAGCCGTCGATCTTTCATTCGGCGCCGCCCCACAAGGGGCCAGCTGGCTTCAAAAATGGCGGTTTTAAGGGGCGTGAACGTCGGCAGCCCGTTTGTTTGGGCCGATGTGGTGCGGAAACCGTCGCACTGGGGATGCGAACGGGGGCTTCGGGCATTCATTGACGGCGCCGGCCGCCCACGCCGCGTTCGAAGCCAGCCACGCCACCATGACGAACGGACGTTCGTGGTTAACAGACACCCGCCCGAAGAACGACGAAGGGGGCCTTGCGGCCCCCTTCGGGTTACTCGCTCCGTCGACGGCTGACTAGTTGCCGACGCAGATGTAGTCGTACGTGGTGCTGACCGCACCCTTGATGGTGAACCCAGTAGCGGTCTTGCCATTCACGACCTGCGTGTTACTGACCGCAGCACTTCCTTCCGGAGTAACCGTGCAGAAGTAGCTCGTAGCGCTAGTAAAGGCTGCAGCTCCGCTGAACGCGACGCTGATGTTGCCGTTGCCAGAACCAGACGAAGCACTGCCGACTACCTGGTGTGCGTTGGCGGACTGCGTGCCAGCGGCGTTGTAGACCGCTGTCGTACCAGCCGGACGCGCCGGCCCAGTAGCACCTGCAGTACCTGCAGTACCTGCAGTACCTGCAGCACCTGCAGTACCGGTAGCACCGGTCGGGCCTGCCGGGCCAATCGCGCCCGTTGCACCGCCCGGACCGGTAGCCCCGGTGTCACCCTTCGCACCGGTTGCGCCAGCGGGACCAGCCGGATCAACGGGGCCGGGAACCGTGCTGTCGGCGCCGGTTGCGCCCACGGGGCTTGCCGGCCATGGAGGCAGCACGAGGCGGACTGTTGTCGGTCCGCCTGGCCGACCGTCGATCGTCAATTCATCGAAGAAGACTGAGGGGGCCTTTCGGCCCCCTCCCGTCCCACTTCGCGTCGAACCTACGCGGCTAGTTCGCGCAGACGACGTACACCGTGTACGTGCTGCTTGGGTTGCCGGTGTTCGTGACGCGCCAGCCCGTCGGGGTCTGACCAGCGGTCGCGAACGCACCACCGATCGCCGGAGCCGAAGCGGAGATGCTGCTGCTGGCGGTGTACCCGCCGCCAACCGCCACCTTGCCCGCGGCACAGCTGGCCGTAGTGGAACCCGGACCCGTGATTAGGCCGGTCACAACGACCCCCGCACCGGTCGTCCCACTCGGCCCAGTCGCCCCGGTCGCCCCGGTCGCCCCGGTCGCCCCGGTCGCCCCGGTCGCGCCCTGCGCACCAGTTACACCAGTAGGCCCTGTCGGGCCTGCCGGGCCGGCTTCGCCGGTGTCACCCTTCGCACCGGCCGGACCAGCGGCACCCGTCAAACCGGTGTCACCCTTCGGGCCAGCCGGGCCCTGTGGACCAGCGGCACCATCAGCACCGGCCGCACCAGCTGCGCCGGTGTCGCCCGGGAGACCCTTAAGACCGCGATCGCCCTGCGGGCCGGCGGGACCTTCGGGACCAGGATCGCCCTGCAGGCCCTGGGCGCCGTCGATGCCGTTCGAGCCTGCCTGGCCGTTCGAGCCTGCCTGGCCCTGCGGGCCCGGATCGCCCTGCGGTCCTGGCGGGCCGATCGGGCCGGCCGGACCAGCCGGACCGAGATCGCCCTGGGCGCCGGTCGCGCCCGTGGCGCCGATTACGCCGGCGTCGCCCTTGTCGCCCTGGGGGCCTTGGGCTCCCGTTGCGCCGGTCCCGCCGGTGTCGCCCTGCAGGCCCTGAGCGCCGGTGTCGCCTTTGTCGCCCTGCGGGCCTGCGTTGCCTTGGGTACCGGTTTCGCCCTGTGGGCCTTGCGCACCGGTCGCGCCCGTCGCCCCGGCCGAACCGGTGTCACCCTTTGCGCCCTGTGGGCCTTGCGCACCGGTCGCGCCCGTCGCCCCGGCCGCACCGGTGTCACCCTTTGCGCCCTGCGGGCCTTGCGCACCGGTCTCGCCCTGTGGGCCCGCCGCACCGGTGTCGCCCTTATCGCCCTGGGGCCCCTGCGGTCCGACCGGCCCCGCGGGGCCCGCCGGTCCGACAGCGCCGGTCGCGCCGGTGTCG
This sequence comes from Actinomycetes bacterium, assembly GCA_025964395.1. Classification (GTDB taxonomy): domain Bacteria; phylum Actinomycetota; class Thermoleophilia; order Gaiellales; family Gaiellaceae; genus PALSA-600. The sequence goes on along the minus strand of JAOPYY010000023.1, from coordinate 1,370 downwards.
CCCTTGAGACCCTGCAGGCCCTGTGCACCGGTCGCGCCGGTTGCGCCGGTGTCGCCCTTGAGACCCTGCGGGCCTTGGGCGCCGGTTGCGCCAGCGTCGCCCTTGAGACCCTGCGGGGCTTGGGCGCCGGTCGTGCCGGTGTCGCCCTTGAGACCCTGCGGGCCCTGGGCGCCGGTTGCGCCCGTCGCGCCGGTCGCGCCGGTTGCACCCTTTGGCCCTGCGGGTCCTGTCGGCCCTGCGGGTCCTGTCGGCCCTGCGGGCCTGGTGATCGACCACGACAGAGCCCTCTCGGTCTGCTTGCACCGTTCGCCGGCTGCGACGATCCGGACGCTGCCGTTGCTAGTGACACACGAATAGACGGTGGTGGCCGCCGCTGCGGAACTCACGCCGGGTGCGATTCCGGCCATAGCCAACACCGCCAAAGCTGCCAATGCGATCTTCGCCAATCTGGTTTCCACGTCGCTCCTTAGCGTCTGTGGATGGCCGAAGGTCCTAGCCGAGCTGTCATGAGACGTTGCCCTCCGGGCCCGGCTATTCGACCGGGCTTTACCGACCGTAGAGAGGGCCGACCCAGACGAAAAGCGCGCGATGTATAGGTGTCACCTAGACCTTTGGTCTAGTCCGAAGGTCGCGCGCAAAGGGGCGCAAGGCGTGCCCCCCTCGGACACGCCTTGCGCGGGACAGAACCTGATCGCGGCAGTTAACGCACTGCGGCGATCAAGCCGGTCCGTACGATGCTCTCGGCGCCACGTGCGACGGGAGCGAACACCTCGACCATGAGGTTGGAGCCGCGGTGCGCGACGTACACGCTTCGGGGCCTGTTTGCGTACGAGACGGCGAGCTGCCCGTTGCCGAGGCTCTCGACGCGGGCGTTCTTGATCGTCCGCGCCGCCGCGAGCACGCTGTAGGCATTCGCCTTCGGATAGGTCCCGATGGTGACGAAGTCCGGCCGGGGATCGCCGACCTCCGCGCCGGCCGTCAGGTACCTCACGTAGACGAACCCGCCCCGCGTGACGGTCAACTCGTAGGTCACGTTGGCGCGCGGGCCCGCCCAGTAGATCTGGTGCCCGAGCGCCTGCGAGGTCGCCCGAAGGAGGGCCGGCGTCGCCGCGTACGAGTTCGTCTTGTTCGATGTCGCCGACGACGCGGTGCCGTTGCTGTTCGACCGCATCTCGACGATCAACGCGGCGGCCGCGACCAGAGAAGCGATCGCGAGCGCCACGACAAGCGTGCCGCGAAGCGACGCTCGGTGATGTTGGGGAAGTGCGATGTGTTCAGCCACGCTCCAACTGTCCCGCCCATCGAACCTCGACGCCACTGGACATAAGGGGAGGATCGTCGTGGACCTCGGCTAGGACCAAAGTCCATGG
>JAOPYY010000224.1 GCA_025964395.1 Actinomycetes bacterium | reverse complement strand
GCGAGGAGCTCGGCGTCCGGCTTGCCGTCGTGGATCGCCTTGAAGACGGTCGTGATCGCCTCCGACTGGCCCTCCGCGGCGAGGATCGCGGCCTGCTTCTGGCCCTCGGCCTTCAGGATCGCCGACTGCTTCTCGCCCTCGGCCGTAAGGATCTGCGACTGCTTGATGCCTTCCGCCTGGAGGATCGCGGCCCGCTTCTCGCGGTCGGCGCGCATCTGCTTCTCCATCGTGTCCTTGATCGACGGCGGCGGATCGACCGACTTCAGCTCGACGCGGTGCACGCGGATGCCCCACTTGCCCGTCGCCTCGTCGAGGTTGCCGCGCAGCTGGTCGTTGATCTTCTCGCGCGAGGTGAGCGTCTCCTCGAGCGTCATGCCGCCGATCACGTTGCGCAATGTCGTCACGGTGAGGAGGTCGATCGCGTTGACGGGGTTCGCAATCTCGTACGTCGCCGCCTTCGCGTCGGTGATCTGGAAGTAGATGACCGTGTCGATGCTGACGACGAGGTTGTCCTCGGTGATCACCGGCTGCGGCTCGAACGAGACTGCCTGCTCGCGCAGGTCGAGCAGCGGCCGCACGCGATCGATGAACGGGATGACGAGCGTCAGCCCCGGCGTCAGCGTGCGCGAGTAGCGGCCGAGCCGCTCGACGACGCCCGCGCGCGCCTGCGGGATCACCCGCACCGTCTTCGCAAGCAGCAGCAACACGAAGACCGCGATCACAGCGAGCACGATCAGAACAGCCACTGGGGACCTCCCTATTCGGCGACGAGGGCGGTAGCGCCCTCGATCTGGACGATGTCGACAGTCTGACCCTCGACGAGCACCTGGTCGCCGAGGTAGGAACGCGCCGACCATTCCTCGCCGCCGACGCGGATGCGCCCGCCCACCCCGTCCACCTGCTTGGTGACGACGGCCTTGCGCCCGACGAGCGCATCGGTACCGGTGCGCGAGATCGCCGGCAGGCGAATGTGCCGCCGCGCGACGGGACGCAGGATCGCGAGCGAGGCGACCGAGCAGACGATGAAGACGATCAGCGACCCGATCGTCCCCGCGCCGAGCAGGTCGGCGACGGCGGCTGCACCTGCCGCAAGTGCAACGGGCCCGAGGAAGAAGAGCCCGGGCGTCAACACTTCGCCGACTGCCAGAGCCACCGCAACGAGCACCCAAAGGAGCCACCCCACGCTGCAGACGATAGACCTTCGTGCTGACCAACCGCGGCACGAGCGCCTGCACGCTCAACGGCTACCCCCACCTCGAGCTTCGCGACGGGCACGGTCGCCTGCCCTTCGTCATCCATCACGGCGGCGATCAGATGCTGACTGCCCGACCGCCCGGTCGCGTGCGCTTCGCACCGGGCCGGCACGCATACGTCGCGGTGAACAAGTACCGCTGCGACCGAGGCGACACGCGACAGCCGACCAAGGCCGTCCTCGTGCCACCCGGCGGAGGGACGGCGCTCACGGCGCCTGTCACCGGCTGGTTCTTCGGCTGGTGCGGGCCGGGCGACCCGGGCTCGACCGTCAGCGTGACGCCCGTCGAGCCGACCCTGCGCCGCGCTCTCAGCTCACTAGACCGAGCGCCGCCGGTACCTCGCGTAGATCGTCCAGCGCCTCGACATCGCCGCCATAGCGTCCTTCGCGGTCGACGAGCAGTGCGCGCATGCCGACGGCGCGAGCGCCCTCGATGTCGTCCTCGATCGTGTCGCCGACCATCACCGCTTCCTCGGCTGCGACGTCCAGCAGCTCCAGCATGCGCCGGAAGATCGTCTCATGAGGTTTCGTCTTCCCGTGCGACCGTGAGGTGAGCACCGCGTCGACGCCCAGCCCGTGATGCGCGACGAACGCGTCAAGGTCGCGGGCCGTGTTCGAGAGCAGCCCGATCTTCAGTCCCCGTCCGCGCAACGCCTCGAGCGTCGGTAGCGCGTCGTCGTAGAGCTCGAAGAAATGTGCGTGACTCCAGGCTCCCTCCATCTCGACGGCCGCGCCGTACGTGTCGCCCTCGCCGCCCATGCCTTCGATGATCCGCTGCGTGAACAGCACCCAGATCTCCTCGTCGTGGTCGAGCTCGGGGTGCCGCTTCAGCGTCGCGAACGCCGCGCGGCGCGCGTCCTCGTAGCGTTCCGGGTCGAGCGTCAACCCGTACCGCTCGCCGAGCCGACGGTAGCCCTCCGGCCCGAGGTCGGGCCCCGGCTGCGCGATCGTGAAGTCGACGTCGAAGATCACAGCTCTGAGCACGAGTCGAAGATAGCCTCGCGCGGTGACGAAACGCGTCAGCACACTCGCTGCGTTCCACAGCCGCGACTTCCGACTGCTCTGGGCCGGGCAGACGATCTCGTTCATCGGCGATGCCGCGTTCATCGTGGCGCTCGGCTGGCGCGTCACCGACCTGACCGGGAAAGCGAGCTCACTCGGGTTCGTGCTCGCCGCGGAGTCGCTGGCAATGCTCGCGACGTTGCTCTGGGGTGGCGTGCTCGCCGATCGCTACTCGCGCAAACTGCTGATGATCGGCTCCGACATCGCCCGCGCCGGCGTGATGACCGTCTTCTTCGCGCTCGACGCGAGCGGGCATCTCGGCCTGAACGCGATCCTCGTCCTTGCGGTGCTGTTCGGCGCGGCGGACGGCTTCTTCCAGCCGGCGTTCGGCGGCATCGTGCCACTCGTCGTCGAGACGCCGATGCTCGCCTCGGCGAACTCGTGGATCGGCATCGCCCGCCAGGGCAGCGCGATCGTCGGCCCGGCGCTCGCCGCGACGCTCTACGGCACGGCGGGGCCGACCGTCGTCTGGGGCATCGAGGCGGGCTCGTTCCTCGTCTCGGCCGGCGCGCTCTGGATCGCCCGTCCGCGCGCGATCCAGCCGCCGCCGCAGCTCGGGATGCGCAAGGAGCTCGTCGAAGGCTTCCGCTACGTGATCAGCGTGCCGTGGATCTGGACGGGGATCACCGCAGCGACGCTGATCCTGATGATCGCCATGTCGCCGTACACGGTGCTACTCCCGCGCATCGTGCAGGGCCATTACCACCGCGGCGTCGGCTCGTACGGCTTGCTCTTCAGCGCGATGGCGGCCGGGATGGTTGTGGGCTCGCTCGCGTGGGCTCGCTGGCATCCGCGCAAGTGGCGCGTCGCGATCTGCTTCGCCGCGTTCGGGATCAACGACCTCGGCATCGTCGTGCTCGCGGTCTCGCCCTGGTACGAGCTCGCCGTCGTCTCCGCTGCCTGGCGCGGCTTCTGGATCGGGATCGGGGTCGCCGCGTGGATGACGCTGATCAGCGAGCTCGTGCCCGAGCACCTGCTCTCGCGCGTCCTCAGCTTCGACTACTTCGGCTCGTTCGGGCTGACGCCGGTGGGCTTCGTCCTCGCCGGCGTCGCCGCGACCGTGATCGCCCCGACGTCGATCCTCGCTGCCGGTGGTGCGCTCGGTGCGATCCTCTGGTTCGTGCCCCTGCTCTGGCGCAAGGTTCGGGTGGCCGCGTGAACGACCCGAGGCACGTGTGATCGCGGAGGCCGCGGGCATTGGCTACGTGGAGAACGCGTGCACTGCAGTCGTGCACGCACGCGACCTCCGCACCTATAATTGAGCCGTCAACTTTCGGAGGGAACGCATGGCGTACGGATTGCTGGTGCTGCGCATCGCGATCGGGGGCATCATGCTCGCTCACGGCCTCCAGAAGACCTTCGGCTGGTGGAACGGGCCCGGCCCGAAGGGGCTCAGGGGTTGGCTCGAGAGCATGGGTTTCCGCATGGCGGCCCTGATGACGCTGATGCTGATCCTGGCCGAGGACGGCGGGCTGCTCTTCGCGCTCGGGCTCCTGACGCCGCTCGCGGCGTTGATGATCTTGTCGAGCCAGATCGTCGCAGTCGCGACGACCCACTGGAAGAACGGCTTCTGGAGCGTCGGCGGCGGCTACGAGTACAACCTGCTGCTGATCGCCGGCACGCTGGCGATCTGCGCGACCGGGCCCGGCCGCTTCTCGCTCGACCACTGGTTCGGCTGGGATGGCCACTGGAGTGGGCTGTGGTGGGCGGTCGGCGTGCTCGCCGCGAGCATCCTCGGCGCCGCCTTCATCCTGACCGCGCTGCGGCAGGCGCGACCGCCGGCGCAGGAAGCGGCAGCCTGAGCAACGGCGCACCGAAAGACAGTGAAGGGCGGGCCGTCGGCCCGCCCTTCGTCTCATCGGGGTGCGGAGATTTGAACTCCGGACCTCTCCGACCCGAACGGAGCGCGCTACCAGGCTGCGCCACACCCCGAGACGCCCGACAGGTTAGCGCGAGTCGGTGAACTCCAGTACGGCCCGCGCGCACACGTCGGGCCGCTCGCCGATCAAGAGATGGCCGCAGTCGGCGATCACGCGCAGCGGCGCTCCAAGCCGCCTCGCGTACTCGAAACCGTCCTCGAGCGGCACCTGCTTGTCGCGAGCGCCCCAGAGGATGAGCGCCGGACAGCGCACGCGATCGAGATCCCGGCGCGGGTCGTCCGCCACCAGCGCGAGCCCGGCGCCAAGGGCATCCGTGTGCATCGTCGGGCCGCGCAGGAAGCCGTGCACCGCGCGCTCCGTCAGGAGGTCGGGGTTCGCGACCTCGAAGCCGCCGAAGACGAATTTGCGCAGGCGCCGTGAGCGAGCGACACGCCCGACCCGGCGGCCGGCGATCCGACCGGGCTGCACGATCCCGGTGAGCGCGATCGTCAGCTCCGCTATTCGGGTCGAGCTCGAGATCCCGGCCGCAGCGGCGAGGACGAGTCGCCGTACGAGCGACGGGTGCCGCTCCGCAAGGCGAAGCGCGACCACTCCGCCCATCGAGTGGCCCAGCACGTCAACCGGCTTGTCGAGGATCTCCGCCAGAACGTCCGCGAAGCCGGTCAGGGTCGGGGCCGGGAGCGGCGAGGAAGCGCCGTGGCCGGGGAGATCCGGGATGATCAGCCGCCTTCCGTGCAGGCGCGGCGCCAGCTCGGAGAAGTTCCAGGCGGCTCCGCCGAAGCCGTGGACGAGCAGGAGGGGCGGCCCTTCCCCACCCTCGAACGTGCGGATCAGGGCGCCGCGCCGCTCGTAGAGCCGTTCCTCGAGGCCGGGCAGGAGAATCGTCGCGTGCGTCACGTCGATTGATTATTCTTAGATGACTATGAGCTTGACGGTGACAAGGCGGGCCGACTGATGAGCCCCGTCCTGCACCCCGAGGAGCTGGAGCCCTAGCCCCTTGAAGACCTAGCCCGCTGGCGCCTCGTGCGCGGCGGGCTTTTTCGTGGAAGGAGCGAGATGGCAAATCACTTGACGCCCGACGAGCTCTCCAAAGAAGTCGGGATCGACCGCGACGAGGTAATCCGCATCTGCCTCGAGGAGCACGTGCCGATCTACCACGGCAAGATCGACAAGACATTGTTCGCGGCTCAACTCCACGCGCTGGGGGCACTCCCCGCGCCGCACTAGCGAGAGCTCGTCGGGCGTTGTTACTTGGAGGCGGCGGCGCGTTTACGCGGCGCCGCCTTCTTCTTGGGCGCGTCCGGCTGCTTCGCCGAAGCAGCTGCGACAGACGCCTTGAGCGCTTCCATCAGATCGACGACCTGCGCGGGCTCCGGCTCCTCGGGAACCTCGATCTCGTGGCCCTCGAGCTTCGCCTCGAGCAGCTCACGCAACGACTCGCGGTATTCGCTCCGCAGCTCGTTCGCATCGAACGGCGCGGCCAGCGACGCGATGATCTGCTTCGCCAGGTCGAGCTCGGGCTTCTTCACCGCTGAGCCCGCGACCGCTTCGTCGATCTCGGCGTGATCCTTCACGTCCTCGTGGACGAAGAGCGTCTCGAGCGCGAGCGCGTCACCCATCGGGCGGATCAGGCACAGCTTTTCCTTGCCGGCCAGCACGAAGCGCCCCAGCGCAGCGACGCCCGCCTCCTTCATCGCCTCGAGCAGCAGTACGTAGGGCCGCCGCTGCGCCTCGGCGCCTGCAGGCACGAGGAAGTAGGTGCGATCGAAGTAGATCGGGTCGACCTCCTCGAGCCTCACAAAACGGCTGATGTCGATCGAACGGCTGGTGTCGCGGTTCTCGATTGCCTCGAGGTCGGCGTCCTCGACCATCAGGAACTGGCCCTTCGCGACCTCCCAGCCCTTCACGAGCTCGTCCGACTCGACGTCACGCTCGTGGACGGGGCACCAGCGCTTCTGCTTGATCGGCGTCCCACACTCGCGATGCAGCATCCGGAAGGAAACGTCCGACTGGCGGGCAGCCGGCTTCGTCGCCGGCGCCAGGCCGACGGGGATGTTGACGAGCCCGAAGCTCACGGATCCATTCCAGGTTGTGCGCATCTGCAGGTGAAATCGTACCGGGGACGGCATGGATTCGCCCTCCCCAAAAGTCTTCCTGCAGGTTAGATTGGCGGAAGTGGCCC
>JAOPYY010000266.1 GCA_025964395.1 Actinomycetes bacterium | reverse complement strand
GCGTGACGGTCAAACGGAACTGGCCGATCGTCGTTCGATGACGAAGCCACGCCGTCATCTCATCGGGAAAGCCGCCTGAATCTCGGCGCGCCCTTCGACGCCTTCAGGAAGCCTCCGGATCACTGATCGTCGCCCGTCCCAGTGTTCCGGTATGCACCCTGAGCGGGTAACTCACGACTCGTGACGACGCGAGTGCCGAGAGGTTCGCTCCTGATCTTCGTTGCCGTCTGCGCGACGTGGGTGGTCGCCGGTTGTGGCACCGCAGCGCCGACGGATATGGGCGCAGTGATCCCTTGTCGGTTATCGCAGTTCGCCGTCACGCTTGGGCCGTACGTCAGTGAGGCGACGGGGCAGCACACGCTCGCGTTGCGGTTGAAGAACAAGGGGTCTGTGACGTGCGTCCTCGACGGCTATCCGCGTGTGGGGCTCTACGACTCCAACGGTGTGATCCCGTTCGTGGTTAAGCGCGGCGGCGATCAGATGATTTCGTCGGATCCCCCGAAGGCGTTCAAGATCCCGCGTGATGGGCGAGCGTTCGTCGTCATCAACAAATACCGCTGCGACAGCGGCGGGCTACGAGGCACCCGTCAGATCAGGATCAGTTCAGACACGCGAGCGTCCGAGAGCGCCTCGATTACCTTCGAAGACCCACGCAAAGTCCCGATGCCATACAGGATCCCCGACTACTGCGGCAGAGGCGATCCAGGTTCGACGCTCACCGTGTCGCCTTTCGTGGGAACGCTTCGAGCGGCACTCGGTGGATAACTCATGGAACGCTGGGTCGGGATTGTCGCCTGCGCGAGTGTTCGGCAATGACGCCTGACGGGGTTGGCGTTAGCCCGTCGCGTCGTCGGGTGGGCAGTTGATTCGGCGACGGTCTGCTGGCGTCCGCTCACCGGACGCGGGGCTACCGTAGCCTCTTGGAGTGGACATTGAGCTTACGCTCGAACTGTTCGACCGCCAGATGCGCCGTGAAGTCGAGCCGGCGGAAAGGGACGCGCTGACTACCCTGGCGCTTGGCGACGGTTGGAGCGGTGTTGTTTGGTCACGTCTGGACGAATCGAACGCTGATGCTGCGGTCACAAAGCTTGTCGCACGACTTCTCGAGTTCGATGGTCATGCCGAGTGGAAGCTCTACGGATATGACCGGCCAGATGATCTCGCGCAGCGCCTTGTGGCTGCGGGCCTAGAGCCACAGGACCAGGAAGCCGTCGTGGTTGCCGAGCTTTGCGAGCTTGACCTGGATGCGTCGCTCCCTGTGGGCGTGGAGGTGCGGGTGGCGGGGGATGCGGAGGCGGTCGAGGTGTGGGTCGAGGTGAACGAGTTGGTCTTCGGCGAGAGTTACAGTGGTGTTGGGCGCTTGTTGCTGCGCGCGCTGGGGCACGAGCGTCCACGCGATCTCGGCGTGGTTGCCTACGCTGGTGGTGAGCCGGTTTCAGCGGGACGGATCGAGTTCAACGAGCGCTCCGAGTTCGCGAGCCTGTGGGGTGGCGGAACGTTGGCGGAGTGGCGTGGGCGCGGCATCTACCGGGCGACGGTGCTCGAGCGGGCGCGGCTAGCGCAAGAGCGCGGGTACCGCTTCCTTCAGGTGGACGCCTTGCCGACGAGCCAGCCGATCCTCGAGCGCCTCGGCTTCGTTCAGCTCACAACGACACGGCCGTATGTTCCCAGTCGCACGTCTCCAGCACCGGCGTCTGAAATGACGAGTAAGTAGCGGGCGCTCCAACAACGTCAGCCGACCGGCGGGACTCGGCGGCGGAACGTCTTGAATGTGACGACAGCAGTGGCGTGGGCCAGCGTCCGTAAATGTCCCTCGAGGCCGAGGATCAGGATTCTGTGGGGGCGTGGTCGTGTTCGAGGCGTCGGCCCAGGCTGACGACATCATCAGTCGAGTAGCCGAGGGCATGGTAAAAGCCGAGCGCTTCCTGATTCGTTTCGCGAACTTGAAGATTGATCTTGGGGCAACCCGCGTCGCGAAGTCTTAGCTCCACTTCGTTCATGAGTGCTCGTCCGATACCGGCGCGCCGCGCGTTGGGCGACACGGCAAGGTAATTCACCCAGCCCCGGTGGCCGTCATAGCCAGCCATAACCGAACCGATGACCTCGCCTCGGCTGGCCGCAACAAGGAACCACTCGCCCTGCACCGTGAGTTTGCGCGCGATGTCCTTGCGCGGATCGTTCCACGGGCGCGTCAGACCCGCGGCTTCCCAAAGGGCGACGACAGCGTCCTCATCGCCATGGACAAATGTCCGGATGACAAGTTCACCATGTTCAGGCTGGGTGCTCATCGCTCAACTTCTAGCAACCATCGACGCAACGAGGGCGATCACAGCAAGATGCTGGGCTGGGCGAGTGTTCGTTAATGCACCCCGAGCGGGAACGTTGATCTCGTGAGGTTTCTGGCGCTGCTCCTGGGCGTGGAACTGCTCGCAGGATGCGCGCGAGGGTCTATTCGGGAGGCATAGGGCCTGCGCCAGCGTTCGCAAGGGTCACCCGATGGGTAGAGGTCGGACGTGCTCTCGACAAGACGGTGGTCGACGAAGCTCCGAGGATGCGGCGCCAGCCGAAGACGAATCGTGGGGATCGGTGTCGCCGCGCTCGTGCCCGTCGTTGTCGTCGTCGCAACGGCGGCGCAGGCGAGCCGCCGAGTGGTGGACGACTGCACCCCTTCTCAAATCCGCTTGTCCGTCTTCAATCCGGGCATCGCCTTCACGGGAGGCTCGTATGGGGTCTCGCTCAACTTGCGCAACGTCAGCCGATCGGAGTGCAGCGTCGAGGGGCACCCGACCGTGATCGTCTCGCCGCATCCGTTTCTGATTGCCGTTGGAGACCTGGCGGACTTCGACCGCAACGATCCCAATCTCGGCCCGGAACGCGTTCTCCACGTGCAGCCGGGGAGCAGCGTGCACGCGCAGGTCGTGATCGGCCGCCGCTGCGACGGCGCAAAGCGCGAAATGGTGCGTACGACGATCACGTTCTCTTCGTACGAACGGAATGTCCCGCTGCAAATAGAAGCGTGCCTACGGGCGGGCGCCACGATCGACACCGGGCCATACCTCTCAACGCCGTAGGCTCACATCAGACAAGGGGCAATCGCCTGGGCCAGTGTTCGGACCGACCCCCCGGAGTCTTCCGTCGCTAGCGGCGCTGACGCTTGAAGGCGAGTCGCAGTTCGATGATCGAGACGACAACTCCGCAGGCGAGCCCGACCCCGAGGTACGCCCAGACCGAAGGAGTCGCAATCGCAACAGCGACCGTGATGCCCACGGCGATGACGGCGTAGACGGAGGCTCGGAGTCGAGCGTCTGCGTCGAGTTCCCGGTAGCTGGCCATGCGCGCGTCTTTCTACCCCAGGGCAGCGGCACTCGCGCCTGGGCCAGCGTCCTCTCGCCCGACGGGCTCGTAGCGCTTAGGGCTTCGCGGACTGCGCGCCGCCGAAGAGCTCCCAATGTCCGTTGTGCCAGCGCTGCAGCTGCACGGCGGAGATCGGGAAGCGGAACGTCGGCGTCGTGTGCACCGTCACGCCGGGCACGAGGAACGGGATGTTCGCCTCGATCATGTGCGTGACGGCGCTCATCAGGCTCTTGCGCGTCAAGTTCTTGCCGGCGGCCTTGAGTGCGTCGACCATCGAGAACGCCTCCGCCATGCCCGCGATCAGGAAGCCGTCCGACGGGTTCGCGCCCGGGATGTACGTCTTGATGATCTTCGCCGCGAGCGCGGTGCCGGCGTCGTTCTTGAACTTTGGCGTCGCCGGATCCTTGCCCCAGACGATCGAGATCGAGCCCTCGGCGGTCGAGCGTGGGTTGATCTGCATGATCGACGACGCCGACGCGACGTCGTTGATGTAGATCTGCGGCTTCCACCCCAGCTTGTTCGCGTACTGGAACGCCTGGATCGCGAACTTGCCGAACGCGAAGATGCACAACGTGTTCGCGCCGCTCGCCTTCAGCTGCGCGACCTGCGACTGCACGTCGGACGCGGTCGGGTCGTAACCGACCGTCTGCACGATCGACGTGCGCGCCTTTGCTCCCAGGCCGCGGCGGAACCCCGCGAGGAGATCCTTGCCGTAGTCGTCGCTCTGGTAAAGCACAGCGACCTTCGCCTTCTTGCCGTTGGTCGCGAGGATGTGCTTCGCGTACAGCTCGCCTTCCTCGCCGTACGGCGGCAGGTAGCCGATCGTCCACGGGTACTTCACGTAGTCGCGACCGAACGTCGTCGCGCCCGCGGCGGAGAACACCGTCGGCACGCCCGCGGCGTTCGCGTAGTCGCGAATCGCGAGATTGCCGTTCGTGCCGACGACCGAGAACAGCGCGAAGACGTTGTCCTGCTGGATCAGCTGGCGCACGTTCTGCACCGTCCGCGACGGGTCGTACGCGTCGTCGAGGTACTTGAAGTCGATCTTGCGGCCGTTGACGCCGCCGCGCGCGTTGACGTACTTGAAGTACCCCTCCGCGCCGCGCAGCACCCCGGCCGCCGCGGCGGCCTCGCCGGTCAGCGGGCCACTCGAGCCCAGGGTGATCGTTGTCGCCGACACGCCGGGCGTTGCGGTGGTCGAGGCGGTTGCGATGCCTGCGACGAGAAGAGCGGCGACGGCGATTGCACAGAGGTTCCTGGTCATAGCGCCCCAAAGTAGCTGCGATTCGCGAGCCGCGATGCAGCACGAAGCACGATCGGGAGCACGAGCATCAGCACCACCAGAACGAGCCCGAAGAAGAGCGTCGTCGGACCCGCCTGCTTCGTATCGACATGCGGGATCAGGCCCACGACGTCGGGCAGGAACTGGATCAGCAGCGCCCCGAGCACGGCGCCCCAGATCGAGCCGAAGAAGCCGACGACGGCGCCGACGAGCAGGTAGAGCGAGAGCTGGATCGGGAACGTGTCGGGCGCGACATACGCGACGTTGATCGCGAACAGCGCTCCCCCGACTCCAGCGAACGCGGCGGAGACGCCGAACGCGAGCACCTTGTACTTCGCGCGGTTGACGCCCGATGCGACGGCGGCGATGTCGCTGTCGCGGATCGCGCGCAGTGAGCGCCCGAAGCGCGAGTCGAGCAGCCACCACGCGATCAGGAAGACGACCGCGCCGATCGTCCACGTCAGTGCGTACAGCCACTGGTTGTTCGTCAGCCCCCAGACTCCGACGCCGTGACCGGTCTGCGCCGGTTTTCCGAACAGCGTGATCCCGGTCGAGCCTCCGGTGAAGTGGTCGAACTTCTTGAGGATCGTCGGCAGGACAACCGCGATGCCGAACGTCGCGAGCGCGAGATAGAGACCCGAGAGCCGCAGCGCCGGCACACCGGCGAGCAGCCCGATCACGCCGGCGACTCCCGCTGCGATCGGGATCGTCCACAGGTCGCGCACGCCGTGGTTCGCCATCAGGATCGCCGTCGTGTACGCGCCGACCGCCATGAACGCGCCGTGGCCGAGCGAGATCTGACCGCTGTGGCCGGTCAGCACATCGAGTCCGAGGATCGCGATGAAGTACGCGCCGACCGTCGCGAGCTGCACCGTGCGGAAGTCGGTCAGCACGAACGGCAGCACGACGAGCACCAGCACGCCGAGCACGAACGCCGACAGCTTGATCCTCATGCGCGCCTCAATGCTGCGCGGCCGAAGAGGCCGGAGGGGCGCAGGAGCAGCACGCCGAGAATCACCGCGAGCGCCGTCGCGAGGCGCAGCTCTCCGCCGATCCAGTGCACGTACGTCCCGACGAGATTCAGCAGCACGCCGAGCAGCAGCCCGCCGACCACGGCGCCGATCGGCGAGTCCATCCCCCCGAGCACCGCGGCGGCGAAGGCATAGAGCACCACGGTCTGCATCATGTTCGGTTCGAGGAAGAGCGACGGCGCCGCCATCACGCCGGCGACCGCGCCGAGCATCGCGGCGAGGCCCCAGCCAAGCGCGAGCATTGCCGCCACGCGGATCCCGACGAGGCGCGCCTCGATGGGATTGACGGCCGCGGCGCGCAGACCGAGCCCGAGCCGCGTCCTCGTGAACAGGGCACCGATCAGCGCGACGGCCACGAATGCCACTGCGATGACGCCGAGATCCTGCTTCGAGAACGCAACGCCACCCACCCGGATCGGCGCCGTCGAGAACGGCCCGTGGAACTGCTTCGCCGCGCCGCCCCAGATCCACGTGTCGAGCCCATTGAACGCGATCAGCAGGCCGATCGTCAGGATCACGATCCCGAGCAAAGGCCCACTCTGGATCGGCCGGATCACCACGGCTTGCAGGGTGACGCCGCCGGCGAACGAGAGCAGGAGCGTGGCGCCGAACGCGGGCCAGAACGCCCAGCCGTGGTCCATCAACGCCCAACAGACGAACGTCGAGAGCGTCGCCATCTCACCCTGCGCGAAGTTGATCACGCCCGTCGAGCGGTGGATCAGCACGATCGCTAAAGCGAGCAGCCCATAGATGCCGCCGCTGGCGAGACCGCTCACTATCTGTTGGATGAAGTTCGTCACGTTTTTGTGAGCGGTCTCTAGTAACCCAGGTAGCTTCGCCGGACGGACTCGTTCTTCCTCAGGTCGGACGCCTCGCCGCCGAGGACGACACGGCCTGTCTCGAGCACGTACGCGTGCTGTGCGTGCTCGAGCGCGAGCATCGCGTTCTGCTCGACGACCACGATCGTCGTCCCGCCCTCGTGCAACTGACCAAGCACGTGGAAGATCTCGCGCGCGACGAGCGGCGCGAGCCCGAGTGACGGCTCGTCGAGCAGCAGGACGCGCGGCTTCGCCATCATCGCGCGACCAAGCGCGAGCATCTGCTGCTCGCCGCCGGAGAGCAGTCCGGCCTGCTGGGTGCGCCGCTCGTAGAGGCGCGGGAAGAACTCGAAGACGTGCGCGAGGTCGCGCGGCGAGGCGGTGCCGTGCACCCACGCCCCGAGCCGCAGGTTGTCGAGCACCGACAGCGTCGTGAATGTACCGCGGCCTTCGGGCACGTGCGCGACGCCGCTCCGCGCCATCCCCTCGGGCGTGCGGCGAAAGACCTTGTGGCCGTCGAGCAGCACATCGCCGCTCGTCTTCACCGTGCCGGAGATCGCGCGCAACGTCGTCGTCTTCCCCGCACCGTTCGCACCGAGCAGCGCGACGAAGTCGCCGTCGGCGACGGTCAGCGAGACGCCGTGAAGCGCGCGGATCTCGCCGTAGCGCGCTTCGACGTCGCGCAACTCAAGGAGCGACAAGCCGCTCCCGGAGCCGGTCGACCTGCGCGTCGGTGAGCCCCGCAGCACGCAGATACGATGCGACGTCGCCGTAGCGGCGCTCGATCTCCTGGACGACGCGCGCCATCGCCTCGGCCGGCGTGTGCTGAAGCTTCGTGAGCTTCGCGCGCTCCTCCTCGTCCCGCGCTTCGCGCAGCCAAGCCTCCCAGCGCGAGCGCAGGTTCTCGGCAGTCACCGCGTAGTCGGCGCCGATCGTCGCGTGATCGACCCCGGCGAGACGCAGCAGGACGGCCGCGACGAGCCCCGTGCGGTCCTTGCCGGCGAAGCAGTGCACGACGACGGTGCCGTCGGCATCCGCGATCGCCGCGAACGCCTGGCCGAAGCGCTCGCGGTAGCGCTCGAGGAAGTCGACGTACGACCACACGTAGTGATCGGCGACATCGTTGACCGCGAGGTGCGCGTCGAGCTCCTTGACGTACTCTGGGTCCGTCTCGGCGCCGAGGACCGACACGTTCACCACGTCGATGTCGACGTCGCGCGGCTGGTCTTCCGCGAGTTCTTCCGGGAAGCGCAGGTCGACGATGCGCTGCACGCCGTGCTCGGCGAGCGCGCGCCAGCCCTCGTCGGTCAGCCTGCGGACGTTGTCGGAGCGAACGACGCCGCCGAGCCGCGTACGTCGCCCGTCCTCGGTCGGGAGGCCGCCGAGGTCGCGAACGTTGACGCAGCCCTCCCAGGCGAGTGACGTCACGCGGCGGATTCGGCGCCGAGGTACGCCTCGATCACTGCCGGGTTCCGCTGCACCTCGTCCGGCGTGCCCTCGGCGATCTTGCGGCCGAAGTCGAGGACGTGGATGCGCTCCGCAATGCCCATCACGAGCCCCATGTGGTGCTCGACCAGCAGCACGGTGAGGTCGAAGTCCTCGCGCAGCTTGCGAATGAACGTGCCGAGGTCGGAGACCTCTTCGTGGTTCAGTCCACCGGCGGGCTCGTCGAGCAGCAGCAGCTTCGGTTCGGCGACGAGCGCGCGCGCGAGCTCGACGCGTTTCAGCGTCCCGAACGGAAGCCCGGCTGCGGGACGGTGCGCGACGTTCGCGATGCCGACGTAGTCGAGGACCTCGAGCGCGCGGCCGCGGGCCGCGCCGCCGCGGAAGGGCTTCGTGCGCGTGTGCGCACCAACCAGCACGTTGTCGAGAACGCTCATCGTCCGGAAGAGCTCGACGTTCTGGAACGTGCGGGCGATCCCGCGCCTCACGATCCGATGCGGCGGCGTGCGCAACAGGCTCTTGCCATCCAGCTCGAGGTCGCCGGCGTCGGGCCGGTAGAGGCGCGTGATCACGTTGAAGAGGGTCGTCTTGCCCGCGCCGTTCGGGCCGATCAGGCCGACGA
>JAOPYY010000200.1 GCA_025964395.1 Actinomycetes bacterium | reverse complement strand
GACGAGGTGCGCGCCGACCGTCGGGCCGTCACCGGCGACGACGTTGACGACACCCTCGGGAATTCCGACGTCCTTGGCCAGCTCGGCGAGCCTCAACGCCGACAGCGGTGTTTGCGGATCCGGTTTGAGCACCACGGTGCAGCCGGCCGCGAGTGCAGGCGCGAGCTTCCAGGTCGCGAGCATCAACGGGTAGTTCCACGGCACGATCTGACCGCACACGCCGACCGGCTCCTTCAGCGAGTAGAAGAGCAGCGAGCCGCCGATCGGATTCGAGCGCCCGGCGATCGAACCGATCGCACTCGCGTAGAAGCGGAAGTTCTCGACGGACTGGCCGAGCTCGGCCTTCACCGACGAGATCGCCTTGCCAACGTTGCGCGCCTCGAGCTCGGCGAGCTCCTTGCGGTTCGCCGTGATCGCGTCGGCGAGCGCGTGCAGCAGGCGAGAGCGCTCCGTGCCGGGCGTCTTGCCCCAGGCGCCGTCGAGCGCGCCGCGTGCCGCTTCGACCGCGCGGTCGACATCGGCCTCGCCGCCCATCGCAGCGCGTGCGAGCACTTCACCGGTCGCGGGCTCGGGAACGTCGCGCAGCTCGCCCGAGGCGGGCTCGACGCTCTCGCCGCCGATGAAAAGCCCGTGCTCGGTCGTCGCGACAGCCACGCCGGGACCCTAGCGCGTAGAGGCCAGCAGGTCGCCGATGCGCACGTGCTCGGTCAGCAGCGTGCGGAACCTTGCCGGATCGCCGCCGACATAGGCGCGGCAGAGGTCGCGGCCGGCCGAGTAGGTGATCACGTAGGCGCGCCAGGTCGGGTCGGTGACGAAGCGAACGCTGTGCCTGGCCTGGTCGGGCGGCACGAGGTTCCACTTCTCGACGTAGGCCTCCGCGTCCTCGATCGAGGCGCCCTCCTCGTGGATCATCAACGCCGCGTCGAGGCCGACGGTGCGCAGCCGCTCGGCCGCCTTCGAGATCCGCTCCGACAGCTGCGGGTCGATCAGAGTCGCTCCGTGACGGCGGAGAATGGCGTACGCCTCCTCCTTCGCCGCGTCGTCGAGGACGAGCTCGGCGCCCGTCTCGGCGATCCCCTCGCTGAGCACTGCCTGCGGCGTCGGCACGAGCTGGATGCCTTCCTCGATCTTCCCCTGGTCGCGGATCAGCATCTGCTCCTTGACGGCGTGCTCGGTGTGATGGCCGGGGAACACCTCGTGGCCTGCGAGGTGAACGAGGTCGGTGCCGGTCGTCGGCACGTCGATGTTCAGGACGACGCGGCTCTGTAGATCGCCGAGGTAGTAGTTGAACGCCCACCACGGCTCGTCGGTCACCGGCTCGAGCGTCACGCCGTCGCCCGCCGGGAGGTCGAGCAGCACCGCTTCGGTGCGTGCGCGCAGGAGCGGCAGGAGATCGTTGAGCACCGGCACCGCGAGGTCGCCCGGGATCAGGTGCGCCTCGCGCCAGGCGTCGCGGCGCTCGCGCAGCGAGCCTGTGCCGGGATAGAGCTCGTCGAGCTCTGCGTGCACCTCGGCATAGACATCCTCGGAGACCTTGGTCGGGCGGACGCCGTACGAGCCCTCGACCTCGTCCGTGTAAGAGATCGCGTCGCCCGCAAGCACGTGCGCGTAGGTCGCACAGCCGTGCACCTGATCGCGGAGCCAGCCGTCCGGCAGCTCGTCACGGAGCGCGTACGCGTCGGCGCCGAGCTGCTCAGGAGAAACCAGCTCCTCCGCGTCGACCTGCTCCTTCAGCTCGGGCGGGCCGTAGTAGGCGTCGACGAGGCCGTCGACGTGCCTGCCAAGACGCAGTCCAAGCTCCAGATATCTCTCGGCAGGGGTCATACCTCGAAGAGGGCCGCCTGCCCCTGGCCGACACCGACGCACATGGTCGCGACACCGTAGCGCCCGCCACGCCGCCGCAGCTCGTGCAGGAGCGTCACCGTGAGGCGCGCGCCGCTCATGCCGAGCGGGTGGCCGATCGCAATCGCGCCGCCGTTCACGTTCACCTTCTCCTCGTCCAGGCCGAGCTCGCGCACGACCGCGAGCGACTGCGAGGCAAACGCTTCGTTCAGCTCGACGAGGTCGAGGTCGGCGATCGCGATCCCGGTGCGCTCGAGCAACTTGCGCACCGCGGGTACCGGGCCGATTCCCATCACGCGGGGGTCGACGCCTGCGACCGCGGACCCGACGAAGGCGCCCAGCGGCTCGATGCCGAGCTCGCGCGCTCGTTCTTCCGAGGAAATCACGACCGCAGCAGCGCCGTCGTTCAGGCCGGACGAATTGCCGGCGGTCACGGAGCCTCCCGCGCGAAACGCCGGCTTCAACGCCGCGAGCTTCACGGCCGACGTGTCGAGACGTGGATGCTCGTCGCGCGTCACGTCGCCGACCGGTACGAGCTCGTCGTCGAACCGTCCCGCGTCGGCGGCGGCTGCCCAGCGCTGCTGCGAGCGGAGCGCGAACGCATCCTGCTCCTCGCGCGACACAGACCAACGCTCCGCGACGTTCTCGCCCGTCTCGCCCATCGTCTCGAGCGGGAACAGCTCTTCCAGGCGCGGGTTCGGGAAGCGCCAGCCGAGCGTCGTGTCGTACAGGACGCGGTCGCCGCGCGGGAACGCAGCATCGGCCTTCGCGGTCACGAGCGGCGCGCGGGACATCGACTCGACGCCACCGGCGACGAAGAGATCACCGTCGCCCGCGATCACCGCGTGCGCGGCGCCGACGATCGCCGAGAGACCGGAGGCGCAGAGACGGTTCACCGTCACGCCCGCGATCGACTCCGGCAGTCCCGCGAGCAGCACCGCCATCCGCGCGACGTTGCGGTTGTCCTCACCTGCCTGGTTCGCACAGCCGAGCCAGACGTCCTCGATCTGCTCGGCGGGAACGCCGGCGCGGTCGACTGCCGCACGGATCGCCACCGCGGCGAGGTCGTCGGGCCTCGTGCCTGCGAGCCCGCCGCCGTAGCGCCCGACCGGCGTGCGCACCGCCGCCAGCACCACTGCCCGGCGCTGTTTCTCGGTCGCCTCCGTCAAGCCTACGGCTCTACGAATTCGGGAGTGCGTCCCAAGAGGAGCTCGATGGCTTTACGCCCGCGCGGGCCCATGTCCAGGGTCAGATCGTTGACGTACATCGCCACGAACTCGTCTGCGGTGCCGGCGTCGATGCCGCGGCCGAAGCCCATCGCGTACTGCATCGCTTCAGCGCGGTTTGCGAGCCCTGCGTCGATCGCTTCGCGCAGCACGGCGGAGACGTCTTCCGGACGCTCGACGTCCTTGCGGATCGCGACGAGCCCGAGCGGCAGCGGCAAGTCGTGCTCCGCCTGCCACCACTCCCCCAGGTCGAGCAGCTTGTGCAAGCCGGAGTCGGCGTAGGTCAGCTGTCCCTCGTGGATCACGAGCCCCGCCTCGGCGCGGCCCGATACGACTTCGTCGAGCACCGCCTCGAACGACACGTCACGCGTCCGGATGCCGTCGCCGAGGGCGAGGCGCAGCACGCGTGACGCGGTCGTCAGCGGGCCTGGCGTGACGATCTCGAGCTCGCGGAGCTCGTCGAGCGTGAGCTTGCGTTTCGAGACGACGATCGGCCCGTAGCCCTCACCGAAGGACGCGCCGTGCGGCAGCAGTGCGTAGCGGTCGACGACGTACGGGTAGGCGCCCGCGGAGAGCGCGGTCACTTCGAGCCGACCCTCGAGCGCCCACTCGTTCAGCGACTGGATGTCCGAGACGACGGGCTTCAGATCGAGGCCGCGGGTATCCACCCGTCCCGCCTCGAGCGCCCAGACCATGAACGCGTCGTCGGGATCCGCACTGTGCCCCACACGTATTTGCGCAACACTGCCGGCCACGGCGGCACGTTACCCTGGCTGTATGAGCAAGGCGGGGCTCAGCGAGTCGATCCAGGATTACCTGAAGAGCGTCTACAAGCTGCAGTCCGAGCATGGGTGCGTGACGATCGGCGCGCTCGCGAAGGACCAGGCCGTTTCGCCGGCCTCGGCCTCGGCGATGGTGAAGAAGCTGGCGCTGCTCGAACTGCTGGAGCACGAGCCCTACCGCGGCGCGCAGCTGACCGCCTCCGGCGAGCGCGTCGCGCTCGAGGTGATCCGGCACCACCGGTTGCTCGAGCTCTACCTCGCCGAGACGCTCGGCCTGTCGGTGGACGCCGTGCACGACGAGGCGGACCGGCTGGAGCACGTGATCTCCGAGGAGCTGGAGGCGCGAATCGACAAGGCGCTCGGCTTCCCGACGCACGATCCGCACGGGGACCCGATCCCCGACGCGAACCTCCAGTGGCCCGCGCCTTAGGGCGTTGCCGGCCTCCCGAGAGACTCGTGAACCTGGTTCAAAGAGCGAACCAGGTTCTTACCTGCCGAAGAAGAACTTCTCGAGCGGCTTCAGGAGCTCCGAGCGGTGGAACGGCTTGACGGTCTGTGGCGAGCCGAGCTCCTCGGAGACGACCGCGTCGTCCTCGAGCGCCCCATTCGCCGCCTCCAGGCAATCGTCGAGCTCATGCCCCTGCCAGAGGTAGTCGTCCTCGCGCGGTGACTCAGTCTCCCGGTGCTGAGGATTGACCTGGCGCCCCACGGCCCAGATGGCACCAGGCCTGCGTTCGATCCAGATCACGACCCGCTCGGGACTGCCGCCGTCGTCGCGTCCGTCCACGATCCGTTCGGCGAAGCGGCCGGCCCTGGCGAGAGCCTTCACGCCCGCGACTATACTCGGGTCGCGGTGGGATTCGTCGACGCGATCAGGGGCGCGTTCTCGTTCCTCGGTGCCCGTTCGCAGGCCGAGGAGCGCATTGCGCAATACATCATCCGCGAGCACCATCGCGGGCGGCCGCTGGGCGAGATCCTGAACGATCATTACGTGACCAACCGCATGACGCCGGAGCAGGTCAGGCGCTTGCTCGACCGTCCCGAGCTCATCCACGAGCTCGGCGACGATCAGATCGTCGACGCGCGCCGCGAGCTCTAGCGGCGAGGGCTCAACCGTGTTCCGTCGATCCTTCCCGTAAGTCGACAACCCGCGCGGCGGCCGCGAGGTCCCACGCGGCGAGGCCGTTCGACTTGAAGACAGCGATGTCGTCGTCGCTTCCGCGACCGGGAAGCTCGCCGGTGACGACGTCCTGCAGCTCGTGGACCTCGAGCCAGTCGAGCACGCCGCCGCCCACGGGATCGATCAGGTCGCCCGCCTCCTCCTGCGCCTGCGCGCGCGAGTCGGTGCAGACGAACGTCGCGCGCTCGAGCACCACGTTGTCGAGCTCACGCCACGCCGGATCGTTGGCGCCGATCGCGAGCACGAGCGCCCCGTCGCGCAGCCACTCACCGCGCAGCACGGGATCCTTCGACGTCGTTGCGGTGACGACGACGTCGCACCCACCGGCCTCGCGATAGTCCTCGGCCGCCTCGCAGCCGTGCTCCTTGCAGAACGCGGCGAGACGCTCCGTGTTCGGGCCGAAGACGAGCACGCGCTCGAGCGAAGGCAGTGCGTCCCGCAACGCGACGACATGCGACGCCGCCTGCCGGCCGTACCCGATCACGCCCAGGGTGGTGGCCTCTGCGCGCGCGAGCAGCTGCGCGGCGACAGCGGACGCAGCGGCGGTGCGACGCTGACCGAGCGTGTCGGCCTCGACGATCGCCGCCAGCTCGGCGCGCTCGATCGAGAAGAGCACGACGAGGAACGGGGTGCCGCCGGGCAGCCACGCGTACGTCTTCAGCCCCGCGTAGCCGAGCTCGCGGTCGACACACGGCATCACCGCAAAGACGCCGCCGGGAAGCTCGGCGCGGACGCGTGACGGGTTGTCGACGACGCCGCGTGCGAGACGCCCGAAGGACGCATGAACCGCACTGCGCGCGTCGGCGGGGGTGAGCAGCTCTGCGACCTCGGCCTCCGTGACGTAGAGCGGCATTACTTGCTGAGCAAGCTGGCGACGATGTTGATCGTGATCGCGACGATCACCGCGCCGAAGACGTAGGAGAGGAGCGCGTGCTTGATCGCGTTACGGCGGATCGGCTTCGCCTGGAGATCGGTGTCCGACACCTGGAACGTCATGCCGATCGTGAGCGCGAGGTAGGCGAAGTCGCGATAGTCCGGCTTGTCGTCCTCGTTGAAGTCGATCCCGCCGACAGGATCGCCGTAGTAGAGGTCGCCGTACCGCACCGTGAAAACCGTGTGCACCAGGAGCCACGCGAGGGCGACGGTCAGGATCGTGAGCGTGATCAGCGCGGCCTTGCGCCCGTCGTGCGCCTGCCCGGCGAGGACGAGCGTCATCGCGACGGCGACGAGGCTCGCGACGCTCGCGCCCAGCAACACGATGTCGGCGGTCGCCCGAGAGAAGTCCTCGGACCGGGCGTGTTCAGCGGTGGCTTTCGAGTCCTTCTGGCCGATCGTCGCCCAGATCCACACGAGGATGACGAGCGCGAGCGTGCACCAGCCGATTGAGACGGCGACCTGCCACTCCGCGCCGACAGCAGCCGTTCCGGCCCCGACCGCAATGCCGGCCACCGACCCCGCGGTCAGACGCCTGCCGGCGAGGCCGTTCCGTCCGCGTCCGACCGTCAACCACATAAGACGCCATTCTTCTCCAGAATCCGGTCAGACGGGTCAGCCCTTCCACTTCCGGGCGCCGCACCGTAGGCTCGACGCATGAGAGAACGCAACATCGTGCTCTGGTACGTAGTCTCGATCCTGACGTTCGGGATCGGTTTCATCGTTTGGTACTACCTGCTCAACAAGGACGCGAAGGCGCTCGCGAACAACAAGGCGTGGTCGCCAGGCCTGAGTGTCGTCGCGGTCACGATCGGCGCCATCCTGATCATCCCTCCGCTCGTCTCGCATTGGCGGACGTGGAGCCGCGTGCGCGAGGCGACCAACGCCGACGGGCTGAGCGCAGGTCTCCAGTTCTGCCTGATCTTCATCCCGATCGTCAACCTCGCCTACTCGGGCTACCTGCAGTCGAAGCTGAACCAGGCTGTCTCGGTGAGCGGCGTAGCGGCTGCTCTCGCGTAAGTCGCTCGGAAGGATGCGCCCGGCAGGATTTGAACCTGCGACCCCCGGCTCCGCAAGCCGGTGCTCTATCCCCTGAGCTACGGGCGCGGGGAGTCGGTCAGTGTAGCCGTGCTGCTCTTGAGCCGAGCAGCGCGGCCGCCGACCTCGAGCGCCGCGTCCTCCGGCACTGCGACCCGTACATAGGCGAGCGCGAGGCCCTGCACCGCGCTCGTCACGCGCCCAACGTCCTTGCCCTCGTGCACAACCGGCGTCTCGGGCTCGGGCACGTCGCCGTCGATCTCGAGCACTCGCAGCTTCCGGTTCACCTTGCCGCGGAAGTGCTGACGCGCTACCGGCTCCTGGCCGGGGTAGCAGCCTTTCGAGAACGAGATCGCCCGCTCGTCGAGTCCTGCCTCCGCCGGCAGCACGCGGTCGTCGATCTCGCGGCCGTAGCGCGGCGTCGCCGCTTCGATCCGCAGGCGCTCGAGCTCATCGTCGTCGATCGTCACCTCGACGTCCGCGTCGAGCACCTCGACGGCGGGCTGCCCGTAGTCGCGGTTCTGGATGCCGTCGCCTTCGCCGAGGATGATCGTCGAGACGTGCTCCTCAGGTCCGATCTCGCATTTCGCCGCGAAGCGCATCCGCCTCAGCTGCGCGCGCACGACCTCGCCGAGCTCGGGCTCCATGAGCAGCAACACGTCTTCGACACCCCGGCGCCAGACGAGCAGCGGGGCGATCACGCGCGCCTTCGCCGTGAGCAGCAGCGCATCGGCCGATCCCTCGGCCGGCACGTCGTTCGAGAGCATCCGGTTCAGGTAGTCGACCGCGTCAGGCCCGTGCACGCGAACGTATGCGCGCGGCCGGCGGGCTGCTGCCAAGGTCGGGGTTGCCACCCGAACTAGAGTAGACGGCGTGTTCCGGTCGAAGGCGGAAAAAAAGGTGATCGAGCTCGGGTACGACCCGGCCCGGCTGCCGCCTGGCCAGTACCTCACCGAGAAGTGGCCGGTCCTGCATGCGGGCGAGGTGCCGAGCTACCCCGACCTGAGCACCTGGACGCTCCGCGTCTTCGGCGAGGTGGAGAACGAGATCGAGCTCTCGTGGGAGCAGCTCAACGAGCTGCCGCGCTCGTCGAACGTGCAGGACATCCATTGCGTCACGCGCTGGTCGCGGTTCGACACGCAGTTCGAGGGCGTGCACTGGAGCGAGTTGGCGAAGCTCGCGCAGCCGAAGCCGACGGCGCGCTTCGCGATCGCGCACGCCGAAGCGGGGTTCACCTCCAACGTCCCGCTCTCGTTTCTCGCCGACCCGAACGCGCTACTCGCGACGCACGGGAACGGGGAGCCGCTGACGCCGGAGCACGGCTATCCGCTGCGGCTCGTGATCCCCGGCAAGTACTTCTGGAAGAGCGCCAAGTGGCTGCGCGGGATCGAGCTCTCGAGCACCGACAAGCCCGGTTTCTGGGAGCGCTACGGCTACCACAACGACGCCGATCCCTGGCGCGAAGAGCGGTACGGCTTCTAGCCCTCCAAATCCCTCGTTCGAGGGATCGAGCCGGCGCGTGAGCCGTCGATACCTCTCGCACTACCCTCCCCCAATTCCCCTTCGAAGAGCCGCTCCCCGCGGCTCTTCGTCTTTGAGAACGCAAACGGGCGGCCTGCGGCCGCCCGTTCTCGTTCTCGTTCTCTAGGAGAAATCCCCTAAGGGATTTCTCCCTACATCATCCCGCTCATGTCCGGCATGCCCTGGCCCATCCCGGCGCCAGCCTTCTCCGGAGCCTCGGCGACGATCGCCTCGGTGGTGAGGATGTTCTTCGCGATCGACGCGGCGTTCTGCAGCGCCGAGCGCGTGACCATCGTCGGGTCGGTGATGCCGGCCTTGACGAGGTCGGTCAGCTCACCGG
>JAOPYY010000193.1 GCA_025964395.1 Actinomycetes bacterium | reverse complement strand
TCGTGATGAAGTCGAAGCTCCGGTCCTCGTAGACCGTGATCTCGACCGGGGTGATGCGGCCGTTCTCCTGCGCGGTCTGCGCATTGAAGGCCTTGCAGAACTCCATGATGTTGACGCCGTGCTGGCCCAGCGCAGGGCCGACCGGAGGCGCAGGGTTGGCCTGCCCGCCGGGGATCTGCAGCTTGATCAGTGTGAGAACTTTCTTCGCCATTTCGCCTTCCTAGTCGAGCTTCTTTACCTGGTCGAAGCCGAGCTCGACCGGAACCTGGCGCTCGAAGATGTCGACGAGCACCTTGAGCTTCTGCTGATCGGGGTTGACGTCGACGATCTCGCCGTCGAAGTCGGAGAGCGGGCCGCTCGTCACCTTGACCGACTCGCCGAGCGAGTACTCGATCGTGGCGCGGGCGCGCTCGCCGCCGGCGCTCGCGCCGGTCTTGAGGAAGCGGTCGACCACAGGCTGCGAGAGCGGCACAGGCTTGGAGCCCGCCCCGACGAAGCCGGTGACGCCCGGGGTGTTCTTCACGACCGTCCACGCGTCGTCGTTCAAGTCCATGTTCACGAGGACGTAGCCCGGGAGCACGCGCTTCTCGACCTGGACCTTCTGGCCGTCCTTCGTGTCGATCACCTGCTCGGTCGGCACGACGACACGGCGGAAGCGCTGGCGCTGCCCCATCGACTCGATGCGGTGCTCCAGGTTGGCCTTGACCTTGTTCTCATGGCCGGAATAGGTGTTAACGACGTACCAGCGAAACATTTCGAGTCCTTTGGTTACTGACCGAGAAAGACCTTGGAAACGACGGGTTTCCAGATGAGGTCGTTGAGATAGAGGTAGGTGCCGACGACCACGCAGGCGATCAGCACCACAACGGTGCCCTGGATCACTTGAGCCTGGCCGGGCCACTCCACCTTCTTGAGCTCTGCCCAGGCCTCCGAGATGAAGTGCCCATGCCGCTCTTCCGGCTGCCCGGGCTGGGCCCGGACGGAGGGGTGGCTCTCTGAGCGCGCGTCGGCCACGGGGCTAGCGCGTCTCCCTGTGTGGGGTGTGCGTGCCGCACCAGCGGCAGTATTTGCGGAACTCGACGCGGTCCGGCGTGTTCCGCTTGGACTTCATCGTTTGGTAGTTCCGTCGCTTGCACTCGGTGCAGGCGAGCGTAATCGCAACTCTGACTCCGGTCTTGGCCATGTCTCTTCTCTAAGTGAGGTGGTTGACCCTGAGAACTTTTACGGCAGCGCACGCTGACGCACCGCCCTAGGGCCGCGGGATTGTAGCGGGACCTAGCTGGAAGTGCCCGGTTGGGCACCGATCGAATAGCGGCGGGTGGGCTCGAACCACCGACCTTCGGGCTCGAGTTCAGTCGACGCTAGCGTCAGGCTCGACCTTGTTTCATAGCGGCGGGTGGGCTCGAACCACCGACCTTCGGGTTATGAGTCCGACGCTCTAACCAGCTGAGCTACGCCGCCACGCAGTACATCGTAAGGCGCGGGCATTTTAGCTGCGCTCAACAGTGATACCCGTACTCCTTGGCCTTGGCGCAGAACTCCGCCTCGCTCGCGGTGAAGAAGTGATGCTTGTTGTCCGGCTTGCGCACGTACCAGAGGTAGTCGACCGCCGCCGGGTGCGCCGCGGCTTGCATCGACGGCAGGCCGGGGTTGCCGATCGGCGTCGGCGGAAGGCCTGGGCGGATGCCGGTGTTGTACGGCGTCTGGTTCTTTTGCTCCGCCGCCGTGATCGGACGGTTTCCAGGGATGCCGAGCCCGTAGCGCAGCGTCGCGTCGATCGCGAGCGGCATCCCCTTTGCGAGCCGGTTCCAGATCACCGCCGAGACGAGCTTCCGTTCCTCCGGCGCCGCCGTCTCGCGCTCGACCATTGAGGCGACGATCAGGACGTCGTAGGGCGTGCGAGAGCCGAGATCGACCTTCGCCCAGGCGCTGGAGAACGCGTCGAGCTGCTTCGCGATCAGGTCCTTGGCGGCGGAGGTAGGCGAGAAGAAGTACCCGGCCGGGAAGAGGAAGCCCTCGATCGAGCTGCCGCGCGGGAAGCCTTGCGGCCTGGCGGTCGTCGCCGCAGCCGCGGCGTAGGCGCGCCCAGTGAGGACCGGCGTGACGTGGCGCTTCTGAATCGCGAGCTTCCGGACCCCGGAGACCTGGTCCGCCATCTGGCGGACCGTCAGCCCCTCCGGGAAGATGATCTTCAGCTGGACGTCGGCCGCCGCTGCGGCCGTCGCCGCCACGAGTACGACGAACACGGTGACGACCAGCGCTCTCACGAGCGGAACCGTAACCATCCGGACGATTCCCTACCCTCGGTCAACGATGACCGAAGTGGAGATGTGCTGGCGCTGCCCCACCCCGATGACGTGGGTGCACGGAACGTGGCAGTGTTCGAATTGCAAGTTCAAACTAGGGTGCTGCGAGGGCGAGCCCCAGAACTGCTCGGACCTGGCGCCGGATCCCGTCCCGGTCAAGACTGCCCGCGGGTAGCTCGACCGTGAGGCTCGCGCCGCCGTTCGGCAGGTGGTTCTGCCAGTTCGTGGCGCTGCCGGCAAGCCACGAGCGGTGCAGGAGGCGCATCCCCGCAAGACGCGCGTAGTGGCGGCCCGCAGCAGTGCTGCGCCCGTAGGCCCACACGACGTCCATGTGCTGGTGGTACCAGATCGTGTAGCGCGGCTTGATGCGGCGGATCAGGTCGCGCGCTGCGCGCGTTTCCGGTTCCGAGAACGGCCTCGGCCCGGAGTAGTACGTCGAGCCCGGCTGGCCGAAGTGCTGCCAGAGGCTCGCGAAGTTCCGGTTCAGGTCGACACCGTGCGCGTTCTGGCGCGTCCCCGCCGCGAGGCCGTCCGGGTTCAGCACCGGGACGAGCCAGAGGTCGGCCTTCGGATGCGCGCGCTCGAGCGCGCGCACGATCGCGATCCCGGCCGGCTCGTTGCCGTGAATGCACCCGACGACGAGGATCCGCGGTCCCGTTCCCGCGACGTGCACGAGTGTGATCGGCCGGTGCTGTACCGAATGGCCGACGACAACCGCGGTCGCTAAGGTCGCGAGCATGCCTGTGATCGAAGCCATAAACCTGCGCAGGACCTACCAGACGACGACCGGCGTCGTTCGCCGGAAGCGCCTGGACGTCGAAGCGGTGCGCGGGATCTCGTTCAGCGTCGACCAGGGCGAGCTCTTTGGGCTCCTCGGCCCGAACGGCGCCGGCAAGACGACCACGATCAAGATGCTGATCACGCTGCTTCTCCCGACGAGCGGCCAGGCGCGCGTGCTCGGCCACGACGTCGTGGACGACGCGCGCGAGGTGCGGAAGCGGATCGGCTACGTCTTCGGCGGCGACCGCGGCCTCTACGAGCGGCTGTCCGCCTACGACAACCTGCGCTACTTCGCCGAGCTCTACGGCGTCTCCGGGCACCGGCAGCGCCAGCGGATCGACGAGGTGCTCGAGCTCGTCGGGCTGAAGGGCCGCGAGAAGGAGCGCGTCGAGGGCTACTCACGGGGCATGCGCCAGCGGCTTCACATCGCCCGCGGGATCCTTCACGACCCCGAGGTCGTCTTCCTCGACGAGCCGACGATCGGTGTCGACCCTGTCGGCGCGCGCGACCTGCGGCAGATGATCGCCGACCTGATCACCGTCGGAAAGACGGTCCTCCTGACGACGCACTACATGTTCGAAGCCGACGCGCTGTGCGATCGCATCGCTGTCATTGCCAAGGGCGAGATCGTCGGCCAGGGCACGCCCGCCGAGCTCAAGGGCAACGTCGCCGGCGGCCGCGTGACCGAGATCGAGGTGTTCGGCGTGGACGAGGCGACCGTCGTGCGTCTGCGCGGGGTCGGCGGCGTGAGCGCCGTCACGGTCGAGGAGCAGGACCAGAAGCAGCTTCTGATCGTGCAGACGACGGGCGAGCGCGAGCTGACCCAGCCGCTGCTCGCCGAGCTCGACGGCGTCGAGGTGGGGCGCGTCGCGTCGCGCGAGCCGACGCTCGAAGACGCGTACGTCGCGCTCGTCACGGCGGAATGATGCGCAGCCTCAGGGTGCTGGGCCTCGCCTGGCTTCTGCACGTGAAGATGATGTCGCGCTCCGCGTTCGACGGGGCGATGGCAGTCATCTGGCCGCTCTTCTACGCCACCGTGGCGTTCTTCATGTTCCGCACCGGCCACGGATCGTCGAGCCTCGGCCCGATCGGGCTCGCGGCCGCCGTGATGGGGATCTGGACCGCAACGAGCGTCCCCGCGAGCTCCGCCCTCCAGCGCGAGCGGTGGTCCGGCACGCTCGAGCTGCTCGTCGTCGCGCCCCGCCACCTCGCGCTGATCCTGCTGCCGATCACGCTGGCGGCCTCCACGATCGGCCTCTACTGCGTCGCCGGGACGCTCCTCTGGGCCCGCGTCCTCTTTGGCATTCACGTCACGATCATCCATCCGCTGTTCTTCGTGCTGGGGCTGGTCGGCACCGTGCTGACGATCGCGGCCCTCGGCTTCCTGATGGCCGTGTCATTCGTCGGATCGCGTCGCGCCTGGGCGATCGGCGCAGCGCTCGAATATCCGATCTGGCTCGTCTGTGGCTTTCTCGTCCCGGTGTCCCTCCTCCCAGGGTGGGCACATCCGTTCTCCTGGGCGCTCGGGCCGACCTGGGGGATGCGGGCGATCCGGGAGGCGGCCTACGGCGGCGCGCCCCTCGGGTCGCTCCTGCTTTGCGTTGGCCTTGCCGGGGTCTATCTGGCCCTCGGCGTCTTGGTGCTCCGTGTCGTCCTCGACTCCGCGCGCAAGCGCGCGACCCTCTCGCTCGCATGAAGAGCCTGCGCGTCTTTTTCCTCGGCGGACTGATCAGCTACCGGGCGCTCTTCTCGTGGATGACGCCCTCCATCTTCTTCCTGATCCTCGTCGTGCAGCCGGTCTTCCAGATTCTGCTGTTCGCCTTCATCGGACGCGCGGCGAACCTGCGCTCCGACGAGTTCTACGTCGTCGGCAACGCGATGCAGTACGCGGCCGTGCCGTGCCTCTTCGCCATGACGCAGACGATCGCGGGTGAGCGGTACCAGCAGACGCTGGGCTACATCCTGATCTCGCCGGCCGGGCGGCTGCCACTCTTCCTCGGGCGGGCGTTGCCCGTGATCCTCAACGGGTTCTTCACCGCAGCGTTCTCGCTCCTCGTGGGCGGGCTGATCCTGGGCGTCACGTTTCCCACGTCGGTGTTCGCACCGCTGGCGGTCGTCGTGCTCGTCTCGAGCCTGTCCTGCACGGGGCTCGGCTTAATCAACGCGGGGCTCGGACTGCGCATCCGTGAGACCTCCGTGCTCTCAAACCTCCTCGTCGGGATCCTGCTCATCTTCTGCGGGGCGAACGTGCCCGTCGCATCGCTCCCCGACTGGATGGCGCGCATCTCGTCGTGGCTTCCACTGACACATGCGATCGAGGCCGCGCGGGCCGTCGCGCACGGCAACTCGATCACGAACGTTCAAGGCCTGCTCGGCCGCGAGCTCGGCGTAGGCGTCATCTACGCCGTTGCAGGCCTCGCGATCATTCGCTTCTTCGAGACGCAAAGTCGGCGGCACGCGTCGCTCGGCATCGCATGAGCGTCCTGCGCGTGGTCTGGAGCGGGTTCGTGATGAACCTGAAGATGCTCGGCACGTCGAGCTTCTTCCTGCTCACGTCGACCTTGCAGCCGGTGATCTTCGCGACGATCGCCTTCTACATGTTCAAGTCCGGCGGCCGCACTGGGACGCTGCTCTACGCCGCGCTCGGCGCCGGGATGATGGGCGTCTGGTCGACGACACTCTTCGGGTCGGGCGGCATGATCCAGTGGCAGCGCTGGCAGGGGACGCTCGAGCTCGGCGTGGCCGCGCCCCCGTCGATGGCGCTCGTCTATCTGCCGTTCTCGCTCGCGAACGCGTTCACCGGCATGTACTCACTGGCCGCGACGCTGATCTGGGGGCGCATCGTGTTCGGCGTGCCGCTCCACCTCGCGCACCCGTGGCTGTTCGCGCTCGCGTTGCCCGCGACGGTCGTCGCGCTCGGGCTGATGGGCCTCGTCCTCGCGTCGACGTTCGTGCTCTACCGCTACGCGAACGCGCTCTCGAACCTGCTCGAGTACCCGGTCTGGATCGCGTCGGGGCTCGTCTTCTCGACTGCCATCCTCCCCACCTGGACGCGGCCGATCTCGTGGGCGCTGCCGCCGTACTGGGGCATCCTCGCGCTGCGCCACGCAGCGCTCGGCGGCGGCGTCTGGGGACCCCTCGGGATGCTGCTCGTCCTCGGAGTCGCCTCGATCGTCATCTCGGCGTACACGTTCAGGCTCTTCGAACATCTCGCCCGGGCGCGCGCGACGCTCTCGCTGACATGACCAACTGGCTGCGCGTCTTCTTCGTCGGCGGCGTGATCGCCTACCGCGGGCTCTTCAACTGGATCCGCCCGGCGATGTACATCCCCACGATGCTGGGAAGCCCGCTCTTCCAGCTGATCTTCTTCACGAAGCTCGGTCAGTACGCCCACGCGCAGTCGCGCGACTTCTACATCGTCGGCAACTCGGTGCAGGTGTGCGCGATGTCGTCGGTGTATGGGATGACGATGTCGGTCGCCAACGAGCGCCAGTTCGGCACGCTCGGGCCACTGCTCGCCTCGCCGGCGAATCGCGCGGCCGTCTTCCTCGGCCGCGGCCTGCCGGTGCTCATGAACGGACTGCTCGTCTCGGTCTTCACGTTCGCGGCCGGCGCGCTCTTCCTTGGCTTCCGGCCCGGGCTCGCTTCGGTTCCCGCCCTCGCCGCGATCGTGCTCGTCACGGTCACGTCGTGCACCGGGTTCGGGATGCTGCTCGGATCGGTCGGCCTCCGCGCGAAGGACGTCTTCTTCGCCGCGAACCTCGCCTACGTCCTGATGCTGCTCTTCTGCGGCGTGAACATCCCCCTCGATGTGCTGCCCGGGTGGATGAGCCTCGTCGGCCGCTGCCTGCCACTGACCCACGGGATCGCGGCGGCACGCGAGGTCGCGGCCGGCGCGCCGCTCTCCCAGGTCGCCGGGCTCGTCTGGACCGAGGCCGGCATCGCCGTCGCCTACGCGGCCGCCGGCTTCGTGTTCTTCCGGTACCTCGAGCGGGCCTCCCGCCGCAGCGCCGTCCTCGACGCCTACTGAGGCTCGCGCAAACCGGACCCGGCCCGTCACCCGGAGCGGGGAGCCCCTGAGCGCCGCGTGGTGAGGCGCAACACACCGCGTCGGGAGGCCGCACACACCGCGATCGCAGGGGGTGGGTACACAGCGCGGGAATAGCTCAGAAGCGCCCGTGGGGCGAGGTTAAGAGGGCTATGCGGCGCACCCTCCTCACCCTGCTCTCAGCGATCTGCTTCTTCGCGTTCGCCCAGTCGGCCCTGGCCGGCGGTGGCAGCTACGCGTTCGCCGGCGGGACCCCCAAGCAGCAGGCGACGGTGCACTCCGCACTCGAGGCCTCCAGCTTCAGCTGGGGCCTCATCCCCAGCACGATCACGATCCACATCGGATCGGTCGGGGACTCATATTCGACCTATGGCCAGATCTATCTGGACGCTTCCCTGCTCGATTCGGGCCGCTTCGCGTGGGGCGTCGTCCAGCACGAGATGGGCCACCAGGTCGACTTCTTCCTCTTCGACGACGCCAAGCGGGCGCAGATGCTGCAGCTGCTCGGCGGCAAGGACTGGTGCTACTCGATCTCCGGGTTGAAGCACTCCGACTACGGCTGTGAGCGCTTCGCCTCGGAGCTCGCGTGGGCCTACTGGCAGTCGCCCGACAACTCGATGAAGCCGTCGAGCTCAACCGACGAAGCCGGCGCCATCCCGGTTGCGCAATTCCGCGCCGCGCTCACGCAGCTGATCGGCGCCCCGATCGTCGCGCAGCCGGCGAGCTCGACGAAGGCCTTCGCGCCGGGGCCTAAGGTCGCGCCGAAGCCGCAGGCCAAGCCCAAGCTCCGGCGCCACTAGCGAGGTCAGAAACTCAGCAATCTGGTTCGGCTGACACCGAATCAGGTTGCTACGCGATCAGGCGGTCGCGCAAGGCGCGGGCCACCGCCTGCGTGCGCGTGTCGGCGTCGAGCTTGTCCATCGCCTTCCGGACATGCGTGCGCACGGTCTCGGCCGAGATATAGAGCCGCTTGCCGATCTCCTCGTTCGCGAGCCCGTCGGCCAGGAGCCGCAGGACGTCGCGTTCGCGCTGGGTCAGCTCCGGCAGCTTGTTCCCGATCGACGACGCCGCGAGCGTGCCCGCGAGCACCGGGTCGACATAGGTGCCGCCCGACGCGACTGATTGCACGGCGCGAAGGAGGTCGTCCATCGGCGCCTCCTTCAGGACGAAGCCCCGGACGCCGGCGTCGAGCGCCTCCGTGAGGAGCGCGCGGTCGCCGTAGCCCGTGTACAGGAGGATCGACGTCTCCGGCGTGGAGCGCTGGGCACGCCGCGTCAGCTCGATCCCGCCGAGCTTGGGCATCCGCACGTCGACGAGCGCGACCTGGGGCTTGCGCTGCTCGATCTTCTCCAGCGCCTCTTCCCCGTCCCGGGCGCGCGCGATCACCTCGATCCCGCCCTGCACCAGGAACTCGGCGACGGCCTCGAGCACGGCCGGGTGGTCATCGGCGACCACGCAGCTAATCGGCGCCTGGGAGGAAGAGCTCATAGAGTCCCCGTCGGCGGGATCCCCGATTCGGGGATCCCCGTTTTGGGGGATGGGTGCAGCACACCTCTAGGGATACCGGTTCTGGCGGCTGCTGCCAATAGTTGTCTCGTACCCCGAAAAGGGAAGTAGTTACGCATTTGCGGCCCAGCATCACACTTTCTGCAGATCTTGCGCGTCAGCACGAGCTGATCGACGCCGCAATCGCCGTCAACGAGGCGCCGACGCTCCACGAGGCGTTCCAGGTGCTGGCCGAAGCCGGGATCGCGTTGCTCGGCGCCGAGCGCCTTACGGTCGTCGTCTGGTCCGCAGATCTCAAGAGCGGCGTGATCCGCGCGGCCGCCGGCCCCGCGATCGGGTCGATCGGCATCGCGGTCCCGGCCGACGTGCACACGATCGGGGCGCTCCTCACCGGTGAGCCCTATGTCGGGCCGCCGATCCTCGAGGGCCTCCCTCCTGAGGTCCTCGAGGACGCTGACAGCATCGCGACCGTCGTCCGGGTGCCGTTCGTCGCCGAAAGCGTCCGCGCGACCTTCCACGCTTCGTGGCATCGGGTGCTCGACGAGAGCGAGTCGGACGAGGCCGCCGAGCTCCTGCGGACGCTGACGCGGCTGACGACGCTCGCCGAGCGGTCGCTGCGCGAGCGAGAGCAGCAGGACTTCGGTTCCGTCCTCGACGGCGTCGCGGACGGCGTCGTGCTGAGCTCTCCCTCCGGCGTCGTGCTGAACGGCGCTGCCCAGCGGATCCTCGCGATCAGCGACCCCGGCACCTTCAACATCGCCGACCACAATCCGCGCGACCTTGACGGCGCGCCGTACGAGATCACCCCGGGCATACCCGGGCACGAGGCGATCGAGAAGGGCGGCGAGGGCGAACGCTTCCGGATCCGCGCCGTCTCGCTCGAGGGCCGCGAGCTGGTGCTGGATGGAACCTTCTCCCCCGTCGGTGGGACCGGCGCGGCGATCGTCTTCCGCGACGTCACCGACGAGCATCGCGAGAACGTTCTCAACCGGCAGACGCTCGAGGCCGTCTTCGACGCGATGCCGACGGCGATCTCGGTCGCCGACCCGGCCACGCACCGGCTCGTCACGGTCAACCCCGCGTTCTCCGAGCTCGTGGGCCGCCCGGTCGACGAGATCCTCGGCCTCGCACCGCCGTTCCCGTGGTGGGAGCCGGGCGAGGACCTCGCGAGCGGATTCGTCGTGGGCAGCCGGCTCGAGCGGGTCTACCGCCTCCCCGACGGCAGGCCGCAGCCCGTCCAGATCTCCGTGCACGCCGTGCCGGGTGAAGACGGTGAACCGGCGCTCTTGCTCGCACTCATCGAGGACACCACCGAGGAGCGGCGCATGCAGCAGCAGCTCGTGCAGAGTGGGAAGCTCGCCGCGATCGGCGAGCTCGCGGCCGGCGTCGCCCACGAGATCAACAACCCGCTGTTCGCGATCCTTGGCCTGACCGAGTTCCTCCTCAAGGAGGCGGAGCCGGGATCGAAGGCGCTGCAGCGTCTCGAACTGATCCAGCAGACAGGTCTCGAGATCAAGGAGATCGTGCGCGCGCTGCTCGACTTCGCCCGCGAGAACGCCGAGGACCGCCATGTCGTGCCGCTCGAGGAAGTCGTCCAGGCCACCGTCGATCTCGTCCGGCGCACGAACGCGCACAAGGGTGTCGAGCTCGTCGACGTGTACGACGCATCGGCGGCGCCCGTGAGCGCCAGTCCGAACCAGCTCAAGCAGATCTTCCTGAACCTGATCGCGAACGCGCGCCAGGCGATGCCGAACGGCGGCACCGTCAAGGTCGACGTCCGCCAGGACGGCAACTGGGTGTTCGCGTCCGTCACCGACGACGGGCCCGGCATCGAGCCCGCGATCCTCGAGCGCATCTTCGAGCCCTTCTTCACCACGAAGCGCCTCACCGGCGGGACCGGGCTCGGCCTCTCCGTCAGCCTCGGCATCGCCGAGGCGCACGGCGGCAGCCTCACCGCCGCCTCCGAGCCGGGCCGCGGCTCGACGTTCACGCTGCGGCTGCCGATCTCCGCAGAGGAGGTGGCAGCGTGAATCGCATTCTCGTGATCGACGACGAGGACGTCATTCGCATGCTTGTCGTCGAGATTCTCGAGTCCGTCGGATACGACGTGACGAGCGCGGAGAGCGCCGAGCGTGCACTCGCGCTGCTCGAAGAGGCGGAGTTCGACCTCGTCGTCAGCGACGTGGTCATGCCGGGCCTCTCCGGACTGGAGCTGCTCGAAGCCGTGCGCGCGCGGCGCGCCTCTCTGCCGGTCGTCCTCGTGACGGGCGCCGGCACCTATGACACGTTGAGCCAGGCGCTGACGCGCGGCGCAGCCGGTCTCGTCACCAAGCCTTTCGCGCACTCCGATCTCCAGTCGGCGGTCGCCGACGCGCTCGAGCGGGCGGCGCGCAGCCGCGACGACCTTCGCGAGCGGTTGCTCGCCCCCACGCTCGCCAGCGCGCTCGCGAACGCGATCGAGGCGCGCGACGAAGATCTGCACGGTCACTGCGAGCGGCTGGCCGCGCTCGCCGTCCGCGTCGCGGAGCTCCTCGACTTGCCGCCCGAGGATGTGGAGACGGTGCGCCTCGGAGCGATCCTCCACGACGTCGGCAAGATCGGCATCCCCGATCGTGTTCTGCTCAAGCCGAGTGCCCTCAACGACGAGGAGCGGCGCATCGTCGAGACGCACCCGGAGATCGGCGACAAGCTGCTCGAGCCGCTCGACCTGCTCGCCGGCGCGCGCCCGATCGTGCGTCATCACCATGAGCGCTGGGACGGCACGGGGTATCCCGACCGCCTCCGCGCAGACGGGATCCCGCTCGGCGCGCGCATCGTCGCCGTCGCCGACTCGGTCGAAGTCATGTCGTCACGCCAGCTCTACCGGCAACCTCGTACGCCCGCGCAGATCGTCGAGGAGCTCCGGGAGTGCCGCGGCAAGCAGTGGGACCCGCAGATCGTCGACCTCGTGCTCGGACTGATCGAGTCCGGCGAGCTGCAGCTGAGCACCGACGGGTTGCACCTGCTCGAGCAGGCGCCGGTCAAGCTCATCGTGCAGGGCCTCTCGGTGCTGCTCGTCGAGGACGATGACGATCACGCCCTGCTCGTCACCGAAGTGCTCGAGCGTGCGCTGGAGGGCGCGATCGTCTCACGCGCCGGCAGTGTCGCCGGCGCGGCCGAGCTCTCGAACGGATCGACGTGGTCGCTCGCAGTCGTCGACCACAACCTCCCGGACGGGCTCGGTATGCAGGTCCTCGATGCTCTGCGCGCCGAGGATCCGACGATGCCGATCGTGATGCTCACCGGTCAAGGCTCTGAGGAGATGGCAATTGAGGCGTTCCGCCATGGCGCCTCCGACTATGTCGTCAAGGCCGGCGGTTATCTCGAGGCGCTCGCAAGCCGCGTGCGCGGGCTGGTCACGGCCGCGTGATCGTCCTCAGCTTTCCGATGTACATGGAGGTAAAACGATGAACGATCCCCGCTGTCTGATCGCCGACGACCACCCCGCATTGACGTCGGCCGTCTCTTCGTATCTGTCCGAGAACGGGTTCGAGATCGTCGGGCCAGCGTCCGACGGCCGTCGGGCCGTCGCCTTGATCACCGACGAGAAGCCCGAGCTCGCCCTCGTCGACTACCGCATGCCGCGTCTCTCCGGCGCGGACCTCGTGCGCGCGTTGTGTGAGGCCTCACCCGTCACCCGAATCGTCGTCTACACCGCCGATGGTGACGAACGGCTGGCACGCGAAGTGCTGGACGCCGGCGCCGTCGCGCTCGTGCTCAAGGAGGCGCCGCTCGCGGACCTCGTGCGCGCCCTGGAGGCGGCTCTCAACGGCAGCTCGTACCTCGACCCCGCGCTTGCGAAGAACCCTGCGCCGGGCGGCAAGCTCACGCAGCGCGAGCTCGATGTGCTCGGCCTGCTGGCCGAGGGGCTCCAGCACGAGGAGATCGGTCGGCGACTCGGAATCAGCTCCGAGACAGTCCGCACCCATCTCCGCAAGGCGTCGGACAGGCTCGGCGCGTCCACGCGCACGCAGGCGGTCGCAACAGCACTGAGGCTCGGCTTGATCACGTGACCGAACCGTCCCTCCGCACGCTCGTCGAGCGCCAGCTCGAGGTCGCCTCGCTCTCCGGCGAGGTACATGCCGTCATGCGATCAATCGTCGAGCGGTTGCTCGAGCTCCCGCTTGCCGACGGCGCGTCGCTCTCGACCTGTGCGGACGGCGTGGCCCACTTCGAAGTCTCGTTGGGGGCCGACGGGCCGCTGCAGGACATGACGTGCCCGCTGGCGGACACGCTCGGTTCGGAGTGCGTGCGTACCGGAGAGCTGCACGTGCTGCGCGGCTCCGACGGCACGGACATGGACCTGTCGCTGACGGCGGGAGCCGGTGCAATCGTGCTCGCGCCCGTCGTCTACGACGGCGAGACCCGCGGAATCCTCGGCGTGCGCAGCGCCGACCCCGAGGCGTTCGACCAGGACGACATCGAAACCGCGCGGCTGCTTGCGCAGTCCGCTGCAATCGCGCTGCGCAACGCGGCACTGGTCGAGCGCTTGGCTGACAGCGAACGCCGGTATCGCGAGCTGTACGACCAGTCCGCCGATGCGACGCTCGTCAGCGATCTCGACGGAAATCTGCTGGATGCGAACGAGGCCGCCGCGGCGCTCCTTTGGTACACCGTCGATGAGCTGCGCGCGATGCGCTCGAGCGACCTCGTCGAGCCGAGCGAGCTCGACGCTAAGCCTCTGCGCTTCCCCGAGCTCGAGGACCGGCGCGAGTTGCGCGCCGAGGGCCGCTTCCGGCGCAAGGACGGCACGGCGATCGACGTCGAATATTCCGCCCGCGTCCTGGACGATGGACGCGTTCACACGTCGCTGCGCGACGTCACGCAGCGCAAGCGCAACGAGGATCGTCTGCGGACGAGCCTCGGCCGGTTGCACGCAATCGTCGAGACGCAACAGGAGATCTCGGCGCTCGAGCTCGACCCGGAAGCCGTCACGGCAGCGATTGTCGAGCGCGCGCAGCGCCTCGCGGGCGCCGACGGCGCCTCGGTGCAATGGTTCGAGGGGAACGACTCCGTGTTCCGGCAGGCCTCGGGTGTCGCGGCGGCGTTCGTCGGACTTCGCCTTGACCGCGCGACGAGCCTTGCGGGCCTCGCTGCGCTGAACGCCGCACCCGTCTACTCGCCCGATACTGCGAATGACCCACGTGTCGACGCGGAAGCCTGCCGCAAGCTGCAGGCTCGCTCGGTGATCTGCGCTCCGCTCTATCGCGACTCCCAGATCGAGGGAGTGCTCTCGGTGATAGGGACCGAGCCCGAGGCATTCGACGAGCTGGCCGTCGAGACGACGCGGCTGATGGCCGAGTTCGTCAGCTCCGTGATCCGGAATGCCAACGAGCTGGAGACGCGCAAGATGCTCGCGGACGAGCTGCGCACGCAGGGGCAGGTCGTCGAGCACATGCAGACGGGACTCTGGATCTGGTCTCCCGACGAGAGTGGCGCATATCGCCTCGATCACGCGAACGCCGCGAGCGAGCTCGCCACCGGCGTGATCGGCGACGCGATCATGGGTGCGACCCTGGAAGAGGTCCTGCCGGCCACGACGGGCGAACTGAAGTCGATCTTCGAACGGGTGCGCACAACCGGCGACCTGGTCGACGCCGGCGAGGTCGAGTACGGCGACGCGCGCATCGAGCACGGCGTGTTCTGGATCAAGGCGTTCCCGCTGCCGGGCGACCGCATCGCGATGACCTTCGAGAACGTGACGGAGATGGTGCGCGCGCGCCGCGCGCTGCAGGAGAGCGAAGGTCGCTTCCGCAGCGCCTTCCACTCCGCCTCCCTCGGCATGGCCTTGACGGCACTCGACGGCAACTTCGTCCAGGTGAACAACCGTCTGGCCCAGATGCTCGGCTACGAGCCCGCTGACCTGTCGAAGCTGAACGTGCGCGACATCACCCATCCCGACGACATCGAAGTCGACGTGCGGTCTGTCGCGGAGCTGCGTTCGGGCGAGCGCGACTCCTATCAGCGAGAGAACCGCTACCTGCGCAAGGACGGTTCGGTGATGTGGGCCGAGCTCACGGTCTCCCTCGTCCGCGGGTACGACGGCTCACCGACGCACGTCGTCTCGCACGTCAAAGACATCACGGCACAGCGCGAGGCGAACCTGCTCTTCGCCGCGACGTTCGAACATTCGGTCGTGCCGATGCTCGTCGCCGACGACGAGCGCCGGCTCGTCGACCTGAACGAAGCGGCGGCAGAGCTCATGGGCGTCCCTCACGACGAAGCGGTCGGGATTCGGCTGGACGACTTGCTCCCCGACGAAACTGTCCCGGAGGCGTGGAAGGGCTTCATGCGCGACGGCACCTGGGAGGCCGAGGTCAGCCTGAAGCGGCCTGACGGCGGCGAGCGCAGGATCGAGTTCGTCGCGACCTCCGATGTGCGCCCGGGTCGGCACATCGCCGTCGTGCGCGACTTGACACGCACGACGGAACTGGAAACGCAACTTCGCCAGGCCCAGAAGATGGAGGCGGTGGGCCGGCTGGCCGGCGGCATCGCACACGACTTCAACAACCTCTTGACGGCGATCTCCGGCTACAGCGAGTTCCTGATCGACGGACTCGAGGACGAGCGCCTCCGGCGTCACGCGGACGAGATCCGCAAGGCTGCGGCACGCGCCGCGTCGCTCACCGGACAGCTGCTCGCGTTCAGCCGCCG
Source organism: Actinomycetes bacterium (assembly GCA_025964395.1). GTDB lineage: Bacteria > Actinomycetota > Thermoleophilia > Gaiellales > Gaiellaceae > PALSA-600. The sequence continues at coordinate 9,538 of JAOPYY010000193.1, read as the reverse complement.
CCAGGTCCTGCAGCCGCGCGCGCTCGACCTGAATGCAGTCGTCTCCGACATGGACATGATGCTGCGCCGGCTGATCGGCGAGGACGTCGAGCTCGTGACGCTGCTCGACCCGAACGTCAGCCCCGTGCAGGCCGATCCCACGCAGGTCGAGCAGGTGATCGTCAACCTCGCCGTCAATGCGCGCGACGCGATGCCGAACGGCGGGTCGGTGACGATCGAGACAAGCAACGCACGCACAGACGAAGGCGATTTCGTCGAGCTGCGCATGACGGACACCGGCATCGGGATGACCGACCTCGAGCGCCAGCAGCTCTTCGACCCGTTCTTCACGACAAAGGAGGGCGGCACGGGCCTCGGCCTCGCGACCGTCTACGGGATCGTCGAGCAGAGCGGCGGCACGATAGAGGTCGACACCGCTCCGGGCATGGGCTCGTCGTTCCGCATCTGGCTACCGCGGGCAGAAGCGCCGGCAGACGTGCCCGCTGCCGCGCCGGCCGTCGCCGCCCCGCGCCCCGGCGACGAGACGATCCTGCTCGTCGAAGACGAGACGGTGGTGCGCCGCCTGGTGGCCGAGATCCTCGAGAACAGCGGCTATACCGTGCTGCAGGCCGGCGACGGCCCGTCCGCGCTCGAGCTGCTGCGCAGGCATTCCGGCGCGCTCGACCTGCTCGTCACCGACGTCGTCATGCCCGGGATGAGTGGCCCCGAGGTCGCCCAGGCCGTCACGTCGATGCGGCCCAGGACACAGGTGCTCTACACATCCGGCTACACCGACTCGGCGATCGGCCATCACGGCGTGCTCGAGCCGGGGATCGCGTTCCTACAGAAACCGTTCAGCGCGGACGACCTGACCCGCAAGGTGCGAGCGCTTCTCGACGAAGCGTCCATCCCGGTCGACTAAGGGGCTCCCTCACACTTGACAACCGAGACGCGAAAGCGTATTTTCGCAAAATCACTTTCGTACCTGAACCACGACTGACTTCGACCGAAGCGCTCAGAGCGCTCGGGCATACCACGCGCCTGCGGATCCTTGCGCGGCTGCAGCTTCGCGGTGATTCAACAGCGACCGAGTGCGCAGACGAGGTCGGAGAGAGCGCGTCGTCGTGCAGCTATCACCTTCGCACGCTTGCAAAGCACGGGTTCGTCGAAGAGGTTCCAAGCGCCGACGGACGTGAGCGCCGCTGGCACGCACGCGTCGTGAGTCTCGACTTCGACGCCGGAGCGGACGCTGACGAGGACTTCCAGGCGGCTTCCGCGCTGGCGCGCGCGGCGATGCTCGAGCTGAGCGACGCAACCGTGCGCGACTACGTGACGCGCGAACGCTCCTTTTCGCCGGCCTGGCGCGAAGCAGCCGCGTTCCTCCAGACGGCGATCGTCGCAACACCGGCCGAGCTCGACAAGATCACGCAGCAGATCCAGGAAACGCTCGCGCCCTACTACGCGAGCGCCCGTGCAGGTGCGCCGCGGGGCTCGCGCGTCGTTCACGTCAGCGTGCGAGCGGTGCCCGAACCGTGATTCCACCGATCCTCCGCGAGAACAGGAACTTTCGCCGGTACTTCATCGGTCAGTCGATCTCGATGCTCGGCGACCAGGTGTCGCTGATCGCGCTGCCGCTGACCGCCGTGCTCGCGCTGCACGCGAGCCCGGCGCAGATAGGCGCGCTGCTCACAGTGGCACTGATCCCGAACCTGATCTTCTCGCTGCACGCAGGCGTTTGGCTCGACCGTCGCGGCCGCAGGCGCCAGGTGATGATCGCGACCGACCTCGGACGCGGGCTGGTGATCGCCACGGTTCCGGTCGCCTACGCGTTCGGCCACCTCACCTGGGCGCACCTGTACGTGGTCGCGTTTCTGTCGGGGACGCTGAGCGTGTTCTTCTTCGTCGCCTACGGCGCGTTCTTCCAGGTCGTCGTCCCGCGCGAGGACTACGTGGCGGCGAACTCGCTGATCCATGGCAGCCGGGCCTTCTCCTTCCTCGCAGGCACGAGCCTCGGTGGTGTTCTCGTCCAACTGCTTCGCGGGCCGTACGCGCTCGCAATCGACGCCGTATCGTTCGTGGGGTCGGCGTTCTTCCTTGGACGGATCGACGCGGAGGAGCCGCCCGGCGCGGCGCACGAGTCGGGCGGGCTGATGTCCGGCGTCCGCTGGATCTGGCGGAACGGCGTCATGCGCGCCGCGCTGTTCGGCGTCGCCACGCTCAACCTCTTCAACTTCATGTTCTTCGCGCTGTTCCTGCTCTACGCGACGCGCGAACTCGGTGTCCGCCCGGCGACGCTTGGGATCGTGCTCGGCGCCGCCTCGATCGGCACGGTTTCCGGCTCGTTCGTGACCGCGCAGATCTCTCGGCGCATCGGCGTTGGGCCGACATTCATCATCGGCTGCTTCCTCTTCCCCGCCCCGCTGATCCTGGTCCCGGCTGCGGGTGGCCCGTACTGGTTCGTCCTCAGCCTGCTGTTCGTCTCGGAGTTCCTGTCGGGCGTCGGCCTGATGCTGCTCGACATCATGGCCGGGACGATCATGGCGGGCACGGTTCCGACCGTGTTGCGCTCGCGCGTCTCCGGTGCGTTCATGGTCGTGAATTACGGCGTGCGTCCGCTCGGCACGACGCTCGGCGGCATCCTTGGCACACTGATCGGCGTGCGCTCGACGCTCTGGATCGCGACCGTCGGCGCGCTGCTCGGGCTCGCGTGGCTGCTCCCGTCTCCGATCCCGCGCATGCGGGACGTGCCGGCGGAGGCGCCCGAGTGAACACAGGCGTAGGCTCGACGGAGCCGATGAACAATGCAGCTCCTCTGCAGCTGTTCCACGAGTGGGTCGAGGGGCCTGAGGTCGCGCTCGCGACGGCGACGCCGGACGGACGTCCATCCGTGCGCATGGTGCTTTTGAAGAGCGCCGACGAACACGGGTTCACGTTCTTCACCGGCTACGAGTCGCGCAAGGGCCGCGAGCTCGAGGCGAACCCGCGCGCCGCGCTGCTCTTCCACCGCCCGGGGATCCAGGTGCGGGTGGAAGGCCCGGTCGAGCGCGTGCCGGCTTCCGAATCGGACACCTACTGGGCGACGCGGCCCGAGGCCTCCCGGCGGAGCGCCGCCGCGTCGCATCAGTCGCAGCCCGTGGGCTCGCGCGAGGAGCTCGAGGCGGGGGTCGACGCGCAGCCTGCGCAGCCGCCCCGCCCGGAGCGCTGGGGTGGCTACCGGCTCGTCCCCGACACCTACGAGTTCTGGCGGCACCGCGACGACCGGCTGCACGAGCGTCACCTGTTCAGGGCACGCGGTGACGGCTGGGACGTTGTCATGCTGCAGCCGTGAAGTTAGAGCCTCTTCTCGCCGCCGCAGCGCTCGTCTTCGGCCTCTCCGGCGCCACCGCCGCCTCGTCGCCGGTGATTGCCGGCTGTCCCGTCTTCCCTGCCTCAAGCGTGTGGAACCAGAAGGTGGACACCCTGCCGGTCGCGTCGAACTCCGCGCAACTGATCGCGTCGATGGGCGTCGGCGGGAGCATGCACGCCGACTTCGGCAACGGGCTTTACAACGGCTCGCGGATCGGCATCGCCTACGTCGTCGTGCATGCGAAGTCGACGCCGAAATCGCGCGTCACGTTCGAGTACGCGGCTGAGAGCGACAAGGGCCCGTATCCGATTCCACAGAACGTGCCGATCGAGGGCGCGCCCCAGCATGCGGATCAGGGCGACCGCCACGTGCTGATCGTCGACCGCGATGCGTGCAAGCTCTACGAGCTCTCCGGGATGTCGAAGCAGAACGGCAAGTGGTCGGGCTGGTCCGGCGCGATCTGGAACCTCCGCTCGAACGCCGTACGCCCCGCGGGCTGGACGTCCGCCGACGCCGCCGGGCTGCCGATCCTGCCCGGGCTCGCGCGCTGGGAGGGTGACGCAGCGACCGGTGCGATCAGGCACGCACTGCGCTTCACGGCCGAGCGCACGCGCCGCGCGTACATCTACCCCGCCCGGCACTACGCGAGCACCCTGACCGATCCCGCGCTCCCCCCGATGGGGCTGCGCATGCGCCTGAAGGCCGGCGTGAACATCGCGGTGCTGCCGCCGCAGGCGCGTATCGTCGCCCAGGCGCTGAAGACCTACGGAATGATCCTCGCCGACAACGGATCGAACTGGTACCTCGGCGGCGCGCCGAGCCCGAGGTGGTCGAACGACCAGTTACACGCGCTTGGCGGGCTGACCGGCGCCGACTTCGAGGTCGTCGACACCTCGAAGCTGCGCCCGTAATCGCACCTCGAACGTCGTTCCGCTCTGGCCGCTCTGCACGGTCACGTCGCCGCCCATCGCGGTCACGAGCTGCTTGACGATCGCGAGACCGAGGCCGCTCCCGACCGGCCTGTCCTTGTCGGCCTTGTCGTAGAGGTAGAAGCGCTCGAACGCATGCGGCACGTCCTCCGGTGCGATTCCCGCGCCGGCATCGGCGACAAGCAGCCTGTCCGGTTCGGCGCGCACCGTGACGGCCCCTCCCGCAGGCGTCTCGCGCAATGCGTTCTCGACGAGGTTCGACGCGACCTGTAGCAGGCGGTCGGCGTCCGCCTCGACCCACGTCTCGTCACCCTCGGCTGTCAGCGCGACCTCGAACTCGCGCGCGGCGGCTTCGTGGCGGCGAACCGTCTCACGCGCCACTTCCGCGAGGTCGACCGGCTCGCGCCGGACCGAGAACTCGCTGCGGTTCATGCGCGCAAGGTCGAGCAGGTCGCGCACGAGCCGCTCGAGGCGACGTGCCTCGAGTGAGATGATCCGCGCCGCCTCCTCCGGTTCGAACGCACCGTCGGCGAGCCCTTCCGAGTAGCCCCGGATCGCTGTCAGCGGCGTCTTCAACTCATGGCTGACGGAGAGCAGGAAGTCGCGCTCGGCCTGGCGGGCGGCCGCGAGCTGCTCGGTCATCTGGTTGAAAGCCTGCGCGAGCGAGGCCAGCTCGGTCGTTCCGCCGGTGGGAAGCGGCTCGTGGCTCTCGTCGGCGGCGAGCGCGCGAGTGGCGGCGGCGACCCGGCGGATCGGGCGGACGATCGAGCGCGCGACGACAAACGACAGCCCGGCGGCGAGGATGACGCCGGCGAGCGCGGCGAGCAGGAGATCGCCGAGGAACGGTCGCCACGCTGCGGACTGCACGCTCGTTGGCCGCATCAGCAGCAGGCCGAGATGCGGCAACGTGCGGTACGAGTAGAGCTGCCGTTGTCCCTGATAGGTCGCCTGGCCGTCGCTATCCTTGCTCAGGTTGGGCACGAGCTTCGCAAACGACGCCCGCGGCTGGATCAGGATGCGCACGCTTCCGGACACCCGGTCGTCTCGTTTGTAGTTGACGTTCTGGCGGCGCTGTTGTGCGATGTCGTCGGCGCGGCGCGCGATGTTCGCGGCCTGCGACTGGTCGACCTGCCGCCGAGTGAGAACCGCGCCGATCGCGATCGTCAGTGCAAGCGTCAGCGCGAGCGCGGCGAGCGTCGCTGCGAACAGCCGCGCCCGCAGTGACCTCACTGCGAGATGGCCTTGTACCCGGTGCCGCGCAGGGTGCGGATCAGGGTCGGCCTGCCGAGCTTGCGTCGCAACTGCGCGACGTGCACGTCGACGGTGCGCGTGCCGCCCGGATACTCCTGGCCCCATACGCGGTCGAGGAGCAGGTCACGAGAGACGACGACGCCGACGTTCGCCATGAAGAACGCGAGCAGGTCGAATTCTTTCGCGGTCAGCTCAATCGGCTTGCCGTCGACAGTGACGTCGTGCGACTCGCGGTCGAGCGTGACGTCGCCGAGCGCGAACGTGTCGCGATGCTCCTGCGGCTCCGTCCGGCGGAAGATCGCCTTCATGCGGGCGACGAGCTCCCGCGGCGAGAACGGCTTCGTGAGGTAGTCGTCGGCGCCGACCTCGAGGCCGACGATGCGGTCCGGCTCCTCGTCGCGCGCCGTGAGCATGAGAATCGGCACCTGCGACTTGGCGCGAATCTCGCGACAGACGTCGAATCCGTCCTTCCCCGGTAAGCCGATGTCCAGCAGGACCATCCGCACCGGGTGACGTTCGAGCTCCGTCAGCGCATCCTCACCCGACCGCACCCAGATCACCCGGTAGCCGTCGCGCGTGAGGTACGCGCGGACGAGCTCTCCGACAGAAGGCTCGTCTTCGACGAGGAGAACGGTCCCCGCCATTGCCCGCAGCGTATTAGATCGACGTGGCGCGCACGCGAACAGCGGCGCCGCCGTCCACAAGCAACGTCGTGGCGGTCATCCGCCGCCGGAGGCTGGAGATCGTTGCCGGTTTGTTGTCGAGGGTGACGATCGTCTGGGCGGTGAGCGGAATCGGGACAGTGGTCCCGTCCTGCCGGTGCAGCGTCAACTGCGTCGTCGTGATCTCGGTGATCTTGCCTCGGTCGACGATCAGCGTGTGCTGCTGCTTCTTGATCGTCACGTTGATCTCGGCGTGCGACCACGTTCCGGGGATCTTAGGAATCTGCGGAGGCGCGCCGCCCGCGCCTGCTGCGGCACCGGCGCATGCCAGGAGAGAGAGGGCGGCAATGAGGGCGGCGAGCTTCCGCATGGTCTGACTATCCCTCGATCGGGTCACGCCGCCATTGCGCGCAGGTAAGGCGGACGTAAAACGCAAAACAGGAGGGCCGCCGGTTTGCACCGGCGGCCCTCATTCCCTTGCTTGGTTGAACTTGCGGTATTGCGGTTCGAGTCAAACGCTGCGGTCGGTGGGTCAGTTGGCACCTCAGCCCGACCACACCCGTCAATGTGCCTTCGACCTGCGCTCTCAACTCGAAATCCTGTCCACTCCGCCGGACGGAGCCGGTCAGAGTTTCAACGTCTCGTGCACCGAAAAGGGTTCGCGCCTGAGCTTCGGCCTCCTGCCGGATCGTCGCCCCCCGCAACAGCCGTTCGACCCACCCGAAGAGCAGAAAAGGCCCCGAAAGGCCTTTCCTGCAGGGGAAAACCGTGACGCGGGAGTTAGTTCTCGCCCTGCTGCTGGTTGTCGACGTTCCCTGCCGGGTCGGCATGGCCGCCCGGGCCGTCGCTTGCGACGCTGGACTCCGACGCGCTCTCGGCGGTGGCGGAATCGGGAGCCTCCGCTGCGCCGGCCGCGTCGGCCGGGTCGGCGGCACCAGCGACGTCGGGCGTCGACTGGTCGCCCTGCTGGACGTTGTCGCCGTCGCTCGCCGTCGTCGTGTCCGCCGGGGTCGAGGTCGTGGTCGAGGTTGTGGTCGTCGACACGGCGGGGGCCGGGGTGCCGCCCTTCTGTGCGGCCGTCGCAATCGCGGATCCGCCGACGGCAAGTGACGCCAGCGCTGCGACCGTGACACCGAGCTTCATGAACCTGGAACGCATGTGTTCCTCCTTGAGGTCGTGTTCGAGCCTGCGACGGTCAAGGTACGAGCGCGTGGTGAAACAGATGTGAGATGGGGACATTCACTTTTCTCTCACCTTCCGGAGGGCACTGTGGACACATGCGTGTTCTCGTCGTCGAGGACGATCCGAAGATGGCAGCCCTCGTCAGACGAGGACTGACGCAGAACGGCGACGCGGCGGACGTTGCGCCGCACGGGGAAGACGCGTTGTGGATGGCAGGCGCGCACGAGTACGACGCGATCGTGCTCGACGTGATGCTGCCGGGACGAAACGGGTTCGAGACGTGCGCCGCGCTGCGGGAGGCGGGGATCTGGGCGCCGGTCCTGATGCTGACGGCGCGCGATGCCGTCGAGGATCGCGTCGCGGGGCTCGACGCCGGCGCCGACGACTACCTCACGAAGCCGTTCTCGCTCGCGGAGCTGCGCGCCAGGTTGCGCGCGCTCATACGGCGCGGCGGCGGCGAGCGGCCGACGGTGCTCGAGGTCGGCGACCTCCGGCTCGACCCGGCGACGCAGCAGGTGTGGCGCGGGGAAACGGAGGTGCAGCTCTCGCCGAAGGAGTACGCCCTCTTCGAGTTCTTCATGCGCAGGCCCGGCGAGGTGATCTCGCGCTTCGAGCTCCTCGAGCACGGGTGGGACATGGGCTACGACAACCGCTCGAACGTGATCACCGTCTACATCCGATACTTGCGCGAGAAGCTCGACCGGCCGTTCGGGCGGGAATCGCTCGAAACGGTGCACGGCTCCGGTTACCGGCTGCGCAAGGACGGCGGTTGACCCGCGTCCCGATCCGGCTGCGACTGACCGCCGCCTTCGCCCTCGCGATGGCAGTCGTCTTTGCGGTCGCCGGCTTCTTCCTCTACCACCGCCTCGCAACCTCGCTCGACCGCACGCTCGCACAGGGCCTCCATGCGCGGGCAGCGGACATCTCACTGCTCGTGCAACAGACCGAGGCCGGGTTGCGCGAGTCGTCGTTCAACCCCGGCAACGCGAGCAGCTTCGCGCAGGTGCTCGACACACACGGGCGGATCTACGATCACACGCCCGGGCTCGGTACGCGGTCGCTGCTCACACCGGCCCAATTCTCCGCGGCTAGGGGCGGCTCCCTGAGCGTCGCGAGGACGCACAGCGCCGGCAGCAGCGAGGCGATTCGCTTGTTCGCGCAACCCGTGCACGCGCAGGACAAGCAACTCGTTGTAGTTGTCGGCACGCCGCTCAAGACACGCGACGACGCACTCGCCACGCTGCGCACCGAACTGCTTGTCGGCGCGCCGCTCGCGTTGCTGCTCGCGTCGCTGCTCGGCTACGTGGTCGCAGCGGGCGCATTGCGGCCGGTCGAGCGCATGCGCTCACGCGTCACGGCGATCTCCGCGAGCCGCCTCGGTGACCGCCTGCCGGTGCCAGGGTCGAGCGACGAGATCTCGCGGCTCGGCGAGACGCTGAACGACATGCTTGCGCGGATCGAGACCGCGATCGAGCGAGAGCGCAGCTTCGTCGCCGACGCGAGCCACGAGCTGCGCACCCCCCTCGCCCACCTCAAGGCCGAGGTCGAGCTCGCGCTCGAGCGCCCACGCAGCCACCGCGAGCTCGAGCTGGCCTTGCGGTCGGTCGCCAGCGAAACCGACCGGCTCGCGCAACTCGCGGAGGACCTGTTGCTGCTCGCACGTGTCGACGAAGGGACGCTCCCGATTCGGCGGCAAGACGTGCGACTCGATGAGCTCCTCAACGGCATCGCCCGCCGCTTCGAGCGTCGCGCACATGAGGAAGGGCGCGCGATCGAAGTGGTCGCGAACGGCGCGCACCTGAACGTCGATCGCCTGCGCGTCGAGCAGGCGCTCGGCAACCTTGTCGAGAACGCGCTTCGCTACGGCGAGGGAACGATCCGCCTCGCCGGCGACCCGCAGACGCTACGCGTGAGCGACGAGGGGCCGGGGTTCCCACCGGGCTTCGCGCCGCGCGCGTTCGAGCGTTTCAGCCGTGCCGACGACAGCCGCGGCACCGGCGGTGCAGGCCTCGGCCTCGCGATCGTCGCCGCCGTCGCCGAAGCGCACGGCGGCTCGGCATCGGTCGCAGGCGCGGTCGTCACCATCCGGTTGCGCTGAGTCGGCGCGTGGCCCGACGCGTGCTGGACGAGCGCGAGCGCCGACGCCGTAACAGCGGCGAACGCAACGAGAGCCGCACGGCGCCGCGCCC
>JAOPYY010000171.1 GCA_025964395.1 Actinomycetes bacterium | reverse complement strand
ACGTGATGTCGATTCCCTTGGCGACCTTCGGCTCCGCGACGAAGGTGCCCGCCCCGCGACGGCGGACGAGGTAGCCCTCGCGCACGAGCTCGTCGAGCGCGGCGCGCACCGTCAGGCGCGAGACGCCCAGATCGATTCCCAGCTGCCGCTCGGCCGGGATCGCTTCACCGACGCTCAGAGGCTCGATCAGCTCGAGGACGCGCTCGCGCGTCTCGCGCTGCTTCGTCAATGCACGCCTACGAGCTCCGGTGCGCCCGCCGGCGCGAGCCGGTCCCCGGTGTCCGCATCGAAGAAGTGGAAACGCGCCGGATCGACGGCCAGCCGGAGCGGCTCGCCCACGCGCGCTACGCAGCGCGCGTCGACGCGCGCCGTGAAGAGCGCTTGGTTGCTGGGCAGCAAAGCCCCATCTGAAGCCGATTCCAGCACCTCGGCGGTGATCGGCGGCGCGTCGACCTGGAAGAAGATGTGGGCGTCCGAGCCGAGCTCCTCGACGACTGACACCCCCACCTCGATCGTCGGGAGGCCGGGCGCGAAGCTCGCATCCTCGAAGTTCTCGGGGCGGATCCCCAGCACGAATCGCTTGGCGGGGGGCGCGGCCGCAAGAGGCACGCGGTACTGCCCGAAGCGTACCGCGCCGTCCTCGTAGGTCGCCTCGACGAGGTTCATCGCGGGCGAGCCGATGAAGGCAGCGATGAACAGGTTCTTGGGATTCGCGTAGAGCTGCTGGGGACGGTCGCACTGGAGTATGTGCCCGTCGCGCATCACCGCCACGCGCTGGCCAAGTGTCATCGCCTCGGTCTGGTCGTGTGTGACGTAGACCGTCGTGACGCCGAGTCGCTGGTGCAGCTGCGCGAGGGACGCGCGCATGCCGACGCGCAGCTTCGCGTCGAGGTTCGAGAGCGGTTCGTCGAGGAGGAATGCCTGCGGCTGGCGCACGATTGCGCGCCCCATCGCCACGCGCTGGCGTTGCCCGCCGGAGAGCTGCGCCGGCTTGCGGTGGAGCAGCTCGGCCAGACCGAGGAGCTCGGCGACTTCGTCGACGCGGCGCGCAATCTCCGCTTTCGGCGTGCGCCGCGCCTTGAGCCCGTAGCCCATGTTCTGGCGCACGGTCATGTGCGGGTAGAGCGCGTAGGTCTGGAAGACCATCGCGATGTCCCGGCTCCGTGGTTGGAGGTCGGTGACGTCCCGGTCGCCGATCCAGATCTCGCCTGAGGTCACATCCTCGAGCCCCGCGATCATCCGCAGGAGCGTCGACTTGCCGCAGCCGGACGGCCCCACCAGGACGAGGAACTCGCCGTCCTGGATGTCCAGGGAGACCCCGTCCACCGCCGTCACGGCGCCGAAGGACTTCCTCACTTCTGCGAGCCGGATCTCTGCCATTGTCGGTCAATGGTATAGACCAACTTGGTCGGATACAAGCCTGTTCTTGGAGAACTGGTATTGACCAACTAGCGGACCACCTTCTATGCTGGCGCGATGAAGCTGGGAGTGGAGGCGGCGCTCGTCGATGGGCTGCTCGTCCAAGGCGACGTCGATGTGGTCGACGGACACGTCGCGGCGGTCGGTCTCGCCTCCCCCGCCGGGCGCGGAATCGCGGTGCCGGGCTTCGTCGACCTGCAGGTGAACGGTTTCGGCGGCGTGGACTTCCTCGATGCCGACTCCGACGGCTACCGGCGCGCGGGCGAGGCGCTGCTCGAGACCGGGGTCACCGCCTACCTCCCGACGCTGATCACGACGCCGGAGCATCAGCTGCTCGCGGCGATGGCGGAGGTCCCGACCACGGAATCACGGCCGCGCATTCTCGGCATGCACCTCGAAGGACCATTCCTCTCGCCGAACCGGCTCGGCACGCACGAAGCCTCGGCGCGCCGCGACCCCGACCCCGCAATGCTCGATCGCCTGCTCGCGGCCGGACCGGTGCGCCTGATGACCCTCGCGCCGGAGCTCCCGGGCGCCGACGTGCTGATCGACGCGCTGCTCGCACGCGGCGTCGCGGTGTCGCTCGGCCATACCGACGCGACCGCCGCCCAGGCGAACGCCGCGTTCGATCGTGGAGCGCGGAGCGTCACACACCTCTTCAATGCGATGCGCCCGTTCTTCCATCGCGATCCGGGCATCGTCGGCGCCGCACTGGCGCGCGACGACGTCGTCGTCTCGATCATCCTCGACGGGATCCACCTCGCGCCCGAGACGGCGAAGACCGTCTGGCGCGCCGCGCGCGGGCGCACGGCGCTCGTGACCGACGCGATCACCGGCGCCGGTGTGGCCGACGGGTCGTACAGCCTCGGGAACCTCGACGTGTACGTGCACGAAGGAACGGTGCGCGGGCCCGATGGCGTGCTCGCCGGCAGCGTGCTGACGATGATCGAGGCAGTCCGCAACCTGCACGAGCTCGGCGTCCCGTTCGAGGAGGCGATCCAGGCCGCGACCTCGACACCGGCGCGCGTGCTCGGCGATCCCCGGCTCGGACGCCTCGGCGTCGGACTGCCCGCCGATGTCGTCGTCCTGACCGATGCGCTCGAGATCGAGCGCGTGCTGGTCGGCGGCGAGATCCGGGTTGCTGTCTAGCGAAGAAGCAGCGCGCGCTCGTCGTCCGCGATCGGGCGCGCCGCCCGCGCTTCGCGGTCCCACGCGACGAGCACCGACCTGCACGCAGCCGCAACCTCACCGTCGGGACCGAGCACGTACTGCTCGAACGTAAGGCTGGTGCGGCCCACCTCGGCGATGCGTGAGCGCACGATGACCTCGCGAGCTCCCTGCACGATCTCGCGTTTGTAGTCGATCGACACGTGCGCGATCACCCAGGCAAATTCGGTGAACGGGCCGACCGTCGCCGTGAGCACTGCGTCGCGCGCCTCGTCGAGGTACACCGGATACGCCGCGTGCGTGATGTGCCCGAGCGTGTCGAAGTCAGTCCACCGGGTCTGCAGACGCGTCTCGTGCACGCGCGCAGCATACGGCGTTTGCGGTCTGTTGCTCATGGCGAAAACGCGCCAGTGGCAAGAGTCGGGATCATCTTCATCGCGCTTGCGCTGGCGGGCTGCAATGGCGGCACCGTCGACCGCCATGCGCTCACGAACGACGCTTCGACGATCGACTCGATCAACTGCGAGGCGTGGCTCCTCTCGGGCGCCGTCGCCCGCGACCGCGTGACCACCTATTACGCGCGTGAACAGGCCGAGGAACTGGCGATCCAGGCCGGCAACCTCGCTGACGCGCTCGCGCGCCGGCCGACGGCCGCGGGCCTCGAGCAACGGGTGCGCGCGAAGGCGAAGAGCGCATCCATCCTCGCGTCACGGCTCTGGAAGCTGCATGACCGCCCCACGGACCGCGACGGCGCCCACGCGCTCGCCGACGCGTTCAAGAGGGCGGGCGGTTGCTCGTGAAGCCGAAGATGTTCCTCAACCTCGCACTCGGGATCCTCGCGGCGATCGGAGGATTCGTCGACATCGGTGACCTCGTCTTCAACACGGCGGCCGGCGCGACGTTCGGCTACCAACTGATGTGGGTGATCCCGATCGGCGTCCTGGGGATCATCGTCTACTCGGAGATGAGCGGCCGCGTCGCGGCCGCCTCAGGCAAGGCGGTGTTCGATGCCGTGCGCGAGCGCACGGGATTCACCGCCGGCCTCTCCGCGCTGATCGCGTCTGAGGTCGTCAACCTGCTCACGCTCGCGGCCGAGATCGGCGGCGTCGCGATCGCGCTGCAACTCCTGTCGGGTCTCCCCTACCGCGTGCTGCTCGTGCTCGGGGTCATCGGACTCGCGCTCGTCCTCTGGGTCGTGAAGCTCGAGTGGATGGAACGGATCTTCGGGTACGGCGGCCTCTGCATGCTCGTGTTCGCCGTCGCAGCCGTGAAGCTGGGTCCCGATTGGGCCCAGGCCGGCAAGGGCTTCATCCCGCACATCGCGCAGAACAACCCCTGGCTGTACATGTACTTCGCGATCGGTCTGCTCGGCGCCGCGATGACGCCGTACGAGGTCTACTTCTATTCGTCGGGCGGTGTCGAGGCCCGCTGGACGCCAAAGGATGTCGGCCTCAACCGCGCGAACGCGATCGTGGGCTATTCCCTCGGTGGCCTGCTGTCACTCGCGCTGATGATCGTCGGCGCCGCCGTGTTCCTGCGCCACGGGATCAACCCGGAGCACCTCGGTACGATTGCGCTCGGCGCTGAGCAACCCCTCGGGGGGGTCGGGCTGCTGCTTGCAATCGTCGGCATCCTTTTCGCGGTCGGCGGCGCGTCGATCGACACGGTGTTCTCGGGCGCGTACAACCTCGCGCAGTTCCTCGGTTGGGAGTGGGGCCGCTACCGCAACCCGGCCGGCGCACCGCGGTTCGCCCTGACGTGGCTCGTGCTGCTCGTCTTTGCGCTCGCGATCGTGATGACGGGCGTCGACCCGGTGATGCTCACCGAGTACGCCGTCATCTTCTCGGCCGTGGCGCTGCCCCTCACCTACATCCCGATCCTGCTCGTCGCGAACGACCCTGACTACATGGGCTCGAACAAGAACGGGCCGGTTGCGAACACGCTCGGCCTCGTCTATCTGGTCGTGATCCTCGTCATTGCAGTCGCGGCCATCCCGCTGATGCTGATCACGAACGTGGGACAGAACTGATGACGAAGCTCCACCTCGGCCACAACATCCTCGACCACCAGTTGCTCGACAAGGACGGACGCCGCTGCGGGAACGTCGACGATCTCGCGGTCGAGGATGCGGAGGTCGTCGCGATCCTCTCCGGCCCCGGCTACTGGCCGCAGCGCTCGGGGCGGATCGGGCGGCTCGCGGGCTGGATCGGCGGCTCGCGTCGCGTGCGCATCCCGTGGGACGAGGTGGCAAAGATCGATTCCGCGGTGCATCTGCGGCGCACCGCTCCGGAGTACGGCCTGGGCAAGGGCGACGATCGCGTGCGCCCGCTGCTCGAACGCATCCCTGGAGCCGACAGGTGAGGACGTTCTCTTCGCTGATCGGGCGGAAGGTCGAGACCGAGTCGGGGCTCTCCCTCGGGCGCCTGCACGACCTGCGAGGCGAGCTCAGTGGCTCACGCCTCGAGGTGGTGGCGCTCTGTGTCGGTCGTCTCGGCGTGCTCGACCGGCTCGGGATCAAGACGCACGGGCACAACGAGGTCGCGTGGTCGTCGATCGTACGCATCGACGGCGATCGCATCGTCGTGCGCGACCCTTGACGCTAAGCGCCGCCGCAGGAGCAGCGCGCCCGCAACGACCACCGCAGGCACGACGAGGTACTGCGCGGAGAAGACGCCGAGCATGACCGTGAGGATGAGCGCCAGGAACGCAGCGATGCGGATACGGCCGCGGAGGATGCGGATCGCGGAGCCGATCGCGAGCACGTAGACGGCGATGAAGCACGCCGACGTCGCACGCACGAGCTGCTCGGTGCTGCTGAATCCCGCCACAAGCCCGGCGATCAGCACGACGGAGATCAATGCGATCAGCGCCAGCGGCCGACGGGGGACGCTCCGGTGCGCATCACCTGCGAGCCACCGCGGCAGCGCGCCTTCTTGCGCAAGCGACGCGGCGAGCTTCGCCGCGCCGCCGTAGTACACGTTCATCGTTCCCATCGTCAATGCGACCGCGAGTACCGCCGTCGCGTCGCGGCCGATGCGACCGAAGCCGACGGAGACGATGTCCGCGAGCGGCACACGCGAATGTGTTCCGCCCGTGACCCCGATCGTCGCGACCGCGAGCCCCGCGTAGAGCACGGTGACGAGCCCGAACGCGAGCGCCATCGCGCGGGGCAGGTCGATCTCGGGCCGGCGGAAGTCACCGACGAGCTGCGCGACCGCCTCCCAGCCGACGAAGAGCCAGATCAAGATGTTCGCCGCCGTTCCCACCGCCCACCAGCCATGCGGCGCGAACGGCGTCCAGTTGTGACCCGCGCGCGACGGGAGCGCGAAGGTGATCGCAATCGCCATCACGACGACGAGCACCGACGCGAGCGCGAGTTGGAACCCCGACGACACGCGCAGTCCGAGCGTGTTCGCCACCATCACCGTCCCGAACATCGCGAGCCCGACGAGTGTCGCGACGACCGTCCCTGAGCCGGTGAGATCGGCGACGTAGTAGCCACCGATCAGCGAGACCGCCGGCCCGCCGAGCAGCACCGCACACAGGAACCACGCTCCCGTCACCGCGGCGGCACCGTCGCCGAAGCCCTCGCGCACATACGTCGAGACGCCGCCGGCAACGGGATGGCGAACGCCGAGCGCGGCGAACGTGATCGCGAGCGGCGCGGACAGGACGAGCAGGCCGGCCCACGCGATGATCGAGGCAGCGCCCGCTGATTGCGCAGCGAGCGCCGGCACGAGGAGGACGCCGGGGCCGATCAGCGCGCCGACGTAGAGCGCGCTCCCGCGCAGGACTCCAAGGCTGCCGCGTTCGTTCATGACTGGAGACAACGCTACGGCGCGCTGGGAACGTCCCGGAGAAGTGCTGTTGTTAGCGGTTGCCGCGGCGGCGGCCGCGCTGCGGCTCGCGCGGGGTGCTCCTGCTGCGGGGCGCGCGCTCGGCCACGAGGGGGCCGGTCACGATCCGCACGGAGCCATCGCGCTCGACGACAATGCGTTGCGGCGGTTCGTCGTCCGCGAGGAACTTGCCGACCACTTCCTGGGCGTATCCCCCCGAGGCGACGGCCGATGGTGCGGCGAACTCGACGACGACTTCTGCCTGCTCTTCGCCGTATGCCACCTTCAACAGATAGGCGGCGTCGCAATCGTTCGCATTCGAGGGCGAAACGGCCACGACACGCTGAATTTCCCAGTTCTCCATAGGCGCATAGTGCCAGTCCGCCGCAGGCGCTACGGTGACATCACACAAAGTGTCGAGGAAACGAGGCGTAATTGGCTCCCTCAAAGAGACAAACGACCATGGCGAAGCTCCAGCGCGAGCAGTCCGTCAGAGAGAAGCGGGCTCGCAAGCAGGAGCGCAAGGACGAGAAGAAGCAGGCAGCGGCGCAGGAGGCCTACCTCCTCGCGAACCCCCCCGAGCCGGTCGACGAAGAGCTCGTCGCGGCCGAAGAACCGCTTCCCGTCGAGTAGCGGTCAGCTCGACGGGCATGCCCGCCCCGGAAACAACGGCGCGCCGCCTCTTGGTGCGCAGCGCGACGAGGTACCTCGGCGCGTTGCACCGGCTGCTCTACCGCATCAGCGGCGGCCGGATTGGCGGACGGCTGTGGGACCTGCCGGTCGTGCTCCTGACGACGACCGGACGCAAGAGCGGGAAGCAGCGGACGGTGCCGCTCTGCTCGCTGCGCGACGGAGACAGCATCGTCGTGATCGCGTCATACGGCGGCCTCGATCAGCCGCCGGCTTGGTGGCTCAACCTCGAGGCGAATCCGAACGCCGAGCTACTGACGGGTCGCACGCGTCGCACGGTGACTGCGCGCAACGCCGCCCCCGACGAGCGCGCACGCCTGTGGGCGGAATTGACGTCACGTGCGCCCGGCTACCTGGAGTACGAACGCCGAACGAACCGCGAGATCCCGGTCGTGATTCTTCAGGCACGCTCGTAGCTCGGCGGCTGCGCGCTCACCACTCCTGCTCCGCAGCGCGAACGAGCAGCTCGTTGACGGCCACGCGACGATCACGAGTAACGATGTACGACACCGCGTCGGCGACGTCTTCGGGGCGGAGCGGCTCGATCGCCGCTACCTGGCTGCGGGTTGCCTCACGGATGTCATCGCGAAGATGCGAGACAAGCTCAGTGTCGACTGCGCCAGGCTCGACGAGGCTGACCCGAACACGGTGCGCGATCAGCTCCTGGCGCAGCGAGTCGGAAAACGCGCCGAGGCCGAACTTGGTCAACGAGTAGACACCTGCGCCCGGCCGCGCAATGCGTCCCGCGGTAGAACTGATGTTCACGAGATCTGCGACTCCGCGGGGCGAGTCGTCCGCGGCGCGAACGAGGTGCGGCAGTGCCGCTCGCGTGACGTACAGCGCGCCGGACACGTTGAGATCGACCATCCGTTCCCAGTCGTCGATCGGCGCGTCCAGCGCCGGCCCGAGAAGCATGATCCCGGCGTTGTTGACGAGGATGTCCAGGCGTCCGAGCTCGGAAGCCGTCTGTTCGACAGCCCTTCGCGCTTCGCGCTTCGCGGTGATGTCCGTCTGCAGCGCGAGGACCGTTCCGCCCGCGGCGCCGATCGTTGCAGCGACGTCATCGAGCCTGTCGCGGCGCCGGGCAACGATCGCAACCGTCGCGCCATCCGCAGCGAGCCTGATCGCGGTGGCAGCGCCGATGCCGCTGCTCGCGCCGGTGACGAGCGCAACGCTGTTCGCGAGCGCCGGCGTCACGTCACACCGCCCACAGCAGGTGCGCCTCGACCAAAGTCCTGGACGCGTCGGCGTCTCCAGCTTCGGCCGCGATCACCACGTCGTTGCCGTTCAGGTTGTTCAACTGCCACCGTCCCGAGGGTCGCGAGGCAACAGTCATTTTCGCACCTTGGGTGCACCCCCCGACGGCGTATTTCCCCAGCGTTACGCGAGCAGCATGCGGGCCAGACGCCGCGACGCGATCGCGAGCGCGATCGAGCCGAAGGCGGCGAGGTAGAGCACCGGAATCGCGAGGTGCCACCCGAACGATCCGAGCGCCGGCTCCCGAACGAGCTGGATGCTCTGGTAGAGCGGGAGGATCTCGATCAGCGGACGGAGCCATGACCCTACGTCCCGAGCGGATAGAAGGTCGTGGCGAAGAGGTACATCGGGAGCATGACCAGCTGGATCAGCTGGAAGTCGGCGAAGTCGCGGAGGTACGTCGTGACGGCGAGCCCGCCCGCGCCGAAGGCGTACCCGATCAGCAGCGACGCCGGGATCGCAAAAACGATGCCCGGCGAGGTGACCACGCCGAGCGCGAGCATGACGATCACGAAGCCGACCGACGAGAGCATCCCGGTGATCACTGCGCTCACGACCTCGCCGAGGGCGATGTCGGCAACCGAGAGCGGCGTCGGCACGATCGCGTCGTACGTCCGTTCCATCTTGATGCGCGAAAAGACGCCGAAGCTCGTCTGGTTCAGCGCGGCGTTCATCGACGTCGTGGCGAGGATCGCGGGCGCGACGAAGACGGCGTAGCGCACGTCCACGCCGGGCACCGTGCCGACCAGCCCGCCGACGCCGATGCCGATCGCCAGCAGATACAGCACCGGCTCGAGCACGCTCGAGAGCACGGGCGTCAACGACCGCCGATACATCATGGCGTTCCGCTCGACGAGGCTGCCCGTCCGGCGGACTGTCCAGCCGACGGCGATCACGGGTGCAACCGCCGCCGGTACGTCAGCCGGGCGACCGCGATCCCGCCGATCGCGAGCGCGAGCAGGTACGCGCCGCGGCCGAGCACCTCGAGTGACGTCGCGCTGCCGAGGCTGAGCGAGCGGCAGAGCTCGACCCCTTGTGTCAGCGGCAGGGCGTTCGCCGCCACGCGCAGCCAGTGCGGCAACTGGTCGAGCGCGAAGAACGTCCCGGAGAACATGTACATCGGCATCAACACGAAGCGGAACGCCGAGTTCATCTTCGACGGCGAGCGGAGACCGACCGCCCAGGCGGCGATCGGCGTGGCGAAGGCAAGGCCAGTGAGCAGCGCCGCCGGCAGTGTTGCGATCACCCACCACCCCTTCGACACACCGAATGCAGCCATCACGACCACGAACGCGGCGTTCGACGTGAGCAGCCTGAACGCGACGAAGAGCAGGTGTCCCGCCATGATCTCGGCCGGCTCGAGCGGCGTGGTCGCGGCGCTGCGGTAGGAGCCCTGCCACCCCGCCGCCGCGACGACCCGGCCGCCTCCCTCGATGAAACCGGTCTGCATTGCCGAAGCCGCGAGCAGGCCTGGTGCCAGGCCGTGTAGGAGACACCCGCGAGCGCGCTCGGTGCGTGCCGGTCGACCAACTGGCCGAGGCCGACGCCGACGCCGAGCAGGAAGAGGAGCGGATTCGCGACGCTGATCACGATCGTGCCGCGCCAGGTTCGCCGGTACTGCGTGAACCAGTACCGGAAGGCGTTCCAGGTCCGCATCAGTCGACGAGCGAACGGCCGGTCAGCTTGAGGAAGACGTCCTCGAGGGTGGCCCGGCGGACGAGTGCGGTGATCGGGACGAGCGACAATGCGTGCGCATGGCGAGTGCGGCTTCGCCGTCGTCGGTGTAGACGACGACGCGGTCGGGTAGCAACTCGACCCGGCCGCCGACGCCGCCGTCGCGCAACCGGGTCGACGCGTCCTCTTGCTCCCCGGTCGGGAACCTCAGCTCGAGCACCTCGCGCGTGACGTGTGCGTCGATCAACTCGCGCGGCGAGCCTTCGGCAACGATCTTGCCGCCGTCCATCACGGCCAAGCGGTCACAGAGCTGCTCGGCTTCGTCCATGTAGTGCGTCGTGAGAATCAACGTGACCCCCTCCTGCTTGAGCCGGAAGAGCCTGTCCCACAGAACGTGGCGTGCCTGCGGGTCGAGCCCGGTCGTCGGCTCGTCCAGAAGCAAGATCTCGGGCTCGTTGATGAGGGAACGTGCGATCGTCAGCCTGCGGCGCATACCGCCGGAAAGCGCTTCGACCTGTTCGTCGGCCTTGTCCTCGAGCAACGCGAGCAGGTCGGCAAGACGCTCGCGGATGACCGCCTTCGACAGCCCGAAGTAGCGCCCGTAGATGTAGAGGTTCTCGCGCACCGTCAGCTCGCGGTCGAGGCAGTCGTCCTGCGGGACCACGCCGATGCGACCGCGGATCTCCGGGCCGTCGCGCGCCGGATCCATCCCGAGCACACGCAGCGAGCCGCCGCTGACGGGTGAGATCGCCGCCACCCTGCGCATAGTCGACGCCTTGCCGGCGCCGTTCGGGCCGAGAAACCCGAACGCCTCGCCCCGTCCGAGCTCGAAGTCGATGCCGTCGACGGCGCGGTGGCCCTGCGCGTCGCCATTGCGGGGCGGATACGTCTTCGTGAGACCGCGGGCTTCCACGAGCACGGCGCCGGACATGGCTCGACGGTACAGAGGCCGACAACTGACGGCAACAACCGAACGAACTACTGCAACTTTCTGGTTACCGTCCCCTTTGCCAGTATGAAGGGTCCTGTGGGACAGGGTGCGGAGGGTAGGGGCGGCGACATCATCGGCAGGGTCACCGACGGGGCCGCGCTGAACGACGGCACGCGGATCACGACCGACAGGCGGCAGCCCCGGCCGTCCGGCACAGAGGAGGCTCGATGTCACTGTCTCAACGAAAGCCGTTGGCTGCGTTGGTGGCCGCGACGGCCACACTCGCCCTCGCTCTCCCGGTGGCGAGCGCGACCGCCGCGACGCCGGTGCCCGTTCCCACGCCCAACGTGCCCACCATTACCATTCCCGCCATTCCCGCCATTCCCACAGTGGACCTCGGCGGCGTTCTCGGGCCTGGATCGGTTACGTGCCAGTTCCTGAACGGGCAGCTCCAGCTCACGCAGCAGGCGGGGAACAGTCTGAACACTCTCTTGGCGAACGCCTACTCCGAGGTGCTCGGCCTTCTCGGCTGTGGAGCTCCGGCCGCCAAGTAGCTGCCGCGGCTACCCGCCGAGACAGCTCGGCGCGCTGTGTCGTGCGCTCGGGCGCGCGACGATCAAACCGGTTGAGACGTAAGCCGGGGCCTATAGATCGAGGCGCCGAGGCGGGTGGAAAGCCCGCCTCGGCGCTACGCTGTCGCGGTTTCGCCCCCGTAGCTCAGTGGATAGAGCAGCGGTTTCCTAAACCGCGTGCACAAGTTCGATTCTTGTCGGGGGCA
>JAOPYY010000159.1 GCA_025964395.1 Actinomycetes bacterium | reverse complement strand
ACCCGCGCGAGGTCGTCTCGCAGGGCCAGCCGGTCAACGTGAAGATCATCGAGGTCGACGGCGAGCGCCGCCGCCTCTCGCTCTCCCTGAAGCGCGTCGAGGACACCGATCCGGTGCAGCCGCGCGCAGACGGCGGCGAGTCGGTGCACACGCAGCCGCGGCCGACGATCGATCTCTCCGAGGAAGTCTTTGCCGAAGCGCCCGTCACGGTCGAGGGCGAGGCCGAAGAGGCTCCGGACGCTGAAGACACAGCGCTCGACGCGTCGTTCGAGGCGCCGAGCCCCGACGTCGAGGCAGAGCCCGAGGCGGAGACCGTGATCGAAGAGGCGCCGAGCGCCGAGGTCGAGGCAGAGGTCGAGGCCGAGGCGGAGACCGTGGTCGAACAGTCGCCGTCGGCCGAGGCCGACGCGACGGGTGCCGGCGTTGCGCCGGCCGAGGAAGCGTCCGACGACGCTGCGGAGCCGGAAGCGGAAGCCGCTCCCGCCGCAGAAGAGCCGGAAGCCTCCACTCCCGAGAAGTGACCCGCCCGGTCGCTGTCGCGATCACCGGCGGCATCGGAGCGGGCAAGAGCGAGGCGCTGAAGGCGTTCGCGCGCAACGGCGCGGCGACGGTCTCGAGCGACGAGATCGTCCACCACCTGCTCCGCCGTCCCGAGGTGCGCGACGCTGTCGTCTCGCGGATGGGCCATGGCATCGTGTCGCCGGAGGGCGAGATCGACCGCGGCGCGCTCGCAACGGTCGTGTTCAACGACCGTGAGGCGCTGGCGTGGCTCGAAGAGCTGCTCCACCCGCTCGTCTCGGCGGAGTACCTCCGGTGGCGCGAGCAGCTCGCCGAGCTGCCCGAAGCGCCGCGCGTCTCCGTGACCGAGGTGCCGCTCCTCTACGAGACGGGCGGCGACGCGCGCTTCGACAAGGTGGTCGTGATCACCGCACCGACGAAGCTGCGCAGGGCACGCTCCGTCGTCGCGACGGACGACCGCGAGACGCGGCTGATCCCGGACACCGAGAAGGTGGAGCGCGCCGACTTCTCGTTCAAGAACACGGGGTCGCTGGAGGAGCTGGACGCGTTCGTGAAGTCGGTGATGGCGGAGCTCTCGTGAGGAAGCTGCTCTGGTTCGTGGCACTCGGCGTGGTCGTCGCCGTGACGTTCGCCGTCGTCGACCTGACGAGCCCGCCCTGGTACGAGCGCCTCCGCTATCCGCTCCGCTACACCGAATACGTACGCGTGCATGCACAGCGGCACAGCCTCGACCCGGCGCTGATTGCGGCCGTGATCTACCAGGAGTCACGGTGGCGGTCCGGTGCGAAGTCGTCGTCGGGTGCGATCGGGCTGATGCAGATCACGCCCGAGACGGCGCGCGGGATCGCGATCCGCACGCACGGCAGCGCGTTCCACACCCAGGATCTCTACAACCCGGAGATCAACATCCGCTATGGCGCGTGGTACCTCGACAACCTGTTCAAGAAGTACGGCAACGAGCGGCTCGTGCTCGCGGCCTATAACGCGGGGCAGGGAAACGTCGACAAGTGGCGCGCGAACGGCGAGTCGATCCAGTTCGCCGAGACGCGCGCGTACGTCAAGACCGTCGAGGACGTGAAGCAGGTCTACCGCAGCGCCTGGCGCTCAAAGCTTTACCAGTAGCTGCCGTGCACGTTCGGCGAGCACGACATCGCCGCGGCGTTCATGAGCGCGAGCCGCCTCTTCGAGGAGTGAGCGGCTCTCCTCGGTACGTCCCTGGGCTCGGCGGACCCGTGCCAGCGCCTCGCCCGCGCGTGCGTGGATCTGGGGGAAGTCGGATCGCCTCGCGTACGCGATCGCGTCGAGGGCGAGTGCTTCCGCCGCTTCGAGCTCACCCCTGTCGGCGAGGATCCGCGCGCGCAGGCCGCGGCCGAGCGCGAAGTTCACCAGGTCGTCCGCACTGCTCATTGCCTCGCCCTCGATCGCGAGCCGCTCCGCCTCCGCATCCTCGCCGACGGCATAGAGCGATTCGCCCAGCTCGATCGCGACCGTCGAGCGGAACCCGGTCTCGCCCATTGAACCGAGCCGGTCGTAGGTTTCACGGTAGAAACGGGCCGACTCTTCATATCGGCCCTGCGCATACGCGCACTCGGCCGGCACCTGATGCATGACGTGGCGAAGGAACACCAGGCCGAGCTCGCCGAGGATCTCGTCTCCCTGCCTCCAGTACTCGAGGCAACGCTCGAAGTTCCCCTCGAGTCGCTCGAGCATCGACTCGGTCATCAAGCGGCCCTGGGTGAGGAAGCGGCTCTCGTGGTCGCCGAAGAGCTCGTCGAGCCGAGCGCGCACCTCGTCCGGCAGCAGCGGTCCGTGGGTGAGCGGTCCAATCGCGAGCGCCAACAAGCGGACGTTCAGACTCTCTCCGCGGATCGCGTGCTCGCGTGCCCGAACCACGTAGTCCAGGGTCGCGCGCCCTTGGCTTTCGAACCAGCTCGCGTTGGCGAGGACGAGATAGACGTGGCTCAACCCGCTGTGGTCGCCGATCTCGGTGAACAGGTGCCTCGCCTCATCGGCGACCTGTCGCATCTCTTCGACCCCGTAGCCCGGGTCGAAATGCAGCCGGTGCTGCGCGCGGGCGATGCGGCCGTTCATGTGCATCACGGGATCGGAACTCGCCTCGAGCTCTGTGATCAGCTGGTTCACATGCTCGAACGGGCTCGACCACATGAGCGCCGAGATCAGCGCGTGCAGCGCCCGGTCGCGCACGGGTTCGCCGGGTGGGAGGAGCGCCAGCGCGCGCCCGAGGAGGTTCTCGGCGGCCGGGAGATCCTCGCGCGCGACGGCGCTCTCGCCGGCTGCCGTCAGGCGCCCCGCCGCCTCGCGGTCGATCTCCGCGTCCGGACGCCCGAGCTCACTGCGATAGCGCGCAGCCTGCTCGAGGTGGTACCCGACGATCTCGTCCAGCTCCACGATCTGGGCGTGAGCCGACACCCAGTGTGCGAACCGCAGATGCAAGTCGGCGCGCGTCTCCTTCGGAAGGCCGTCGTAGGCGACATCGCGAATCAGCAGGTGGCGGAAGCGATAAGCGTCGTCGTCGAGCAGCGGCCCGCGTTCGGGGCGGATCAGCTCCTTGCGCACGAGGCCGATGAGGTGGGAGTCCAGACCCTCGCCGCCGCCGTTTGCGAGCTCCTGAACGGCGCCGCGATGGAACAGCTCACCCTGTACCGCACCGCGTTCCATCACCGAGCGCTCCGCGGAGCCCAGACGGTCGAGGCGCGCCTGAAGGAGGGCCTGGATGGTCGACGGGGCGTGGATGTCTCCGCCTTCGAGTGCGAGTGCGAGCATCTCCTCGACGAACAACGGATTGCCCGCAGCACTCTCGACGATGCGCGCGCGGATCTCCTCGTCCACCTCGTCTGCGTCGAGCCCGTCGAGCAGCGCGTTGCTCTCTGCGGACGTCAGCGGTTGCAAGAGCGTCGACGTCGCATTCAACTTGCCACCGCCCCAGCCTGGGCGATCGTCGAGCAGCTCCGGGCGCGCGACGCAGAGCAGCAGGATCGGAGCGCCGCGCGAAAGGTCGCTGATGTGATCCAGCAGATCGAGGAATGTCGGCTCGCCCCAGTGGATGTCCTCGAACACGACAACGAGCGGGCCGTCCTGCGCAGCGTCCTCGAGCGCCCGGCGAACGGTGAGGAAGAGCTCGTTGGAGCTGACAGACCCGGTGGCGATTGCGTCGACCGCGCTCTCGGCGCCCAGTTGCTTCAGCACCTCGATCACCGGCCAGAAGGTGATCCCGTCGCCGTAATCAAGGCAGCGGCCACGAACGACTTTGGCGTCGAGTCCGGCGAGCAGCTCTGCGACGAGTCGGGACTTCCCGACGCCGGCGGGGCCGAGGAGCGTGAAGAGATGGCAGGACTGCTCGCGCGCGGCGGTGTCATAGGTCTGGCGTAGGAGTGCGAGCTCACGCTCACGTCCGACGAGCGGCGTGTCGAGCCGGCGTGCAACGCCGCTCGCCTCGAGGTCGAGCTGGAGGATTCGCAGCGCCGCGATCGGTTCAGGCTTGCCCCTCGCCGTCACCTGCACCTGCTCGACCGTGGCCGCGTCGCGAACATGGCGGTGCGTCTCCGTTCCGATCAGCACCTCGCCGGCCTCCGCAGCCTGCTCCAGACGCGCTGCGACGTTGACGGCGTCCCCGGTGACAAGCGTGTCGCCTTCCCCCGCGACCACTTCGCCGGTGTTGACGCCGATCCGCGCTTGCAGCCCGAGCTCGCCGACGGCAGTGCGCATCTCCCAGGCGGCGCGCACGGCGCGCAGCGCGTCGTCCTCACGCGACACCGGGACGCCGAAGACGGCCATCACCGCGTCGCCGACGAACTTCTCGACGGTGCCGCCGTGCCGTTCGAGGATCGCGCGCATCTCCTCGTAGTAGCCGCGCATCGTCGCGCGCAGCGTTTCGGGATCGGTGCGGTCGCCGAGGGCGGTCGAGCCCGTGAGATCGCAGAAGACGATCGTCACGACCTTCCGCACCTCGCGCGCGGGGGGCGCCTCGAGCGGCGCGCCGCAGTTTCCGCAGAACTTGAAGCCGTCAGGATTCTCCTGACCGCAGGATGCGCATGCCCACACGGTACGAATCTACTGCGTCGCTAGGGTGGCGGCCGTGGATTGGGTCCTCGAGCTCGCGGAGAACGCGAACACCTATACGCCGCTCGGTCCGGCTGACGAGCGGATCGTCAACGACCGCTACGTCCTCTGGATGGGGCGCGGCGACGAGCCGCACTGGAACGTCGCGCAGCGGTTCCGCCTGCGGTCGGAGGAGATCGACGAGGTGCGGGAGGAGATCCACGGCATCCTCCGTGCGAAGGGGAGAGCCGCGTGCACGTGGGAGGTCGGTTCACACGCGACCCCTGAGGGGCTCGTCGACCGGTTGCTCGCGCTCGGGCTAGTCGACGACCAGCCAACGGCGCTCGCGATCGGGATGGTGCTGACCGAGCCGCCCGGGCCTGGCCCCGACGACGTCGAGGTGCGGCGCGCCAAGACCGATGAGGAGCATCTCGTAGCCGACCAGATTGCCGCGATCGCGTTCGGCGACCCGGTCCCGACCGAGGCGCGGCCGCGCGACCAGGATTCGAACAACGTCGTCTACCTCGCGTACGTGGACGGCGAGCCCGTCTCGCGCGCGAGCGCGTCGTTCGGCGAGCACGGCGTCTCGCTGTTCGGCGGCTCGACGCTTCCCGAGGCGCGGAGCCGCGGCGCCTACCGTGCGCTCGTCGCGGCGCGCTGGGACGACGCCGTCGCGCGCGGGACGCCGGTGCTCGTCACGCAGGCCGGGCCGATGTCACGCCCGATCCTCGCGCAGCTCGGCTTCCGCGAGGTGTGCGAGATCAGGATCCTGCTCGACGAGTTCGACCGCTAGCTCGCGACGGAGAGTCCGGCCGCGGTGATGCGGATCGCGGTCGAGTCGTTGCGGCAGAGGATTGCGTTGCCGGCGAGGCGGCAGGAGATCGCGCCGTGGTGCCAGGTGTGCAGGACGGGCGTCGAGGCGTCCCACCACGGGAGCCGGCTGACGACCTGAGCGCCGCCTCTTCCGCGCAGCTCGACCGAGCCAGGTGACCCGAGGGACGAGCAGACGAGCGACAGGCCCGAGACCTTGCACGCGGCGCCTGCGTCGGGCGTCCGGAAGGCCGTTTTCCCGGTGGAGCCCGCGTTCGCGATCAGGGCCGCCGCGAGGGCGGCCGCGAAGCCGATCAGAAGGACGGGGAGCCGACGCATCAGTGGTGCAACGCCGCGCAGGGCAGAATGGTTGCGTGAGGGTCTCAGCGAAGGCGGACTACGCGATCCGGGCGGCGGTGGAGCTGGCAGCCGCCGGCGACGGCCCGGTGAAGGGCGACCGCATCGCACAGGCGCAGGACATCCCGTCGAACTTCCTCGAGAACATCTTAGGCGACCTCCGGAACGCCGGCCTCGTCGCCAGCCGGCGCGGCGCCGACGGCGGCTACTGGCTCGCGCGTCCCGCCGAGGAGGTCAGTCTCGCGGACATCATCCGCGCGGTCGACGGCCCACTCGCGAACGTCCGCGGCGTCCGCTCGGAGCAGCTCAGCTACGAGGGCAGCGCCGCGCCGCTGCGCGATGTGTGGGTCGCGGTGCGCGCGAGCCTGCGCGGCGTGCTCGAGCAGGTGACGCTCGCCGACCTCGCCCGCGGCGAGCTGCCGGCGTCGGTCCAGGCCCTGGCCGCCGACCCGGACGCCTGGGCACCGCACTGAACCGCGAGGCGGCGCACAGGACGCATCTCATACATAGATGAACCTGATTTCGCGGGGTGTGCGAAACCAGGTTCACGAGTTTCCGAACTCCGGCGACCGGGTTCAGTTCGGGACTAAAAGGTGGTCTGGTGGGTGGGGCGGACGTAGACGATCTGGCCGCGCTCCAGTTCCAGTTGCGCTGCCTGGTCGCGCGTCAGTTGCACGGCAAGGGTCTCGCCGTCGTCGCGCACGAGCTCGGCGCGGACTTCGAAGCCGAGGTGGACGACGCGTTCGACCTGCGCCTCGCGCGTCGAGCCGTTCGGCACGAGCACGAGCTCGAAGTCGTGTGGGCGGACCCACGCGTCGTCGATCCGCGTTGCCTGTCCGACGAACGACATCACGAACTCGTTTGCGGGAGCGTCGTAGAGCTCACGCGGGCCGGCGACCTGCTCGACGCGGCCCTTGTTCATCACGACGACGCTGTCGGCGACGTCCATCGCCTCTTCCTGGTCGTGCGTGACGAACACGGTGGTCGTGTGGGTCTCGTCGTGGAGCCGCCGCAGCCAGACGCGAAGCTCCGCGCGCACGCGCGCGTCCAGGGCGCCGAACGGCTCGTCCAGCAGGAGCACCTTCGGCTCCGGTGCAAGCGCGCGGGCCAGCGCCATGCGCTGCCGCTGGCCCCCTGAGAGCTGCGCCGGATAGCGGTCACCGAAGCCCTGCAGCTGCACGAGGTCGAGGAGCTCGTCGACGCGCGAGCGCACCTCGTCCTTCGGACGCTTGCGAATCTTCAGCCCGAACGCGATGTTCTCGCGCACGCTCATGTGCTTGAACGCCGCGTAGTGCTGGAAGACGAAGCCGACACCGCGTTGCTGCGTCGTGAGTGGTGTGGCGTCCTCGCCGGCGAGGTGGATCTCGCCGCTGTCCGGCCACTCGAGACCCGCGATGATGCGGAGCAGGGTCGACTTGCCGGAGCCCGACGGGCCGAGGAGCGCGGTCAGCGCGCCGCCGTCGACGTCAAGCGAGACGTCGTCCAGGGCCTGGAAGCTCCCGAACCGCTTGGACACGTTGCGTACCTCGATGCTCACAGAGCCTCTTCCTCCTTGGGCCGCAGTACCGTCATGGTGATCAGGACGACGACGGAGATGGCGGCGAGCACGAGGGAGATTCCGTACGCGCCGGACTGGTTGAAGTTCTCGTAGGCGTCCTGCACGCGCAGGGTCGCCGTCTGCGTCTTGCCTTCGATGTTGCCAGACACGACCGCGACCGCGCCGTACTCACCGAGGCAGCGGGCCGTCGTGAGCACGACGCCGTAGATGACCGCCCAGCGGATCGACGGCAGGGTGATCCGCCAGAACGTCTGCCAGCTCGATGCGCCGAGAGTGCGCGCGGCCTGCTCCTGCTCATCGCCGATCTCGCGCAGCGTCGGTACCACCTCGCGTGCCACGAACGGAAGGGACACGAAGATCGTCGCGATCACCATCGAGGGCAGCGCGAAGAGGATCTGCATGCCGTGCCGTGCGAACCACGGCCCGAACCAGCCGGTGCGCCCGTAGAGCAGGAAGAGCGAGAGGCCGACGACGACGGGGGAGATGGCGAGCGGCAGGTCGACGATCGCGTTGACGAGGCCGGCGCCGGGGAAGCGGCGGCGCACGATCGCGAGCGCGCAGACCACCCCGAAGACCGCGTTCAACGGGACCGCGATCAGTGCGATGATCAGCGTCAGCTTGAACGCGTGCACCGTGTTCGGATCGCTCAGCGTCTTCCAGAGCGCGCCGGTGCCTTTGTCGAACGCCCGGAAGAACACCATCGACAGCGGCCCCAGCAGTACCGCCAGCAGATAGCCCAGCGCGAGGAAGCGCAAGATGTACTTACGCATGTATTTCTCGTGCTCCGTCGAGCCTACGCACGCTCGTGCCTCGTCGCAAGAAAGCGCAGGCCGCCGATTGCGAGCAGCAGCGCGAAGGAGATGACGAGCATCACGACCGCGACCGCGGAGGCGCCTGCCTGGTCGCCGCCCTGGATGTGCAGGAAGACGAACACCGACGCGACCTCGGTCTTGAACGGCACGTTGCCGGCGATCAGCACGAGCGCGCCGATCTCACCGACCGCGCGCGCGAACGCGAGCGCGACGCCGGACAGGATGCCGGGGAGGATGTTCGGCAGCACGATGCTTCGGAAGACGCGGAGCTCGCTCGCGCCGAGGGAGCGCGCGGCTTCTTCCGCCTCGAGGTCGAGCTCGAGCAGCACCGGCTGCACCGTGCGCACGACGAACGGCAGCGTCACGAAGAGCAGCGCGAGCACGATCGCCTTCCGCGTGAGCGAGATGTCGATCCCGAGCGGCGACTGCGGACCGTAGAGCGCGAGCAACGTCAGGCTGGCGACGATCGTCGGCAGCGCAAACGGCAGGTCGATCACCGCGTTGACAATGCTCTTGCCGCGGAACTCGTCGCGGACGAGCACCCACGCGGTGATCGTTCCGAAGAAGGCGCTGACGAGCGACACCACGACCGACGCGCCAAGCGTGAGCTTGAGCGCGGCGATGGCCTCGGGCGACGTCGCGACCGACCAGAACTGATGTAGCCCGTCCTTCTGCGACGCCCACACGAGCGCCGCGATCGGGAGGAGCACGATCACGGAGAGGAACGATGTCGTAAAACCCAGCGAGAGGGCCGCGGCTGCGGCCCCCTCGTTGGAGTGGCGTCGTGATCTGCGGGACAGAGGGCCCGCGTGCGCGGTATCAGCCAGTGGTCGGTCCTCCGATGGCACGTTCGATCCCGACCATGCGGCCCTTGTTCGGGTCGAACCAGACATCGTCGGCGTGGCGCCAGCCGCCGATGATCTTGTCGTCGACCTTGAAGATGCCCGGACGCGCCGGGAACTTCGCGGTGTACTTCTTCGCGACCGTCGGGTTGACCGGCCGGAAGCCGTACTGCGCGAACAGATCCTGCGCGGCGGGCTGCTTCACGAACTGGATGAACTTGTTCGCGATGTCCTTGTTCGGGTTGTTCTTGAGCACCGCGATCGGGAGCTCGATCAGCATCGACTGGCGGGGGATGACGTACTGGATGTCCTGGCCGTTGAGCCGCGCGTTCAGCGCCTCGCTCTCGTAGGTGAGCAGGACGTCGCCCTTGCCGCTGAGGAACGTGTTCGTGGCGTTGCGGCCGGAGGTGTCCTGGGAGACGACGTGCTTGAAGAGCTCCTGCAAGTACGCGGTTGCCTGCTTGTCGGTCTTGCCGAGGCGGCGCTGTGCGCCGTAGGCGGCGAGGATGTTCCACTTCGCCGAGCCGGAGCTGAACGGGTTCGGGGTAAGCACTTGGACGCCGGGGCGGATCAGGTCGTTCCAGCCCTTGATGTGCTTCGGGTTGCCGTTGCGCACCGCGAAGACGACGACGGTGTCGGCGCCGATCCCGTTGTAGGCCTGGTGGTTCCAGTTCGAGTCGACGAGGCCGGCGTCGACGAGGAGGTTGACGTCGTCGCCGGTCGAGAGGAAGACGAGGTCGGCCTTCAGGCCGTTCGCGACCGCGCGGGCCTGGTCGGTGGAGGCGCCGAAGGACTGGCTGAACGACGTGTCCTTGCCGGCGGGGGTCTGCTGCCAGGCCTGGATGATCTTTCCCATCACGGCCTTGGGGGTGGAGTAGCCGACGAGCGAGATGTTCGTGCCGGCAGCCGCGGCGGTCGCTACGGCGAGGGCCGCGAAGACCGCGGCGAGGAGGGTGATTTTCTTGGCTTTGTTCATAGGCATGGTGAACAAATACATAAGAAGCTCTCATACGTCAAATAAGAACCGACGAGCGGGTAGGCTCGTTCTGTGCCGCCCGTGCTGCTCGCGAAAGGCCTGGAGAAGCGCTACGGCCGGACCGAGGCGCTGAGCGGCGTCGACCTCGAGGTCGGTGAGGGCCAGCTCGTCGGCCTCCTCGGACCGAACGGCGCCGGCAAGTCGACGCTCGTCAAGATCGCGTGCGGGCTCGTCCGCGCGAGTGCCGGCAGCGTGGAGGTCTGCGGTGCTCCCGCCGGCTCGCCGCCCGCGCGCCGGTCGCTCGGCTACCTCGCGGAGCTCTTCCGCTTCCCGTCGTGGATGAGCGCCGATGAGCTGTTGACGCTGCACCAGCGGCTCGCCGGCTCGACAGGAGGCGCGGCCGAGCGCACGGAGCTGCTCGAGCTCGTCGGGTTGCCGCACGCACGCGCGACGCGCGTCGCGGCGATGTCGAAGGGAATGCAACAGCGGCTCGGCATTGCGCAAGCGTTGGTCGGGTCGCCGCGGCTGCTCCTCCTCGATGAGCCGACGAGCGCGCTCGATCCCGCGGGCCGCCGGGTCGTCCGTGGTCTGCTCGAGGAGCTGCGCCGCCGCGGGACCTCGGTGCTCCTCAACTCGCACCTGCTCTCCGAGGTCGAGCTCGTCTGCGACCACGTAGTGATCGTCGACCACGGCCGCGTCGTCGCGGCCGGCACGCCCGATCAGCTGCGACGGCAAGGCGGGGTGGAGGTCGAGACGGCGACCGGCACGCGTGTCTTCGAGGACGCGCGGCGCGAGGACGTGCCGCGCATCGTGCGAGAGCTTGTCGCCGCCGGTGAGGAGATCTACGAGGTGCGGGTCGTCGCGTCCTCGCTCGAGGACGTCTATCTCGAGGTCGTCGATTGACGACGATCATCCTTTACGGGCTGCGCGAGAGCCTGCGCCGCAAGATGTTCGCGGTCGTGCTGGTGCTCACGGTGCTCTTCCTCTCGCTGTACGCGTGGGGCACGCACGAGGCGTTCAAGGACACACGCGGCTTCGTCGGTGTGGGGCAGGGGAACCTGAACTCGGAACAGCTCGCGGGAGCGATCGTCTTCGGGCTTGCGATGTTCGCGACGCTGTTCCTCGGCGCCGTGCTCGCGGTATTCCTGACGCTGAACGTCGTGCGCGGTGACGCGGAGGCGGGGCTGCTGCAGCCGCTAGTCGTGCGGCCGATCGGGCGCACGCAACTGCTGCTCGCGCGCTTTGCGGGCGCCGCGGGCGTGTGCGTCGCCTACGTGCTCGCCGTCTACTTCGCGTCCGTCGGCATCACGTACTGGGCAGGTGGTTGGTCGCCGGATCGGCTCGTCTCGCCGGGCATCGAGCTCGCGGCGGCGATCGTCGTCGTCTCCTCGCTCGCGCTCGCCGGGTCGGTCTTCCTCTCGCCGATCGCGAACGGGATCGGGACGCTGATGGTCTTCGGCGCCGGCTTGATGGCCGGGCTGCTCGGCGAGATCGGGCACGCGATCAACTCGCACAAACTCCAGCACATCTCGCGCATCGCCTGGTGGTTCGTGCCGTTCGACGCGCTGTACGAAGATGCGTTGCACCGCCTGACCGTCAACACGACCGGGTTCGCGAAGTTCGTGCTCGAGCTCGGGCCGTTCGGCGGTTCGCACCGCGCGGGAACGCCGCTCCTCGTCTGGTCGGTGCTCTACCTCGTGTTCGTGCTCGCCGCGGCGGTGACCGCGTTCAAGCGCCGCGATTTATAGGAGGGCAAACGCCTTGCGCGAGCCGTCGCGCAGCACCTTCACGACGGTGCACTTGCGCGTTGTCAAACCGGGGCGGTACGGTCATTGCATGAGCGCTTCACCGGGCCGGCGCGCGCTGGCCGAGGCGCTGCGGCATGTGGGCGTGCGCGAGGTGCCGCCCGGCTCGAACCACACGATGTTCGGGCGGTGGTTCGGCGCCGACGGTGTGCCCTGGTGCGCGATCTTCGCGTCGTATTGCTTCGACGTCGGCGCCGGCGTCGTCCTCTGCCGCGGTTGGCACGGCGCCGGAGTCGGTCCGCGTGGCGTTGCGTATGTCCCGACGCTTGCCGCCTGGCTCAAGGCGACCGGGCGCTGGGTCACGGAGCCGCGTGCAGGCGATCTCGTGATCTTCGACTGGGACGGCGGCCTGCCCGATCACGTCGGGATCGTCGTCAGCGTTGCCGGCGACGACCTGCACACCGTCGAGGGACACCGCGATCGGGAACGATTCGAACGGCGGCGAGGTGATGCGGCGGGAGCGCCGTCGCCCGCAGGCATCCGGCTTCGGCCGCGTCTAGCGCAACTGGTCTAACGAAGCCATGGCGCGAGGAACGCCTGGATCTCCTCGCAGCCGCGCGGTTCGACGAGCCTGCCGCGGACGACCTTGTCCGCGACCACCATCAGCGTCGGCGTCGTCTCGACCTGGAAGCGGTCGATCAGCTCGGGATGATCGCCCTGCTCGACGAAGCGCAAGGCGAACGTCTCGTGGTTGTGACGGCGCTGGAGCACCTGTGCCAGGAATCCCTCCGCCCGGCGGCAGCGGCCGTTCGTGTCCGAGGTGAAGAAGATCAGGATCGGCCGCTCATGATCCTGCGCGGGCGCGGCCTTCGGAGTCGCCTGTGTCGTCACCATGCTTCGACGCTAACCGGCAGCCGAAGAAGTCTTGCTACAGGTTCTGTGAAGAAATCTTCATCGTCCGCCGAGGCGGTAGCCGACGCCCCGAACCGTCAGGACGCGCTTCGGATGGCCCGGATCGTCCTCGATCTTGCGCCGCAGGTTGGCGACGTGGACGTCGCAGGAGCGCTCGTCGGGGACGAACACCGTCTCCCACACATGCTCGAGGATCTCACGGCGTGAAAACGCACGGTCCTCGGCCGCAAGCAGTGTCAGGAGCCGGACCTCGGTCGGCGTCAGGCGGACGTGGTCGCCGTTCACGCGGACCTCGTGCCGTGCGAGATCGATGCTCAGGTCGCCGACGCTGACGATCCGTTGCCCGATCGACCGGTCGAGTTCCTGCCGCCGGAGTATTGCCCGTACGCGGATTACAAGCTCGGTCATCGAGAACGGCTTCTTGATGTAGTCGTCGCCGCCGGCTTCGAAGCCGAGGACGAGGTCGGCCTCGGTGTCCCGTGCCGTCAGCAGCATCACCGGGACACTGCTCGAGGCACGGATCCTCCGGCAGACCTCGAGCCCCGAGATGTCCGGCAGCATCACGTCGAGGATCACGAGGTCGAAGTGCTTGTCACGGGCCGCGTCGAGGGCCCCGCCTCCCGTGTCGTACGTCTTGACTTTGACACCCTCGACTCGCAGGGCGTACGCGACGGCTTCGCGGATCGTCAGCTCGTCGTCCGCGAAGAGGACGTTGCTCATCCTCCGCGCGCCGTTCGCGTGAAGGTGAACCGGAAGCACGCGCCGACCGGTGAGTCCACGAGCTCGAGGCTACCGCCTGCCGCGCGTGTCGCAGCAGCGGCGATCGCAAGCCCGAGGCCGACGCCGGCGGTCGCCGGACGGGGGCCCCGATAGAACCGTTCGAAGATGCGCTCGCGATCCTGATCGGCGATCCCCGGGCCCTCGTCGCAGACCTCGATGATCGCGCCGGCTCGCCCCTGTTCCCCTCGCAGGACAACGGTGCCTCGCGTTGTGTGCTGCACGGCGTTCGTGACGACGTTGGCGAGAGCCTCGGTCACCAGCGCCTCGTTCGCGAATGCGGTCAGGTCGTCCGGGCAGTACACCTCGAGGTCGACTCCGTCCTTGGTCGCGCTGCCGTCGCTCACGCGTTGGAGCAGCGGCTTGAGTGCAATCTCCGAGAGCGGGGCGGGAACGTCACCGCGCTCGGCGCGGGCCAGCGCCAGCAAGCCGTCTGCGAGCTGCTCCATCCGCGCGACCTCACGCTCGATGTGCTCGAGGAAGCGGTCGCGGGCGTCGGGGGCGTCTTTCGCCCCGGCGCTCAATGCACCGCAGGCGCTCGCGATGGCGGCGATCGGACTGCGGATCTGGTGCGCGGCGTTCGCGACAAACTCGCGATCAGCCTCCGCGCGCCGCCGGCCCTCGGTGACGTCGTCGAACACGGTGACTGCGAGGATCACCTTTCCCGTCGCATCGCGGATCGGCGTCGAGCTTGCGTTGACGATGTAGGGAGCTCGTTCCGTGTCGCGCGCCTCGTACTCGACGTTCCGTGACGTTTCCCCACCAAGCGCACGGATGGCAGGGCGATCAGCGAACTGCATGGGCGTCCCGTCGAGATGGAAGAGATCGACCTCCCATTCGTCCATCGAATCCGTCGTCACCATCATCTGTCCAATGATCTCGCCGGCGCGCTGGTTGAACCGCGTCACGCGGAATGACGGGTCGGTCACCGTGACACCGACGGGGAGTCGGTGGAGAATCTCGTCGACCACCTGAGCCTGTTGGGCGACCGCTTCTTGCAACGCCGCGACCATCTCAGCAAGGACGTTGTCGTCACCTGCCACCTCTTCGAGCCTCGCGCGTAGCTCGTCGAATAGCGTCGCAACTCCCTCAAACTCAATGCTCATGGCACCTCGCAGACCGGGTGCTTCAGCCTACTCCGGCCTCAGCCGGCGCGCTCTGCGCGTGCGAGGCCCGTCCTGGCCCAGAACGCGAAGAAGACCACGAGCGCCGCGGAGACGCCGAACGCAGCTGCCAGCTGTGTTGGGTGGCCGTCGATGAAGCCCCGGCCGGCCTCGAGCAGGAACGTGAGCGGGTTGACGCGCGCGACGCCGTGGATCCAGCCGGTCAGGAGCGAGAGGGGGACGTAGACCGGCGATAGGAAGAGCAGCAGGAAGACAGGCGTCTGCATCAACGGCCCGGACTGGATGGAGCGGAAGCGCATCGCGACGCCGCAGGCCCAGAGCAGCCCGACGATGTTGAAGATCATCGCCAGCGCGTACATCCCGAACAGGTCGATCCCGTTGCCGCCGACCTGCATGCCGCCGATCAGCGCGACGGTCGTCAGGACGATCGCGATCATCGCCCACCGTGTGAGCGCGGACAGTGCGTAGCCGAGGATCAGGCCCGATCGCTGAGGAGCGGAGACGAGGAGCCGGCGTGCGAAGCCGTACTCGAAGTCGCGCGCGATCCCGAACCCGGCGAAGACACCGCCGAACGCGGCCGACTGCAGCAGCACGAAGACGAAGGTGAACGCCGTGTAGCCGCTGTGGAAGTCGAACCCCGGCACGTGGCGCAGCCGCGAGAGACCGCCGGCGAACGACATGAAGTTCATCAGCGGGAAGAGCATCGGCGGCAGGAAGAGCGACGGGTTCTTGAACAGCACCGTGAGTTGCCGGTACGCGAGGCCGAGTGCCACGCTGATCATGTGCGAGACATCCTGACCTTCAGCTGACGGGCCGAGAGAAGCAGCGAGATGCCGATCAGCGCCAACGCGAAGCCGAACCCGAGCACGAGCGCCTGCGTGTCCCACCCGGAGATCACGAGCGACCGCATCGCCTCGATCATGTAGCTGACCGGGTTGATCGTCGCGAGGTCGCGGAACCAGTTGACCTCGATCAGGTTGCGCGGCAGGTTCATGCTCGAGATCAGCAGCAGGAAGAAGAGCAGCGGGAACGTCGACTGCACGCCTTCGCCGGAGCCGGTGCGCAGGGCGATCCACAACCCGAGCGTCCCGAAGCCTGTCGCGACGAGGATCGCCAGCAACAGGATCAGGACCGCGCCGCCGATGCCGGCGACGATGTGCACGCCGGCCAGCAAGGCCACCGCGAGGTAGACGACCGCCTGGATTGTCCCGAGACCGACGGCGCCGCCGACCTGGCCGATCAGCAGCGCGGCGCCGCGCACCGGCGTCAGCGCGAGCCGGTTCAGGAAGCCGGTGTCGACGTCACGCGCGAGATCGGTGCCGGCGATCGCGGAGGCAAAGAGCGCGCCCTGCATGAACGAGAACGGCACGAAGAACGCGAGGAACGAGTTCGTCGGGAAACCGGGGAGGTGCGTCGCCGCCTTCAGGCCGTTCGAGTTGACCGCCATCAGGATCAGCGGGAACGTGAGCGGCGGGATCCAGACACCCGGCTGGCGCGCGGTGCGCACCAGTGAGCGCTGCGCGATCAGCGCGACCTGGTGCGCGATCACACTCATTACGCCTGCTCTTCCGCGCCCTCGAGGGTGCGGCCGGTCTTCGCGAGGAACACGTCGTCGAGCGTCGGCTGGTGCAGGTTGATCTCCGCGGCGCGCAGGCTCTCGGTGTCGAGCGCGCGGATCACCGAGGGCAGCTCGCCCTTGCCGTTCAGCTGCACGGCGAACGCGCCGGGACGTGCCGCCGTCTCCTCGCCGAAGCGCAATAGCAGCTCGCGCAACCGGCCGAGCTCGTCGTGGTTCTCGGGCACGACTTCCACGGTCGACTTGCCGATCTGTGCTTTCAGATCCCCAGGAGTGCCCTCGGCGACGATGTGCCCGTGGTCGATGATCCCGACGCGGTCGGCGAGCACGTCGGCCTCCTCGAGGTACTGCGTCGTCAGGAAGACGGTTACGCCCTCCTCGCGCGCGAGGCGGGCGACCTCCGTCCAGAGCGCCGAGCGGCTCTGCGGGTCGAGCCCGGTGGTCGGCTCGTCGAGGAAGAGGATCGACGGGTCGTGG
Source organism: Actinomycetes bacterium (assembly GCA_025964395.1). Taxonomy (GTDB): domain Bacteria; phylum Actinomycetota; class Thermoleophilia; order Gaiellales; family Gaiellaceae; genus PALSA-600. The sequence continues at coordinate 32,580 of JAOPYY010000159.1, read as the reverse complement.
ATGAGCGCGAGGGCGAGGTCGAGCCGGCGCTTCATCCCGCCCGAGTACGTGCGCACCTTCCGGTCGCCGGCGGTGGTGAGGCCGACGCGCTCGAGCAGGCGCTCGATCAGTTGCTTCCGCTCGGTGCCGCGGATCCCGTGCAGCGAGGCGCCGAGACGCAGGTGCTCGCGGCCCGTCAGAAAGGGGTCGAGCGCGGCTTCCTGGAGCGCGGCGCCGATCGAGGCGCGCACCTTCGAGCCCTGCTTGACGACGTCGAAGCCCGCGACGGTCGCCCGGCCGGCCGAAGGGGGGAGGAGGGTCGTGAGCATGTGGACCGTGGTCGATTTCCCGGCGCCGTTCGGGCCGAGGAAGCCGTAGATCTCGCCGGGGCTGATCGTCAGGTCGATCCCGGCCACGGCTTCGACGTCCTTGAAGCGCCGCACGAGGCCGATCACCTCGATTCCGGCGTCCCTTGAAACCTTGTCAGACCGGGCCATATAGGAGAATCTATCGACGTCCCTGGGCCCCGCGATCCGCGCTACACTTGAGGGCGCAACTATGACCCAAATCTCTTCACCTCCCCAGCGGCTCGAATCGTGGATCGCCTACCTGCGGTCGCACTCGGCGATCACGCGCGAGCTGTCCGCGCAGCTCCAGCGCGAGCACGGCCTGACGCTGAACGACTATGAGGTGCTGTTGCACCTGTCACATGCCGAGGCCGGGATGATGCGGCGTGTCGACCTCGCAGAGTCGATTCTTCTGACGGCGTCGGGGATCACCCGGCTGCTCGAAGGGCTCGAGCGCGCGGGATTTGTCTGCAAGCAGACGTGCTCGTCGGATGCACGCGTGTCCTACGCGAAGCTGACGGACGAGGGCGCGCAGAAGCTGAGCGAAGCGTCGGTCACGCACCTGCGCGGCATCGACGAGCTGTTCCTCGGGCGCTACTCGGGCTCGGAGCTCGCGACGCTCGCCGAGCTGCTCTCGCGGCTGCCGGTCACCGGCATCTCGTCGTCCGCCTGTAGCTGAGCCCCCACACCCTTAAGTGCGGTGTCCTTCAACTGCGCCGCCAGCCGGCGGAAGGGCCCCTCGACGGCGAGCAGGTCGTCGAACGTGCCTTGTTGCGTGATGCGCCCGTGCTCCATGACGAGGATCTCGTCCGCGCGGCGGACGGTTGCGAGGCGGTGGGCGATGATGATCGAGGTGCGGCCGCGCAGCAGACGGTCGAGCGCCTGCTCGATCAGGATCTCCGTCGGCCGGTCGATGTTGGACGTCGCCTCGTCGAGGATCAGGATGCGCGGATCGGCAAGCAGCGCGCGTGCGATCGAGATCAGCTGGCGCTCGCCGGCCGACAGGCCCGCGCCGCCCTCGCGCACCTCGTGCTGCAGCCCGGTGTCGAAGCGGCGCGCGATGCGGTCGACGCCGACTGCGTGCGCGACGTCCTCGACCTGGGCATCGGTCGCGTCGGGATGTGCGAAGCGGATGTTGTCCGCGATCGTGCCGGCGAACAGGAACGGATCCTGGAGGACGACGCCGAGCTGGCGGCGGTACGTGCGCAGCTCGAGCGAGCGCAGGTCGTGGCCGTCGACACGGATCGCACCCTCGTCCGGGTCGTAGAAGCGCCCGACGAGCTTCGCGGTCGTCGACTTGCCGCCGCCGGACTCGCCGACGAGGGCGAGACACTGTCCTGCCCTGACATGGACATCGATCGCGTGCAGCACGGGGTCTCTGCCGTACGAGAACGTGACCCGGTCGAGCACGAGGTCGCCCTCGATGCGCGGCGCGCGGATCGCGCTCGGCTCGTCGTGGATCTCCGCTTCGGTGTCGAGCACGGTCGTGATCTTCTCCATGGCCGCGCCGGCCGACTGCACCTGGCCGTAGAGATCGGAGAGCTCCTGCAGCGGCTGGAAGACGAGGTTGAGCAAGAAGACCGACGAGACGAGCGTGCCGATCGTCAGCGACCCGTGGCCGAGCATGCGGCCACCCACCCACAGCACTGCGACCATCGCGACGACGCCGAGCAGCTCGACCGCGGGAAAGAAGATCGAGTTGAGGTATTGCGCGTAGGTGTTCGTAACGCGGTTGGCGTCGTTCGCCTTGTCGAACTCGGAGAGGAACGCGCGCTCGCGGTTGAACGCCTGGATGACGGCCATCCCGGAGACCGACTCGGCGATCTGCGCGGTCAGCGCCGAGATCGTCTCGCGCACGCGCAGGAACGCAGCGTGCGACTTCACCTGGAACCAGCGCGTGAGCACGAGGGTCGGCGGCAGGATCACGAGCGCGACGAGCCCGAGCCGCCAGTCGAGGACGAATAGGCCGACGATCGCGGCGAGCAGCGTGAGCGTGTTGACGACGAGCGTCGTCAGTCCCTGCGAAAGCACGTCGGAGAGCGCGTCGACGTCGGAGGTGAGGCGCGAGATGATCCAGCCCGCCTTCTGCTGCGAGAAGTAGCGGAGCGACAGCGTCGTCAGGTGGTCGAAGAGATCCTGACGCAGGCCGAGCACGACGTCCTGGCCGACGCCCGCGAGGCCGCGGACGAGCGACGTCTGCATGATCCAGGCGAGCCCGTTGATCGCGAGGTACACGAGGACGTCGACTCCCAGCCGTGTCTTGTCGTGCGCACGCATGCCGTGGTCGATCGCGTCCTTCACGATCAGCAGCGCGGCCACAGGCGCGGAGGCCGAGCAGACGCCGAGCAGCCCGAGCAGGGCGACGCGCTTGCGGCGACCGATCAGATAGCGCCCGAGGCGCGTCAGGCCGGTGCGTTGGTTACGCGGCAGCGCTGACCTCCTCGCCGAAGAGCTGTGCGAAGAGCCCTCCGCGCGCGAGCAGCTCGTCGGGCGTGCCCGACTCGACGATCACGCCGTCGTCGACGACGACCGCGCGGTCTGCGACCTCGACGGTCGAGAGCCGCTGCGTCGCGATCAGCACCGTGCGACCCGCGAGCGCGGGCCTGAGGTTCTCGACGAGGTGGCGCTCGGTCTGCGTGTCGACCGCCGACATCGGGTCGTCGAGCACGACCACGCGCGCGCCGGCGACGAGCGCGCGCGCGAGCGCCACGCGCTGGCGCTGCCCGCCGGAGAGGTTGACGCCGCGCTCGCCGATCAGCGTGTCGTAGCCGTCAGGCAGCTCCGACGCGAAGTGCGCGACGCCGGCGGCCTCGCAGGCCGCGACGACCTCGTCCCAGGGTGCATCGGGCCGCGCCGCGGTCAGGTTGTCGCGCAGCGGGATCGAGAAGAGGATCGGCTTCTGCGTGACGATCGCGACGGCGTTTCGCAGGTCCTCGATCGGCAGATCGCGCGCGTCCACGCCGCCGACCAGCACGCGCCCGTCCGTTGGGTCGTAAAAGCGCGGCAGCAGGTTCAGCAGCGAGGTCTTCCCAGCACCGGTCGGGCCGCACACGGCGATCACCTCGCCCGGCGCGACCTCGAGCTGGATGCCGGAGAGCACCTCGGAACCGCTGCCGTAGGAGAAGTGGACGTCCTCGAAGCGCACGCCCAGCGGCCCTGCGGGCAGCGATGTCGGCTGGCTTGGCTCGGGAATCGTTTCGATCCCCTGGAGCCACGCGAAGCTGCGCGATGCGGACGCGGTCGCACGCTGCCCGAGCGAGAGGATCCACCCGAGCGCCTCGAGCGGCCAGACGAGCTGCAGGAGCAGTTGGTAGAAGAGGAAGAACTGGCCGTAGGTGAGCGCGCCGTTGATCACGTCGCGGCCGCCGAAGTAGACGACCGCGGCGATCGAGAGCGTCGGCAGGAAGAGCAGCCCGGGCAGGAACGCCGCTTCGATCCGTGCCTGGCGCAGCACGCCGTCGCGCACGGCCTGTGCCTTCACGCCGAAGCGCGCCTGGACGTCGTCCTCGCGGCCGAACGCCTGCACCATCTCGATCCCGACGACGGCCTCGTCTGCGGCCTCGGTAACGTCGGCCTTCAGTTGCTGCACCTCGCGTGACACCGGCATCACCTTGCGTCCGAACATGAACGTCAGCACGGCGACGAACGGCATCGCGACGAGCGCGAGCGCGGCGAGCTTCACGTCCACGAGGAAGAGGACGATCGCGATCCCGACGATCATCATCACGGACTGGATCCCCTGCGTCATGCCCCAGCCGATGAAGTAACGGATGGGGTAGAGGTCGTTCGTCGCGCGCGAGACGACCTGGCCGGTCGCGTGCCGGTCGTAGAACGCACGCGGGTAGCGGAGGTAAGCCTGGTAGAGCAACTCGCGCATCCGCGCCTCGACGCGCACACCGGTGCGCGCGGTCGCGTAGCGGCGCGTGAAGTTGACGAAGAAGCGCACGATCGCCAGCACGACGACGACTGCGAGGTACGGCCAGAGCGCCGCGCGGTGTCCGCTCTTCGGCGCGATCGCATGGTCGATCGCCCGTTGGATGACGAGCGGGATCGCCAAGGACAGCCCGGTCATGACGAACGCGCACACCAGACCGACGGTCACGATCTTCCACTGCTCGCGCCACAACCTGGCGAGCCCTTTCGCCGTCGGCCAGAGGCTCAGATCCGGAGGATCGACGGAAAGAAAACGCCTACTCACCTCGGCAAGCTAGCAGCACCGCCGGACCGATCATTAACAGGGTTAAGCAATGCCTCAAGCAGGTTGCGGGACCGCGCGCGCCCGCCCGCCGGACGCTGCCCAGCGGAGTCCCTGCACGGTCCAGCCGCCGACGGCGAGCGCGAGCCGACCGACGATGAGGAGCACGAAAAGCAGACACCCTCGTCACGCTTGCGACGCACTTTCGTGCGGGTGTCTGACACCAGCACGACGACGCACGACATCTCGCGTGGTCGCAATCTTGTGGCACTTCCTGCGCACTTTCGTGCGGGTGTCTGACACCGGACTTGACCCTGCGATACCTGACCGCTCGGTGCGTGCGAATCGGCCCGTAGTCTCCGACCGTCGTTGCGAGAGAATGCGTCAATGCTCGTCACGTTGATGCCGGGTCTCGAGCACCTCCCGTACGCCGAGGTGTGGTTCCGCGAGATCGACGAGGAGCGCTGGCGCGAGGCGTCGACGCAGGCGCGCGCGCTCGGGAAGACCGGGCTCGAGGTGTGGACGACCGACCGTACGCCGGAGGTCGTCGCGTTTCTCGAGCCGCGCGGCTACGAGGAGGTGCGGCGCTACGTCATCTCGGAGCTCGACGTTGCGGCCGCTCCCGATCCGGATCCGCCGGCGTTCGAGCTCGTCACGTTCGCGGAGCGGCCCGATCTCGCGCCCGCGCTCTATGAGCTCGCACAGATCGCGCACCCGGACCAGCCGGGGCGCAGCGAGTCGACGGTCAGCGACGCGTGGTTCCAGTGGGGGCTCGCCGCGAATCCGCCGGAGGCGTACTTCATCGCGCTCGACGGCGACCGCGTGCTCGGCTACGGCTACCTCGAGCATGAGGACGACCAGTGGAAGAACGGGTTCATGGCCGTCGCACGCGACGCGCGCGGCCGCGGCATCGCGGGTGCGATCAAGCGCGCACAGATCAGGTGGGCGAAAGCGAACGGCGTGACGACGCTGCGCACGGCGAACGAGGTGCGGCTCGAAGGGATGCTCGCGCTGAACCGGCGATTCGGCTACCGGACGCTCTACGACGAGATCGTGCTCCGGGGGCCGTCCGCGGCCTGACGGAGAGACCCGGCCTGCTAGCGCAGCGTGTGCTTGCCGCCGGTGGCGACGAAGCGCACGCACTCGCCCTGGTTCTCGAAGATCCCGTAGCTCCGCCAGCCGCCCTTCTTGCACTGGTCCTTCGTCGTGGGCATCTGCTCGGCGGACACGTTGTCGATCAGGACTCCGCCGCAGCCGGATGCCGTGTCGCTCTGGAACGAGATTGGCGTCGATGCACCCGTCCCGGTGAAGTTGAGCGTCACCGGCGTGTAGGTGTTGGTTGCGCCTGACGTCACGACGGTCGACGATGTTCCCGCGCTGACGAGCGCCGAGGCGCTTCCACCGCCGATGCAGAGCGGATGCCCGGCGTAGTAGAACGACAGCGCGTACTGCCCGCCGGTCGTCGTCGGCACGTCCTGCTGGATCGCGCCTGCGGCGTCGGTTCCGATCAAGTCGATCGTGTAGCTCCCGTCCTGCGCGGCGGGTTCCGGATCGGACTGGCTGAGGTGCCAGTCGACGCCACCGCCGGTCTGCGTCCAGCCGGGGATCAGGTCGCTCGGATAGCCCAGGTACCCGACCGCCTGCCACCCCGGCCCGTTCGATACAGCCGGATAGCCGTTCTCGAAGCTGCCGTTGACGACAAGGTTCCCGCTCGCGACGGCCGATGCCACGAAGCACCCGCCGGTCACCGCAGCGAGCGCGGCCATCCGCAGCAGGTCGTTCAGTTTCATTCGGCTCACCCTCTCCCAGCGGTGACCTGCGAAAACCAAGTGACCACGTGCGCCGATTGCCTCGTCCGCTTGACCACGCGCGACACTCCAAGCGCTCAGCGGCGGGTCAAGCTCGTCACTCGCCGCGTCGCTGCTTGAAGCGGTGGAGCGTCACGGACTTCTTCGCCGACTTCGGTGTCTTCGGCGGCGGTGGTGCGTCGTGCTCGCCGAGCCACTGCGCGGCTGCGTCCTCCGGGTCGAGCCCGACGGATGCTTCGCGCTTGCGCATCCTTGCGACGCCCTGCGGTGTCAGACGCTTCTTACCGCCCACCAGCAGAACGGTAGCGCGGGTCTAGGCGTACGTGAGCCGCCGACCGCGTAGCTGGCGAGCCGCATAGAAGACAGCCACGGCGACGGTCAGCGTGAGCGCGGCGAGCAACGAGGTCAGGGAGACCGCGAGCGCAAAGCGGGCCGCCGACTCCACACCGATCCCGAGCGCGGAGAGCGCGACCGTTCCGGCACCAAGCGAGAAGGAGGGAATCGGCACGAAGGCCGATCCCGCGGTCAGGCAGATGAAGACGAGCGCACCGCTCAGCGAGAGCTCGATGTGGAGGGCGAGCAGGAGCAGGATCAGCGCACTGACGCGCGTCCAGAGCGAGGCGGAGAGGAGCAAGTAGGCGGTGAGCTGCTCGCGCCAGCTCGTCCGCTGTCCAGCCACCTTGCCGCTGAAGCGCTTCACGCGGCCGCTCGGGAGCAGCCTCTGCAGCCGCGGCGCGGCGAGGATCAACGCCGTAGACGCCAGCCCAACCGCCACGACCGCGAGCAAGGGCAGCCGTACCTGCATCGTGGGGGCGAGCACCGCCCCGACGAGAGCAGGCGGCAGCAGCGCAGCTGCATCGACCAGGCCGAGCATGCAGACCGAGACGGTGCCCGCCTTCAGCGAGAGGCGGCGGCCTGAGAGCCGGTGCACGAGCCAGACCTTGAGCGCGTAGTCGAGCTTGGCGGGCAGGAAGTTCGAGGAGACAGAGGCCGCGGATCCGGCACCGACACAGGTCGGCCGATCCGGCCGTCCGTCGCGTGCGAACAGCTGCTGCCAGCCCGCGAAGCGGATCAGCAAACTGACCAGGGCGAGCAGGACAGCGGCCGTGGCCAGCCACAGGTTGGCGTGCAAGAGCGGCCAGGGCTCCTTGGCGAGCTTCGCCACGGCGAGGAAACCGACGAGGCCGAGCGCCGAGGCGGCAGCGAATGCGAGCGGTTTCTTCAGCCGAGCGAACGAGGGCATCCAGGACACCGTAGGGCGGATTGCGCTCGCCCGCTTACCCCTTCCGGGCACCTAGCTCCGGATACCTAACGAGCCGGTCGGGCGGGAAATCGCGAAAGTCGACGAGAAGACGATGATGATGGAGCGTATCGGGATCGAACCGATGACCTCCGCCTTGCAAAGGCGGCGCTCTCCCAGCTGAGCTAACGCCCCGAGCGCGTCAATGGTACCGCGCTCCGCTTTTGAACGGCACGAGACGCCCCTGGGGGACGTCTCGCGGGTGAGGATGCGGGGCCTGGCTGTTTTGCTACAGAGCTAGGCCGCGCGGGAAAGCCGCTCTTCTTGGCGGGCTTTCTGGATGATCACGTCTCGGTCGCCGAACCGCAGCAAGGCGCGTGCCTGACGCTGCTCGTCCCACAGTTCTGCAATCTGCTCTTCGAGCTCCAGGTGCTCGGTCTTGAGCGTCGCGTCGAACCCCTCGGACAGCGCACGCATCACCTCTCCGCGGCGGGCGGAGAGACGGTCGATCTCTTCTTTGATCTCGTTCAGCGTTCTCATGTTCATTCAAACGCTCCCAGAGTGACGGATATTCCTACGAATACCCCAAGTCTTCGAGACGGTCCTCGTCCATCCCAAAGTAGTGGGCGAGCTCGTGGAGGACGGTGATCCGGATCTCCTTTTCCAGCTCCTGCGGGTCGGGAAACGCCTCCATGAGGGGCTTCCGGAAGATCGTGATCTTGTCCGGCATGTACTCGGCCGACTCCCAGAGGCCGAAGAGGTCGGGATCGTCCCGGGCCTCCTCTTCGACGACCACGGCGACGTTCTCGAGGGCCTGCGCGAGCTCCGCCGGGATCTCGTCCAGGGCGCGGCGCACGTGTTCCTCGAACCTCACCGGCGCAGCCGGGGCCCGAGCGGGGGACGCACCTGGAATGCCTTGATCGCCAGGGCGCCGAAGACGAACCCGCCGACGTGCGCCGCGAAGGCGACGCCGCCGCCCTGGTCCGCGTGGATGATCGAGAAGTTCGACTGCCAAAGCTGGAACAAGAACCAGACGATCAGGAAGAAGCCGGCGGAGAGCCGCCAGGGCAGGAAACCGAAGAGCAGCGTGGTCACGCGTGCGTGCGGGAGCAGAACGAGGTAGGCGCCGAGCACGGCCGCGATCGCGCCGCTCGCGCCGACGTTCGGGATGCTCGCCGCGGCCGCGCCCGACCAATGCAGCGTCACGAGCGTCTGCGTCAGCGCCGCGGCGAAGCCGCCCGCGACGTAGAAGACGATGAACCGGATGCGACCCATCACGTCCTCCACGTTGTTCCCGAAAATGAAGAGGAAGAGCATGTTCCCGAGGATGTGAAGCCAGCTCGCGTGCATGAACATCGACGTCAGCGTCCCCTCGGGCCACGGCACATGGTCGCGCGCAGCGCCGACACACGGCCCGCTGACCGCACACGGATAAAACGCGTAGCGGTCGATTCGGCCCGTACGTGCGCCGAGCTCCCAGAACCACACCGCGAAGTTCGCCGCGATCAGCAGGTATGTGACGAGCGGGAAGCGGCGGGTCGGGATGTTGTCGAAGAGCGGGAGCATCAGTCGGCCTCGAGCAGGTCGCGCAGTTTGGCAAGCCCCGCGAACACTCGGCTCTTGACCGTCCCGAGGGGGATTCCAAGCCGCTCGGCGAGCTCGGACTGGGTGAGGCCGCCGTAGTAGGAGAGCTCAAGCGCCTCGCGCTGGTCGGGGGGCAATTGGACGAGCGCGGACTGGACTGCCCGCCGCTGCTCGCGCACCGATGCCACCTCTTCGGTCGACTCGAGGGAAGCGAGCGGCGGATCGTCGAGCGGCTCGGTGTGCCGGCGCGCCTCGCGCCGCACGACGTCGACCGCGCGCCGGTGCACCAGCGTCAGCAGCCACGTCTGGGTGCTGCCGCGCCGCGCGTCGAATGACGCGGCCGTGCGCCAGGCACTGAGGAACGCATCCTGCACCGCATCCTGCGCGAGCGCCGGGTCGCGAAGGACGCGCAGCGCGAGGCCGTAAGCGACGCGCCCGAAGCGGTCGTAAAGGTCTGCGAGCGCTCGCTCGTCGCCGCGCACGATCGCGGCGAGCAGTTCCTCCTCGGTCCGCGGCACGGGTCAAGCCTACGACCCCATCCATCGCCTCAGAGGGCGTATGGGACGACCGCGAGCGCGCCGAGCGCGTACCAGGTGCCGAAACAGAGGCCGAAGGCGCCGAAGGCGGGCACGATCCGGCCGAATGCACGCTGTGCACCCGGACGGCCGAGGATCGCGCCGAACCCGGTCGAGAGCAGCGCCATCGAGATTGCCGTGCAGCCCGCGAAGAGGGCGAGCGCGACCAGGGCGACGGTCTGGCTGTGGATCGCCGCGAGCAGCAACACGCCCACTCCGCCGCTGCCGGCGACGCCGTGCACGAGGCCGATGCCGTAGGCCTGCCACGGCGTTCGCCTCGGCGGCACGCGCAGGTGAGCATGGTCGTGCGCGAACGCCCCGCGCCGCCAGCGCAGCAGCAGCCACAGCGCGAGGGCCATGATCACGAGGCCGATCGTGACCTCCGCGCTCTGCTCGACGCGCGGGGGGAGGTACGCCTTCCACAACACGATCGGTACGCCGAAGAGCATGAGCGACGAGGCATGTCCCAGGCCCCACGTCAGGCCGAGCCGCGTTGCGCCGCCACGGCCGTTCGTGACGAGTGTCGTCACGGCGGCGAGATGGTCGGGGTCGGTCGCGTGCCGCAAGCCGAGCAGCACGGCGATCACGACCACGAACAGCAGGGTGGTCCCGTCCGAGAAATGGACGAGCCAGTCGTCGAGACCGAACATCACATGCTCACTTTCGGAAGAGCCCGCGCGACCATGGCCACGCCGGCGAGGACGATGACGAGGGCGCTCAGCGCCGGCAGCACGCGCAGCAGGCGGCCGCGGCCGTCGAGGCGACCGAAGGCGGACGTTGCGAGCACGGCGACGAGCCCGACCGCGGTGATCGTGACCGCGAGGCCGACGCTGAACGCGACGACGAGCAGCATCCCGAACGCGACGCGGTGCAGCGAGATCGCCGCAAGCAGGACGACGAGGGCCGATGGGCACGGCAGGAGCCCGCCGGAGATGCCGACCGCGAGCAGGCTCCGCTGCTCGTGGGCGTGGTGGTGGTGGTGGTGCCCGTGGCCGTGGCGGTGCGCACGGGCGTGGCGCGCGCGGCCGACGAGAACCGCGGCGCCGACGCCGACGACCAGCAGCCCGGCCGACAGATCAAGCCACGGGTAGAGCCGGTCGGGGACGATCCACTGGGAGAGGAGCAGCGTCACGCCGCCGAGCGCGAACACGCCCGCCGTGTGCGTGGCGGTCGTGATCAACCCGAGCAGCGCAGCCTGCCACGGTGTGCCGCGCGACCCGATGAGATAGGCCGACACGATCGTCTTGCCGTGCCCCGGCGAGAGCGCGTGCGCCGCGCCCCAGAAGACGGCCAGCGCCAGGGAGCCGAGGATCATGAGCGCGCTCAGGTGTCTCCGGCCGACCAGCGAGGCGAAGCCCGAGTCGGCGATGCGGTCCGGCGCCGCCAGCGCCTTCCCCGCCAGCAAGGTGGGCGGGCCGTCATGCGATGGGCGGAGCTCCGCCGACGCGCGCGCCACGTCGAGCGGGCTGCTGAGCAGGTCTTTCGGGTACGCGCGCAGCTCGTCCGAGACGGAGCGTGTCTCGGCGCCGAACACGATCTCCTTCCAGCCGATCCGGTCTGCGTAGTTGCGGTCGTCGACGGCGACGCGTGCGCCGGTTTCTACCACCGGCCCGGCGAGGATCGCCTGGAAGCGCGTCGTGCGCAGCCCGGCCGCGCCGGGCGGATGCGCGAGCGCGGTCTTCGTGACGCGCAGCATCGTCGGCCGGCCGTCGACGGTGACGCGCAGGCCGCTGATGCGGACCGGCACGTGTTGCAGCGTCGGGATCTCCGCCATGTCGATCACGTAGCGGACATACAACCGATCGCCTGCAATCTCGACGCGCGCGAAGCGGTTGATCGTGAAGTTGCCGAGCGGGTGCGCCGAGGCGATCGCCGGGGGGACGAGCAGGTAGCAGAGGACGGCGGTCAGCAATAAGCGCTTCACGAGGCGAGCCTCCTCAGAGTCGGGGCCCAGAGGACCGAAAACAGGGGGTTGAGCGCCGCTGCGCGGCGGGCCCACGGGCGTGGGTCTGCTCCGAGGCAGCGTGCGATCTCTGCGCGGTGGAAGAGCTTGGCCGCATCCTTCGTACCGAGGCGCAGGGCTCGCTGCGAGTAGTGGAGGGCCTCGCGACAACGGCCGTTGCGCGCGAGCGCCCAGGCGAGTACGTCGTCGCCGTCAATCGACGGTCGCGCGCGCTGCGCTGCCTTTGCGAGCACGAGCGCGGGTTGCAAGCGGATGCCGTGGTCGATGTCGAAGAGCGCCGTCTCGAGGTCGGTGCGCACGCCGTTCGCGCGCAGCAGCCGCCGGATCGCCTCCTCGGTCGTGTATTGCACGCGCGCGGCCCCTTCATGGCCCGTCACGTGCAGCAGGTCGCCGTAGAGGCCGACAAATTGCGGCAGAGGAATCGTCTCGACGGCGCGCCGCTCGAGTGCCGTCGCCGCGCGGAGCTGTCCGAGCGCGACATCGACCTGCGCGAGCGCGTCGAGGGCGTAGACGTATCCGGGGAACGTGCGCAGCGCCGAGTGCAAATGGGCGCCGGCGGCGCCGAACCGCCCCCGACCGAGCTCGAGCTTGCCGAGCTGCGTTTCGGTCCACGCGAACGGCTCGCGCTCATCGGCGGCGGCGTCACGCGCGAGCAGCAAGGCCGTGCGTGCGCCGTCGAGGTGACCGAGCAGCTCGCGGGCGTAAGCGACGCGCGCGTACGACGACACGCCTGGCTTCAACTTCACCATCTTGTCGAACGCGTGGAACGACGCGCGGTAGCGGCCGAGCTCCAGGAGCGCGTCACCGACGACGCCGTAGTTGCGCGCCGTCGTCGGCGAGATCGCCAATGCGTCTCGCCCGAGCCTGAGCGCGCGCGCGAAGCGGTGGCGAGAAAGCTCGAGCGAGGCGAGCCCGCTCGTGGCGTCGAGGTCGCGCGGCGCGAGCGCGAGCGCCCGGTCCAGCACGCCCTGCGACTTCGCGTAGTAGGTCGGATCGCCGGTCTCGCGTGCGCGCTGCTGGTAAGCGAGCCCGAGCAGGTCGAGGCCGCGCACGTTCGACGGGTCGGCGCGCAGCCCGTCCTGCAGGCGCAGCACGAGCGACTGCGTGTCGCCGGCGGCGAACCCGGCGGCCAGCTGTCCGCTCGAGACATGTCCCGGGGACAGTCCCCGGGACATGTCCCCGGCGGACAGGCCGCCGAAGAGGAGGGCGACGGCGGTCACGACCGCCGCCGCCCCTCCGACCAGGAGCCGCGTCCCGATCACTACTTCTGCTCTCCGTGCGTGTTGGTCGCTCCGGTGAGCGGATCGGCCACATACGGGAACGTGTCCATCGTCTTCGTGTCGCCGGCGTTGACGCCGTCGCCGAGCGGCAGCTTCGTGCCGACGAGGAACCCGCCGACTGCCTGCTCCGCGATGTCGATGACGTCGTCGCCCAGCCGCCGTCCGTTCGGCCAGCCCTGGTTGTCGCCGCCGAGCACGCCGAGCCGCGAGACCTTGTCGGCGGGCGTGACCGGCACCGCCAGGTTGAGGCGCAGTTCGTCGGCCGGCGTGTTGCCGGTGAACGTGACCTTTGGAATGCCGGTCAGCAGCACCTGCACGAGATCGGTGCGGTTCGTCTCGGGGGCGCCCAGCTTGTAGAGCTTGTTGATCACGGCCGCCAGGATCGGCGTCTTGTAGTACTGCTCGAAGCGTTTGTCCTGGGACGGGTTGCTGCGGTTCCACATGTCCTTGAGCCCGGTCGGGATCACGACCTCATTGATCAGCGGATTGCCGAGGCGCGATACCTGCACCCACGGTCCACGACCGCCCTTGCCCGCGACCGTCGTCTCGCGCCTATCTGCGGCCGACCAGATGCCGATCGTGTGCGAGGCGGTGTCGACCTGCGAGATCGGGATCTGCAACGCGATCGAGTGCACGGCATAGCCGGAGAAGAAGTCCTTCCCGCCGCCGTCATTGCCGGTGCCCTTGCGGATCGCCAGCAGGTCGAAGATGTCGCCGATATCCCCGAAGAACGGATCGTCACGCTGGCCGGCGAACACCTGGCCGCCGCCTGCCAGCGGCGTCACAGCCTTGAGTGCCGTCGCGTGGTAGTCCGGCGTCGAACGTGGGCCGATGTTGTCGGGCGGTGTCGAGCCGTGCGCGACCACCTCCGACTTGCCGTTCGCAACCCGCGTCACCGTGTAGGGCTGGGCGGTGTCGCCGAGGAAGAACGGCCCGTTCTTCCGCGTGAACTTGAGGTAGTACGAGACGTCCGGACGCCCGTCGCCGTTGCGGTCGACGTAGATGTCGTACCGAGCAGTCGGCGAGAACGTGTAGTAGTTCGGTCCCGCCGCGGGATCCTCACCGGGAATGAAGTTGCTGACGATTGTCAGCGTGTTCGGGTTGTCCGGTGAACGGAACGCGTACAGGTCCGTGTTGTCCGCGGACGGGTCTTCCGAGACGAGCGGCGCCTCACGGTGACTCGAGGCTTTCGCGTTGCTCGGCCCGCGCCCTTGGACGAGCGCGGCCACCAGGGCGACCGCGATCAGAGCTGCCGCCGCGAGGGCGACTGCCGGCTTGCGCATGGCCTTTCCTCCTGCTGGTGGGCTCCGGCGGCTCTTAGCCTCCGAAGTGAACGTGCGTGATTCGCACGACCCGCTAAATCGGTTCGGTCTAGATTCCTTCCCGGATGCGTTCGGCGACGGACGCCATCTCGAGCTTCGCGCCGGTCACGTCGCGGAGCAGCTCGTCCGCGGTCGGTCCCTGGCCGAGTGACCACAACTCGCGCAGCAGGTCGCCCGCGTCGCGCTTCGCGAACCAGTCGTTCCCGAGCTCGCTGCGCAGGAACTCGCGCAGTTGCGCCTCGAACGCCCACGAGCGGAGGTAGCCCGTGACGTAGAAGCTGCCGTCGATGTCGTCGAGGTAGCTCTCCGGGTTGATGGGCAGCTTCAGCGAGTCGCCGAGGATCTCCGCATAGCGGTTGCGCATCGACGGGATGTCCTCCGTCTGGAAGAACTCGATCTCGTAGAGCAGCTTCGCGGCGTAGCGACGCACGAAGTAGAGGAGCGAGACGGCGCCGTCGCGTGCGAGCTCTTCGACACGTGGGACATCGAGGCGGCGGTTCAGCCACGCGGGCTCGGTGACGAGGTGCTGCATCAGCATCGCCCAGCCCTCGGTGACCGCCATGTCGCCGAGCCGGCGCGCTTCCACCGGGAGGTCGCCGCGTGTGTGCGCGTAGTGCTCGGTGTGGCCGGCCTCATGGAAGAGCGCTTCCCAGTCGTCCTTGCCGCCGATCGGCTGGATGACGAGCATCACCTTCCCCGGCACCTCGATCGGCGCGCAAAACGCGCGCGGCGACTTGCTCGGGCGTGCGTCGAGGTCGAGGTGGACGTTCTCCTGCGCGTGCAGGTCGATGCCGAGGTCGGTGAGCGTGTGCTCGAGCGCGGGGAGCATCTGGTCGTTCGGGTAGAGCTTGTCGAGCTCGGGCGCGCGGAAGAGCCGCACGACGTCCCAGGGCCGTGCCTCGTCGAGGCCGATACCGAGCCGCGAGCGGAAGAGCTTGTCGCCCTCGCGCTCCCAGAGGCGCTCTGTGTCGTCGAGCACCTCTTGGCATTCCGCCGCGACCTCGTCGAGCCGGAAGCCGAAGCGCTTGTAGAGCTCGTAGTAATTCGGTGCATCGAGTTGGTGCACGGCTTCCTGGTCGATCTGCACGGCGTCGAGGTAGATCGGGTTCAGGTGCTCGTCGAGCAGCCGAAGCCGCGCCTCCTCGAGCCGCTTGCGCTTGTCGCGGTCGGGCTCGTTCGACATCGCGACACGCAGCATCCGGTACGGAATCGTCTCTCCGTCGACCGTCGTCTCGAGCTCGGCCTCGGCTTGCGCGAGGCGCGCCTGGTGCTCGCGCGTGAGGTTCCCGAGGAACCCTTCACAGGCGAACCGCCAGAGCTCGGTCGGCGCGCCGGTCAGCTTCTGGGCGGTCTCGAGCTTCGTCAGCTCCTCGTAGCGCTCGTAGACCTGCTCGACGTCCAGCGTCTCCTTCTGCCCCGAGAAATGGAGGTAGTACTCCTCGTCGAGGTCGCGGATGAAGCTGTCGGCCTGGTCGCGGAACTGGTCCAGCTCGCGGGGTGTGGGAGAACTGTTTGGCGGTTCGGCGGACACAAGTGCCTAGGATACGGCCCCGTGCAAGAGCTGAGGGTCACCACCGAGCGGCACTCGCAGCTGCTCGACATCACCTCGCAGGTGCGCGAGGCCGTTCGCGGGGCCTCCGGCGCGGCCGTGCTCGTCTATGTCCCGCACACAACGGCGGGCCTGACGATCAACGAGCACGCCGACCCGCTCGTCGCGCGGGACTTCGAAATGGCGCTCGGGAAGATCGCCCCCGAGGGCTGGGGTTGGCAGCACATCGAGGAGGGCGAGGAGAACGCGCCGTCGCACATCCGCGCCGCCCTGATGGGGCCGCAGGTGCTGATCCCGCTGCGAGACGACGGCGAGCTCGCGCTCGGCACGTGGCAGGGCATCTTCTTCTGCGAGCTCGACGGTCCCCGGACGCGCTCGGTGTACGTCACCGTCCTGGCGTAGAGGCAAGCCCGGCAGCCGTCCAGGACGATCCCGCTAGCCTCCTGGCGTGGCCGCCCCCGTTCAGCGAGACCAGGAGCTCGAGCTTTCGATCGAATCTCTCGCTTTCGGCGGGAACGGCGTCGCGCGCCTGGACGGCTTCGTCGTCTTCGTCCGCCGCGGCCTGCCGGGCGACACGGTGAAGGCGCGCGTGACCAAGGTGCAGCGCCGTCACGCGGAAGCGGTCGCGACCGAGATCGTCACGCCCGGGCCGGTGCGCGTCGAGGCGCCGTGCGCGCACTATCCGGAGTGCGGCGGCTGCCGGTTCCAGGATCTGGCCTACGACGCGCAGGTCACGACGAAGCACCAGTGGGTCGCGGATTCGCTGCAGCGAATCGCAGGGCTGACCGATGCGCCGCTCGAGGAGATCGTCCCGGCCGCGTCGCAGTTCCACTACCGCAACAAGATGGAGTACTCGTTCACGCAGTTGGAGGACGGTCCCACGCTGGGCTTGCACAAAGCCGGGCGCTGGGACGAGGTGCTCGAGATCGAGAAGTGCTGGCTGACGAGCGATGTCGGCAATGCGATCCGCAACACGATGCGTGCATGGGCGCGCGAGGAGAAGCTGACCGCGTACGACCAGGAGACGCACGAGGGGTACCTCCGCCACTTGATGATCCGCGAGGGCCGCAACACCGGCCAGGCGCTCGTGCAGCTCGTGACGAACCGCGGCGAGCGCTTCGACCGGGAGCGCCTGATCGAGGTGCTGACCGCGATTCCCGAGGTCAAGTCGATTCACTGGTCGATCAACGAGGGCGTCTCCGAGACGACCGAGCTGCCGACGGAGCTGATCTGGGGCGAGGACGCGATCGAGGAGGAAATCGGTGGTTTGCGCTTCCGCGTGCGGCCGAACGCGTTCCTGCAGACGAACACGGAGATGGCGGAGAAGCTCTACGCGATCGCGCGTGAGTTCGCAGGGCTGACCGGCAAAGAGACGGTCTACGACCTCTACTGCGGCATCGGGACGATCGGCCTCTCGATGGCGAAGGACGCGATGACGGTGTGGGGGATCGAGATCAGCGAGGAGTCCGTCGCCTGTGCGATTGAGAACCAGGAGCTGAACGCGATCGGCAACACGGCGTTCTTCGCCGGCAACGTCGGCGAGGTGCTCGCGGATCTGCGGACGCGCGCAGGCGACCCCGACGTGGTCGTCGTCGATCCGCCGCGCGCCGGGCTCGCCGGGAAGGCGCTGAAGCGCCTGGGCGAGATCGCAGCGCCGCGCATTGTCTACGTCTCGTGCAACCCGACCACGCTCGCCGGCGACCTCAAGCGCCTGTCGGACGACTACGGCTACCGGCTCGTCCGCGCGCGTCCCGTCGACATGTTCCCGCACACGCCGCACGTCGAGTGCGTCGCGCTTCTGGAGCGTTGACCACCTACCTCTGCAAGGCCTGCGGGACGCAGTACCCGCCGAGCGACGAGCCGCCCGCGGCATGCCCGATCTGCGAGGACCCGCGGCAGTACATTCCGCACGACGAGGGGCAGCGCTGGCTGACGTTCGAGGAGTTGCTCGGCAGCCACGAGGCGGACATTCACGACGATCACGGTCTGCTCGGGATCGGCTGCACGCCGTCGTTCGCGATCGGCCAGCGCGCGCTGCTCGTGAAGAGCAGCGCCGGCAATGTGCTGTGGGACTGCATGCCGTACCTCGACGACGAGATCTCCGAGCGCATCGGAGCGGAGGGCGGGGTCGCGGCGATCGCGATCTCGCACCCGCACTACTACTCGACGATGGTCGAGTGGGCGCACACGTTCGGTTGTCCCGTCTACCTGCACGAGGCCGAGCGCAAGTGGGTGCTGCGCCCTGATCCTGCGGTGCGCTTCTGGGAGGGCGAGACGCACGAGCTCGGCGGCGGGCTGACGCTGATCCGTTGCGGCGGCCACTACGAGGGCGGCCAGGTGCTGCACTGGCGCGAACGTCGCGCGCTCCTCAGCGGCGACATCGTCCAGGTGATCCCAGACCGGCGCTACGTGACCTTCATGTACTCGTATCCGAACATGATCCCGCTGCCCATCTCGAAGGTGCAGCACATCGCGGATGCACTCGCGCCGTTCGAGTTCGACACGATCTACGGCGCGTGGTTCGACCGCTTCATCGAGGCGGACGGCTCCAACATCGTGCGCCGCTCAGCCGAGCGCTACATCCGGGCCGTCACCGAACCTGGCCTGCGCTCCTAGCGATGCCGGGCGTTGTGACCTCTCCGCGGTAGACGATCGGCCGGCTCCGGCACCGTCCGCAAGGCTGAGTAGTGCGAGCAACGCGCCGCGCAGGGTCGGCCACCTGAGCTGCAGGGGCGCCAGCTCGGTCGGAATCCATCGATGGTCGTCGTGCTCCCAGTCGAGCGTCGGCTCGAACGCGTCGGGCACGTCGAGGAGGAAGCAGCACACACGAACGCTCTTACGCATCGGCCACGGTGGCTGTCTCAAGCGATAGCTGAACTCCGTTCGTGTGCACAGTGGCAACGTCTCTGTCGCATCCAGCCCCGTCTCCTCGCACAGCTCACGGACCGCCGCGCCCTCGACGCTCTCGCCCGCTTCGACTGCCCCGGAGATTGCGTGCCAGAACGAGCCGAGACGAGGGCACCGGTGGACAACGAGAATCTCCTGACGACCGCGCCTCGCGAGGAAGATCGCAACCTCTGCGGCGCGCTCGACGCGATCCGGAAGCGAAGCCGATGAGGCAGCGACCGCGGGTGAGGATGTCGAGTGCATTTCGACGTCAGCGCCTTCCGGAACGACTCAGCGGCACATCGTGCTCGACCGGCTTCAGCGCCGTTCCCTCTAGCAGACCGGCGCGCCGGAGGATCGGCATCACGCCTTCGCCGACGTTGTAGATCTCTTCGAGGTGCGGATAGCCGGAGAAGATGAACTCGTCGAAGCCGTGCTCGTGATACTCGGCGATCCGTTCGGCGACCTCCTCGTGGCTTCCGACGAGCGCGGTGCCGGCGCCGCCGCGCACGAGTCCGACGCCGGCCCAGAGGTTCGGGTACACCTCGAGCCGGTCGCGGTTGCCGCCGTTCAGGGCGAGCATGCGGCGCTGGCCTTCCGAGCCGGAGGAGCGCAGGAGCGCCTGCGCCGCGTCGAGCTCGGCCTCGCCGAGCCCGTCGAGGAGGCGGTCGGCCGCCGCCCACGCCTCTTCGGACGTGTCGCGCGTGATGATGTGAAGACGGATGCCGAACCTGAGCGTCCGCCCCTGCGCCTCGGCGAGTCGGCGCACGCGCTCGATCTTCTCCGCGGCCTGAGCGGGTGGCTCGCCCCAGGTGAGGTAGACGTCGCTGTGCCGCGCGGCGACCGGCAGCGCGGCCTCGGAGGAGCCGCCGAAGTAAATCGCCGGCGGGGGCTCGGGCGGATCGGCGACGACGGCTCCGTCGACGCTCAGATGCCGCCCGTCGAGGCTGAAAGGCTCGCCCGTCCACGCGCTGCGCACGATTTCGAGGAACTCGTCGGTCCTCGCGTAGCGCTCGTCCTTGTCGAGGTAGTCGCCGAACCGGCGCTGCTCGACTTCGTCCCCGCCCGTCACGATGTTGAGCAGGAGGCGTCCGCCGAAGAGCCGGTGGAAGGTCGCGGCCTGCTGCGCCGCAAGTGTCGGCGAGATCTGCCCCGGCCGGAACGCGACGAGGAACCGGAGCCTCTTCGTCACCTGCGAGAGCGCGGCGGTGACGAGCCAAGCGTCGGCGCACCAGGTCCCGGTCGGAGTCAGCGCGGCGTCGAAGCCCATGTGCTCGGCGGAACGTGCGATCTGCGCGAGGTAGTCGATGTCGGCGATCCTCCCGGGCGCGTCCTCCGTCCACTCGTCACGTTGGAGGAGCGGCGAGTCTGCGGTGAGCAAGGTGCGGCCGTCGCCGCTCGTCGGGAGGTACCAGTGCAGGGTGACGGGCATGGGTGCTCCTTCTTCAGGGCTTGAGGGTGGATGCGGAGCGGAAGACAAGAAGCGACCACGCGGTCAACGCGGCCGCGATTCCGCCTGCGACGGCGAGCGCGACGCCGGCTGAGATGTCGCCGGTGCCAAGCACGCCGATGCGTGCCGCCTCGACGAAGTAGAAGAGCGGGTCGAGGTGCGTCAGCGTGCGCCACACGCCCGGGAGGCGATCGACCGAATAGAAGATCCCGCTGAGGAAGCCGAGCGGAAGCACGGCGAGCGACTCGATCGAGTAGATGTCGTCGAGCGACCGCGCGTAGGCGCCTGCAAGCACGCCGACCTGCGCGCCGGTGACGAGAAGCGCGACGAGTGCGCCGACCGCGACCAGCGGCCGCGAGAAGCCGAGCCCGACGAACGGCCCGGCGAGGGCGAGCACGCCGGCACCGACAATGACCTCGCGGACGATGCTGCCGACGACCAGGGCGAGATTGATCTCCCACCAGCGAAGCGGGCTCGCGAGCACGGCGTTGATGTATCCGTCGTGCCGCGCTTCGAAGAGGCTCGTGGTCCCGTTGACGAAGCCCACGGTGAACACCGCCTGCACGACAAGGCCGGGGAGAATGAAGCGCTTGTAGGGAACCCCGCCGACCGCGTCGATGCGCCCGGCGAGCGCGATGCCGAAGACGAGGACGAAGAGCAGCGCGGAGAGCACCTGCCCGACGAGCGCGAACCGCCAGAGCTTGAGAAAGCGGACGATCTCCCGCTCGAGCAGCCAGAGGAACGGAGACCGCGCAGCGCGAAACGCCCCCGCTTCCGGATGCGGCGCGACAGCGCTCACGCGGCCGCCGTCGTGCGCGCGCTCTCGAGCACGCGAAGGTAGAGCTCGCCGATGTCGCGCGCGTCGAAGCGCTCCCGCAACGCATCCGCACTCCCGCGGGCGACGATTGCGCCGTCGCGCAGGACCGCGATCTCGTCGCAGAGCGCTTCCGCCTCTTCGAGATAGTGGGTTGTCAGGAGCACCGTCGTGCCGGCGCCGTGCAGGCGCCGGATGTAGCTCCAGAGCTCGGCACGAAGTTCGACGTCCGCACCCGCGGTGGGCTCGTCGAGGATCAAGAGCCGAGGCTGGTGCACGAGGGCGCGGGCAAGCAGCAGCCGTCGCTGCATGCCGCCCGACAGCTCCGAGCGCCGGCTCTTCGCCTTTGCGCTCAGGTCGAACTGGTCGAGGAGCTCACGCGCGCGCTTCCACGCGTCGCGGCGGCTGAGACCGTAGTAGCCGGCCTGGAAGACGAGCATCTCCTCGGCGTCGATGAAACGGTCGAGAGTCACGTCCTGCTCGGCGAGACCCACGAGGCGGCGCGCCTCACGCGAGCCATGGTCGTGGCCGAAGACGCGGATCTCGCCCGCCGTCGGGCGCAGGAGGTTGCAGACGGCGCCGATCAACGTCGTCTTGCCCGCGCCGTTCGGTCCGAGCAGACCGAAGAACGCGCCGTCCGCGATCACGAGATCGAGATCGCGGACGGCGGTGAAGCCGGCCCGGTAGGTCTTCGTCAGGCCGCGGACGGCCAGTGCCACCGAACCGCTCACGCGGCAGCGGTCTCGGCGAGCTGGTACCGGCCGGCGGGCCGCGTGAGACCGTAGTGGTCACGCAACGTTGTCCCTTCGTACTCGCTGCGGACGAGCCCATGGCGGCGAAGGATCGGCACGACGTGCTCGACGAAGTCGGCGAGCGACGCCGGGAGCACCGGCCCCATAACGTTGAAGCCGTCGGCCGCACCTTCGCGGAACCACGTCGCGAGCGCGTCCGCCACCTGCTCGGGCGTGCCAACGACCGTCCAGTGACCGCGGCCGCCACCCAGGCGGCCGATCAACTGGCGAACCGTCAACCGTTCGCGGCGGGCGAGCGCGACGACGAGTGCGGCACGGCTCCGCGCGCCTTCGACGTTCTGGGTCCCGGCGATCTCGTCGGGCAACTGTTTGTCGAGCTCGAGGATCTCGATGGGAACTTCGAGTATCTCCACGAGCTGTTGCAGGCCGTAGGCAGGCACGATCAGCTCTTCGAGCTCCCGTGCGCGCTCCTCCGCCTCGGCCACGGTGCCCCCAAGTACCGGGACGATGCCCGGCAGGATCTTGACGTCGCTGGGGTCGCGGCCGAACTGCTTTGCGCGCTGTTTCAGGTCGGAGTAGAACGCCTGTGCATCCTCGATCGTCGGCTGGGCCGTGAATACCGCCTCCGCATACCTCGCTGCGAAGTCCTTGCCGTCCTCGGACGAGCCGGCCTGAACGAGCAGCGGCCGTCCCTGTGGCGACCGGGGCACGTTCAACGGACCGCGCACGCTGTAGTACTCGCCCTCGTGGTCGATCGTGTGGATCCGGCCGGGAGCTGCGAAGCGGCCACTCGCCTTGTCGGCGAGGACGGCGTCGTCGTCCCAGCTGTCCCAGAGCTTCAGCGTGACGTCGAGGAACTCAGTCGCCCGTGCGTAGCGATCGGCGTGGTCGGGCCGGTCGCCGAGACCGAAGTTCTGCGCCGCGCTGCGCTCCGGCGTCGTCACGATGTTCCAGCCGGCTCGCCCGCCGCTCACGTGGTCGAGCGACGCGAAGCGGCGGGCGAGGTTGTACGGTGCGTTGTAGGTCGTCGACGCGGTTGCGATCAGACCGATGTGCGTCGTCGCCGCGGCGAGCACACTGAGCAACACGAACGGGTCGAGCTGACCGACCGGACGGAACTCCGCGCCGTGCCAGAAGGACGGGCTGTCGGCGAGGAAGAGCGAGTCCAGCGCGCCGCGTTCGGCGATCCGCGCGAGGCGCACCCAGTGGTCGACGTCGAGGTCGGCGTGCGGATCGCTCTCCGGAAGCCGCCACGCTGCCTCGTGGTGGCCCGAGCTCATGAGGAAGGCGTTGAGGTGCAGCGTGCGGCCCATCGCTACGACTCCCCGGTGTACCCGGGCGGGAGGATGTTCACGACGATCGATGTGACGTTGACGCGCTTCGTGATCTGCTTGGCGTTCAAGAACGCGTCGGCCAGCTGCTGCTCCGCCTTGAGGATCGACGGCGTCACGTAGCGGATCGTCGTCTTGCCGTTCGCGACGACGACCTTCGCGGTCTTCTCGTCGATGCCGGTCTCCTTCTGGACATCCTTGACCCAGACCGCCGGATGCGTGTTGCCGTACTGGTATGCGCGGCCGAGCCGCTTCAGCAGGTCGGTCAGGAGCGCCTTGCGCGTCGGATCGGTGACGTTCTTGGTGGCGGCGACGACGAAGCCGACGTTCGGATCGAGCGGCGGATGCCCGGCCAGGAGCACGCGACCGCCGCGTCCGACGTCGACAGCCGCCTGCGGGTTCCAGATCGCCTCGGCGTCGATCTTGCCGCCGGTGAAGGCCGCGGCGAGCGCAGCCGGGACAAGGTTGACGAAGTGCACGCTCGTCGGCGACAGGCCGACGCTCGCCACGGCGTTGAGGAGGAAGCCGTGCGCCGAGCTACCGAACGGGACGCCGACATTCTTGCCGCGGAGATCGGCGAGCTTCTTGATCGGGGAGCCCTTCGGCACGACCAGGTAGTTGCCGGCCTGCTTCGCGTCCGGCGGCACGAGCGCCGCGACCACCTTGAACCCGAGGTCCTTGGCCGCGCCGTTGATCGGCGGAACGTCGCCGATGTCGGTGCCGACGTCGACTTGACCGGCGGAGATCGCCTCGACCTCGGGAGGCCCGAACGGGAAGACGGCCCACTTGATGTTGTACGGGGCTCCGTCGAACGCGTGCGAGTCCTTGACCAGCGAGATGATTCCCGACGACTGCTGTCCGATGACGAACGTCGGCTTCGCACTGCCTGCGGCCGTTGATGTCCCCGTTGCCGTGAGGACCGCGGCGCCGATTGCGCCGGCGAGGGCGACTGCCAGCAGCAGGCGCCTTCCATTCGTGGATGCCTTGCCGAACTTCATTGTTCTCTCCTTTGTGTTGATAGGCCTGGTGCAGATCCGATTGCGCCGATACCGAGCTCGTGGAGCAGCGCGGCGCGAATGCGATCGCGATCTGCACCGCGGAAGCGTTCGTGCGTGTCCAGGTCGACGTCGTGGCTGCTCGCAATGCACCCGTCGCGCATGACGAGGATGCGATCGCCGAGCGCGATCGCCTCGTCGACGTCGTGTGTAACGAGCAGCATCGTCGCGTCATGGCGCGCGCGAAGTGCGCGGACGAGGTCGTGCATGCGCAGGCGCGTGATCGCGTCGAGTGCGGCGAACGGCTCGTCGAGCAGCACGAGCGCCGGCTTGGCGACGAGGGCCCGCGCGCGGGCGACGCGTTGCGCCGCGCCACCCGACAGAGTCTTCGGCCACGCGACGGCGTGATCGCGGAGGCCGACCTCGTCGAGCACACCGAGAGCGATTTGTCGCGGGTCGCGCGCGTCGATCCCGATCGTGACGTTGCGCCAGACGCGCTGCCACGGCAGGAGACGCGGCTCCTGGAAGACGAGCGCGCGCCGTCTCGGCACGGACACCTCGCCGCCGTCCGGGACGTCCAGCCCGCCGAGTAGGCGCAGCAGCGTGCTCTTGCCGCAGCCGGACTGGCCGAGCAGGATCACGAATTCGGAGCGGCGGAGCTCGAGGTCGAGACCGTCGAGCACCGTCCGCTCGCCGAACCGCCGGAGAAGGCCGTGGACGCGCACGGCCACGTCGGCGGTCTTGGCGGCGCCGGCCGGCTGCGCGACGGCGAGCGCGGTCACCGTGCGCCTCCGAATGCCGGACGCCAGGTCAGGAGCACGCGTTCGAGCAGGCGCACGACCTGGTCGGCGCTCAGCCCGAGGATCGCGTAGATCGCGAGCCCGAGGAACATCTCGTCGATCCGCTGGTACGTCTGGGCCTGCGTGACCATGAAGCCGAGCCCCGAGCTCGCGTTGATCTGCTCCGCGACGACGAGGCCGAGGACGCTGTAGGCGAGCGCGAAGCGGAGCCCGACGAGCGCGCCGGGAAGCGCGCCCGGGAGCAGCACACGTCGGATCAGCCTCCAGCGGCCGGCGCCCGCAGCCGCTGCCATCTCGACGAGGCGCTGGTCGACGCTGCGGATTCCCGCAAAGAGGTTGATGTACACCGGGACGCCGGCGCCGATCGCGATGAGCAGAACCTTCGACATCTCGCCGATCCCGAACCAGATGATCATGAGCGGCAGGAGCGCGAGGAACGGGACCGTGTTCAGGATCTGCACGGGACCGTTGAAGAGTTGCTCCCCGAAGCGGGACAGCCCGGCGAATGTCGCTGCCACTCCGCCTATGCTCGCCCCGATGACCAAGCCGACGAGTGCACGCGTCAGCGATACCCGCAGGTCCTCCCCGAGGGTCGACGGCGCGCCGACCTGCCAGAGATGGACGGCCGCCTTCGTGACCTCCACCGGGGAAGCGGCGAGCGTCTCGGAAAGGGCGCCCAGTGAGCTCGCCACCTGCCAGGCAGCGAGCAGTACGAGCGGAGTCGTGTAGATGCCGAGCGGCGACCGGAGGCGGCGTAGTGCAAGCGGCAGCCGTGGCGCCGCTGGCGGCGCGAACGTCTCCGTGTCGATGAACGACTCGGGCTCGCTCGTCGATGCAGCCGACGGCGAGGACAGCGCCCCACGTGCATCGACAGCGACATTGGTGGTGACGGTCATCGTGCATCTCCCCTCTGGGATTCGAGGTGGACTGAGGTCGGTGGGACCGCAGCGACGTGGCTTGTGTCGGAGGGCGACCAGCCGCCGTAGCGGCCGCGGAAGTACGTGAGCGGCAGGCGGCCGGTTCCGGCGAGGTTGCCGTCGTGGACACGCCCGACGAAGACGACGTGATCGCCGGCGTCGACTTCGCGCTCTGTGTGGCATTCCGCCCACGCGAGCGCGTGCTCATGGAGGACGGGGCAGTCGTTCGCGCCCGCTCGCCAGGCGATGTCGGCGAACTTGTCGTCGAGACTCGATGCGAAGTGAAGTGCGACCGCGGGGAACGTCGAGTCGAGCAGGTTCACGGTGAAGCGGCCGGCGCGCTGGATTGCCGGCAACGTCCTGCTCTGGCTTCCGACGCAGACGAGCAGGAGCGGGGGGTCCAGCGACACGCTCGTGACTGCCGTGGTCGTCAAGCCGCGCGGCCGGCCGTCGGTGTCGACGGTCGTGACCACGGCGACTCCCGACGCGAGCGTACCCATGACCTGGCGGAACACGTCGCTGTGGACATGCCTCTCCGCTGCCGAGCCGGTCATGCCTGCGGCCTCAGCGAACGGAGGACGGCGTTGGTTCGCAGCACCTCGGCGAGCTCGACGAGCGCTGAGCCCAGCTGATGCGCCTGGTCGGCGTAGGGGCCGAGCAGCGCTGCTCCTTCTCCGAACCCTTCACGCGGCACGTAGAGGCCGGGCGGCAAGACATGCGCAGCAAAGAAGCCGGCCAGCACGTCACGCAGGACATTCGACGCCAGGAAGTGATGCAGCGAGGCGCCGGTGTGGACGATCCCAACTGCTTTGCCCGCGAGTGGAGAGTCCCAGTCTTCGCCGTTCGTGCGAGGGATGACGTCGATCAGCTGCTTCAGCGGGGCAGCCGCCGTCGCGCGGTAGACGGGCGAGCCGAAGGCGATTGCATCGGCGTCCGCCAGTTGCGCGACGGCCCGTTCGATGCCGCCGATCTGGTGATCTCCCAGCGCAACCAGCTCGACCCGCGCACCCCGCTTCGCGGCGGCGGCACCGACTGCCGCCAGGGCCGCGCCCGTGCGCCCACCACCTGTCGGAGACCCGTCGATCAGGAGCACGTGCATTCCAACTCTCTCCGGTGCCGCGTCCGTGGTCATCTGCCTTCCCGGCCTTGCACGTCGGGCAGGTCGCTCTCAATGAGCCGGGAGAATTCGAAGTTCGCGTTATTGACGATCAAGTAAGTCAACTTAATTCACTTATACCAGAGATCAGCGGATGCGATAGCGGCAAGCCGCAGAGCAACCTCTGACACCTGGTGCGGCTCCGTCGCCGTAACGCAGTCAGCCGGCGCGTCACACCGTGTCCTGCTCCCCAAACAGGAAGAATGGCGCCGTGCGCATCACAGCCCGTGAGGACTATGCGATTCGAGCGGTCATCGAGCTCGCCGTTGCCGGTGGCGCGATCGTGAAGCGCGAGGACATCGCGGACCGGCAGAACATCCCAGCGCCGTTTCTCGAGAACATCCTGCGCGACCTGAAGAAGGAAGAGATCGTCGATGCCTTACGCGGCCCGGAAGGCGGCTTCCGCCTCGCCCGCCCAGCCGACGAGATCACCGTGGCCGATGTGATCCGAGCCGTCGCCGGACCGCTCGCGACGGTTCGTGGAACGCGACCGATGGCCCTCGAATACACGGGCTCGGCCGAAAGCCTGCAGGAGCTTTGGATCGCGGTGCGCGCGAGCCTGCGCAACGTCCTCGAGACGGTGACGCTCGCCGACCTCGCAAACGGCAAGCTCCCGGCACGCGTCAAGCGGATCGCGGAAGCCCCGGGCGCCAGGGACTGAGCCCGGGGCCGAGACCTCAGCCGGGCGTCAGGCGCCGGGCTCGGCTGCCGCGCCGGCGGGGCGCCGGAGCCGTGCCCAGAGGAGGTCGGCGTTCGGAAGCAGGAAGCCGATCGCGATGCCCGGGAGCGCGGGGAGGCCGCTGAGGTTCCACCAGACCGTTGCTGCGATCGTCAGACCGAGGGCTGCGACGAGGGTGACCCACGTCCAGTAGATGCGCAGGCCGAAGCGCGCGGCGGCGGCC
Source organism: Actinomycetes bacterium (assembly GCA_025964395.1). Classification (GTDB taxonomy): domain Bacteria; phylum Actinomycetota; class Thermoleophilia; order Gaiellales; family Gaiellaceae; genus PALSA-600. The sequence continues at coordinate 4,735 of JAOPYY010000159.1, read as the reverse complement.
AGGAAGAGCGCAAAGAAGAGGAGATCCGGTACGCCGAGGTTCGCCGCTGCGTGCTCGCCCGGGACGGGGAAGGCGAACGAGAGCACCCCGAACACGTTCGCGTGATGCTCGACGATCTGCTTCGTCGGGCCGCGCCACACCGAGTACGCGTCGACCCACGGGATGATCGCCGCCACGAGCACGACCCAGCTGATCGTCTCGAAGTAGCTGAGGAACCACCAGCCGAGCAGCGTGCACGCGGTGAGCCGTGCGAAGTTCGCGAAGACGTCGACGTCCGCATACGTGAGCACCGCCGCGAGCACCGCGAAGGCGAGCCCGACCGGCAGCAGCCCCTGCGCCTCACGGAGCGGCAGCGCAAGCAGCACGAGCCCGAACACGGCCGGGATCACGACGAAGCCGAGCCACGCCACGTCCCACCAGACGGAGGCCGCCCAGAGGTGCGGCGCCGCCTCGTAGTACAGGACGAGGAGGAGCCAGAGCCCTAGTAGGGCGGCAAAGCGGCCCACCAGGGGCCCACGGTCTTGAACGCGTTCCAAAACGCAGTCTTTGCAGGAGCCTCGTCGAGGGATGAGTCGATGTCGGGGACGGCCAGCGCTTCGATCGTCGGCGTGAAGCGCTGTAGCTCGCCCACCTTATCCTCGACCGGCTGCGCGAGCTGGAACCCGATGCCGTTCAGGAACTCGAGCGCATCGTCGCCCATCACGACGACCAGCTTCGGCTCGACGATCCGCAGCTCGCGGCGCAGCCACTCCGCCGAGAGCTCGAGGTCGCAACCGGCGAACTTGACCGCATTCGTCCCGTAGACCTCCATCGGGTCGACGTGCAGGCGCTGGAGCGACTTGATCAGCGCATTCCCGGCCCGGCCGTGGAAGGCGACGCCCTCCTGCAGCTCCTGGGCCTGGGGGCCGTACTTGAGGAGAAAGATGTTCGCGAGCGGGTGCCCTGTGGGCAGCGCGGTAGGAGCCCCTTCCGCGGCTTGCGCGATCTCGTGCGAAAGGCGATTGATCTCGGTGATCGCCTTGCGGAGATAGCGCTCATAGATCTCGTCTGTGGTCACGGTGGAGCCCACGCGGCAGGGGGACCTTTCGGGCCCCGCGGACCTTCTCCTAGCGGACCCGCTCCTTGACTTGGGCAACCCACTTCAGCGACTGAAGATAAGCGAGGGATTTCGGCCGACGCAGGACTTCGGCGGTGCGCAGCGAGATGAGGAACTCCTCCGGATCCTGGAAGGCGCGCATCCGGAGCGCCCCGGTGCCGACCCCCTGGAGGACGTGGGCGTCGGAGCCTGCCCCCATGGTCAGGTTGTACTTCCGGGCGAAGCGGAGCGCCTCGTCGTTGTGGGCCTCGAACAGCAGCCGCGCGTTGTAGACCTCGAGCACGTCGATGTCCGCCAGGTGGCGATGGAGCGTCCGCGGGTCGGGGATCGCGTGCAGCCGGTCGAAAGGGTGAGGGACGTAGACGAGGCCGCCCTGCTCGCGGATCGCGGCGATCGTGTCGCCGAAGCTGAGCCCGCGTGGGATCTCACGCTCGAGGAACAGGCCGATCACCTCGCCCTGGTTGTCCGTCTTCACCTCCTCGCCGGGGATGACGATCAGGTCGCGGCTGCGCGCGTAGTCGACCGTCTCGAGTGCGCCGCCGAAGACGTTGTGGTCGGTGACGGCGATCGCGCCGAGCCCCTCGGCTTCGGCATGGTCGACGAGCTCGGCCGCGTCGATGCTGCAGTCGTGCGACCACGAGGTGTGCATGTGCAGGTCGGCGATGATCCAGGGCCGATCCGCAAGCGGCTCTGCCTGGCGGCCCCTGCGGCGCCGCGTGCCGAGGGCGTTGTAGACGGCCTCGAGCTCACGGGCAACGTGGTCGAACGTCTGCGCCTCGGCGTCGGCCCGCGCGGCGGCCGCTTCGCGCTCGCGGAGCTCCTCGTCCTCGGCGAGCCGGGCTGCCGCTGCCGCGGCGAGTTCCGGCTGGGTCTCCACGCCGCGCGGCCGGGCGATCGCGCAGCCCGCGGCGGCCGCCTCGAGGGTCACGCGGCGCAGGCCTTCGACTCCCGGGACGAAGATCGCGGCCTCGTTCAGCAGCGCGGCCCGCGACGCGGCGTCCTTCGCGGTGCGCAGGTGGACGCGCGGGGCGAGATCGCGCGGGATCACGGGCCGGCCGATCAGGGCGCGCGTCCTGAGCAGCACGACTTCCCACTCGGGCAGCTCCCGCACCGCGTGCAGCACGCCGCGCGCGACCTCACGCTCGTTCGGCCGCAGCTCGACGACGATGCGCTTCTGCTTCGCAGCGGGAAAGAAGACGCCGGTGTCGACACCGGGGGAGAGGACGCGGTAGTCGCCCGGGAAGCGCTCCTCGGCCGCCGCCCGCATCGTCTCGGAGAGCGCGATCAGCGCATCGAGCCGCCCTAACAGCTTCTCGCGCTGGGAGCGAGCGGGCGGATACCCGAGCCGGTTCGCCGAGACGAAGGTGGCGACCGCGAGCGCGTCGGTGTCGCGCAGCGCGAGGTAGGAGAGCGACGGCAGCCCCGGCTCGAAGCCGTGCACCACGTCGAACGAGCCCTGCGCGAGGGCCTGGCGGAGGTTCGCCTGCACGCCGACCGGAACGCCGAGCTGGGAGCGGCGCGAGACGGGGATCGCCGGCCCGACCGCGATCACATCGGCCTGCTCGCCTCGCAGCAACGCCCGGCGTCCAGCGAGCAGGTCGGCGGCCCGGGTTGAGGGCGCGATCACCGTCACTTCGTGACCAAGCGCACGCAATCCGCCTGCAACTCCCGCGACGTGCTCGTTGACGTCGTGCGGCTGAGACCACGCAAACGGCGTCACGAGGCAGATACGCATCCCAGCAAGGGTACTCGGGGCCGGGCGTTCGCCCGGCCCCGAGGCGAAGCGCTACTTCGTCAGGAACTCGGTCATCGGGTGCACCTGCATCGTGTCCGAGGCGTAGCCGATGGTCGGGAGGTTCCAGTTCCACTCGAGCGTCGAGAGCAGCGAGTAATGGTTGTAGGGCTTCTGGCTGGTGTAGGCCGTTTTGCCCTTCGAGGTCATCACGATTGCGGGGATCTTCCCGCCCCCGTAGACGCCTCCCTGCCAGACGTGACCGTCGGGCTGGCCATTCGAGCCGAGGAACGGCGTGCCCTTGCCGAGGTTCGGAGAGTCGCAGCAGCCGTCCGCGGACTCCCAGCCGTCGGTGGCCGCGTTGCCGGTGAAGTCGTTCTCGTCGGTGACGATGAAGATCGCGGTCCGGCCGGTCTTCCACGCCGTCGTCCCCGTGATCGTGTCGACCGCGCCCTTCACGAAGGCATCGGCCTTCTGCTTCAACGCGGCATCGTTCGCGTCGTCCTTCGCCGAGCCGTACGGGCAGGGCGTTCCGTCGCTGCCGTCGGAGGCGACCGCCGTGTAGACGCCGCCGTGCATGTCGTGACACTGGTTCGGCGAGATCCACACGAAGTTCGGCAGCGTCTTCGCCTTCATCTCGGTGGCGAAGCTCGTGTAGGGCTTGATCAGCGCCATGCGCTTTGCGTTCGAGCTGATGTCGTTCATCAGCACGAACGGGTTGTGCTTGTTGACGTAGAGCGCCGCGTTGGACGGAGACTGTGCGCCGGTAAAACCGGCCGACGGCATCGACTCCATGTAGGCGGCCCAGCTCAGATGGTGCTGCTCGAGCTGGTCGACGATGTTCAGATGGTCGTAGGCGTTCGTAGGCTGGTCGTCGTTGACGCCCCAGTTGGAGCCCGAGATCGCCGCGACGTAGTTCGGCTCGCTCGGATGCGTCACGCCGTAGTAGTTCTGCGCCAGCGCGTACTTGTGGGCGAGCGACGTGATGAACGGCGCGTTCGCGTCGTCGATCACGCTCGAGTACGAGTGGTTCTCGAGCATGATCACGAAGACGTGATCGACTGCGTGCCCGTTCGGCTTCGGTCCTTCTTTCGTGGGCGGACCCTTGGCGAACGCGGCGGCGACGACGATCGCAGCCACCCCGACCGCGATGAGAAAAGCCCCGGCGATGCGCGGGTGTGATGCCTTCATTTGATGTCCCCCTGTCTCGAACGACGGGGGAGTCTACGAAACGCCGAGAGCCGCTCGCGCGGCTCTCGACGTTCCAGGAGACGACCGGTTTTCTAGACCTGCGCGGGCGCCGGCGAGGAGACCTCGCGGCGATTACGCTCGATGAACTCCTCGACGAGCTCTGCGGCGTCGTCGTCCTGGATCTGCCGCGGCGGCGACTTCATCAGGTAGGAGCTCGGGCCCTCGAGCGACCCGGCGATCCCGTTGTTCAGCGCGAGCTTCGCGAGCCGGACGGCATCGATCACGATGCCGGCCGAGTTTGGCGAGTCCCACACCTCGAGCTTGAGCTCGACGTTCAACGGCACGTCGCCGAAGCTCGACCCCTCGAGGCGGATGTACGCCCACTTGCGGTCGGTCAGCCACGGCACGTAGTCGGACGGGCCGACGTGCACGTTCTTCGCGCCCATGTCGTAGTCGAGCATCGACGTGACGGCATTCGTCTTCGAGATCTTCTTCGACTCGAGGCGGTCGCGCTCGAGCATGTTGAGGAAGTCCGAGTTGCCGCCGACGTTCAGCTGCATCGTCTTGTCGAGGTGCACGCCGCGCTCACGGAAGAGTGAGGTGAGCACGCGGTGCGTGATCGTTGCGCCGACCTGGGACTTGATGTCGTCGCCGATGATCGGCACGCCGGCCTCCTGGAAGCGCTTGTTCCAGTAGTCCTCGCGGGCGATGAACAC
>JAOPYY010000145.1 GCA_025964395.1 Actinomycetes bacterium | reverse complement strand
CGTGCGAATCCAGCGTCCTCGTCCGGCCGATCGTCAGGAACCCCCAGACGTCGTGCAGCAGCTCCGCCTTGGTGAACACGCGCTCGGGCTCGCGGGCGAGGCGGAGCAGCAACTCGTACTCCTTCTGCGCGAGCTGCATCCGCCGGCCGTTGACTCGCACGTCGCGCGTGCGTGTGTCGATGCGCACCGGCGGCGCCTCGATCACCTCTCCGGTGCGCGGTGCTGCACGGCGGAGCACCGCGCGGATTCGTTCGACGAGTTCCTGGTACTCGAACGGCCGCGTCACGTAGTCGTCGCACCCGCGACGGAACGCATGGATGCAATCGACCGTGTCAGCCTCCTCGCGGCCGAGCACGATCACCGGCGCGCGCGGAAGCCAGCGGTCGACGCCGTCGATGTCGCCGGCGAGCACGAGATCGAAGCGGCCGTGCGCCGGTACGAGCTCGAAACCGTCACTCGGGAGGTGGCGCTCGAGGAACCCGCGCGTCTCGGGCTCGGCGTCGGCTAGAAGCAGTGCTGCGGCCATGACGCGACGCTAGACCGGCGTAAACGCGGCGGCCAGTCGTCCATTCGCACGATTCTGCGCCGATCGATCCTCAGTCGGCCGAGACGGCCACGTCGCTAGGCTCGAGCCATGGACGACAAGGTCAATCTCGCCGACGCGCTCGCGTCCTTCGACGAGCCTTTTCAGCCACGCATCGTCGGAACGATGAACGATTACAAGCTGATGGTCGCGAAGACAAAGGGCGAGTTCGTCTGGCACACGCATCCCGACACGGATGACTTCTTCCTCGTCCTCAAGGGCCGCCTGACGATTCAGCTCCGCGACCGCGACGTCGTGCTCGGGGCCGGCGAGCTCTACGTCGTGCCCCGCGGGGTCGAGCACTGCCCGCGCGCCGACGACGGTGCGGAGATCCTCCTGATCGAGCCGCAGGGAACGGTCAACACCGGAGACGCCGAGCCGAGCGGGCTCACGGCGCCGGAGCGCCGGCTGTAACGGACTCGAGGCGCGAGAACACCCGGCGCGCGTGCCAGATCCCCCAGAACACCAGCGCGAAGAAGAACGGGAAACCGGTAAGGAGCGAGATCACGACGAACCCGCCGATGCCCGAGTGCAAGAGCACGAAGAGCCGCAGCGCCGCGCGCGCGAGGCAGTAGACGCCCCACACGATCGATTGCAGGCCGAACTCGCGCTTGTATGGCGCGGTGGCGCGGAACCACGGCGGGAACGGATACCACGCGTTCGCGAACACGCCGATCAGCGGCCGGCCGATCGCGACCGAGGCGAAGTAGGCGACCGACCACAGCGCGCTCAGGACCACCGGCTGCGCGAGGTACACCGTTGCGCTGTGCGATGCGAGCCCGACGATCGCCTGAATGACGACGAACACCGCGCCGATCACGATCAGCGCAATGTCACGTCCGCGCCGCAGCAACAGCACGGCGAGCGCGAGGTAGACGACGGTCGAGGCCGCGATCGCCGGGCCGAGCCCGGCGGCCTTCCACACCGCGAAGAAGACGAGCACCGGCGCGACGGCCTCGCCCATGAACTGCGGCAAGCCGCGTCCGAGCATCGACCCCCAGGTCGGCTCCGGGAGGTCATCTAGGCGGCCCGGCGCAAGCGGCGTTCCTGCCGGTCGCACCATTCGATCCCCCACTCGCAGTAGTCGAGGCCCCAGCGGTAGACAAGATCGACGAACGGCGGATCCTCGCCCTGGCCGTCGTCAAGGCTGCGCAAGTACGCGAGCATCATCCGATACCCCTCGCGCCGCGCGGCCAGGAGGCCGAGCGCCTCGTCGGGCGGCAGCACGTCCGCGAAGAAGAGGCGCAGCAGCGATTCGTCGCGCAGCTCGATGCGCGTCTCGTAGCCGTGCAGCCACCCGTCGAGCCGGCGGCGCCCCGCCGCGGCGATGCGATAGACGCGCCGAGAGCGTCCACCCCGGTCCGCGTCCGTGCCGACGATCCAGCCGGCCTCCTCGAGACGCTTCAGCTCCGGATAGATCTGCCCGTAGCTCGCAGCCCAGAAATGGCGGATCGAACGGTCGACCACGCGCTTGATGTCGTACCCGCTCCGTGGCCCATGCGCGAGCAGGCCCAGTACCGCCCAGGTGACCGCTGTCGGCTTCATCTATCCGCACGATATATCTCTACGCTAGATAGATCAACCCCGCGATCATCAACGCGACCCCGGCCGGGAGCACGAGCCGCTGCCCGAACGGCGCCACCTTCTCGGCGAACACGACCGCTGCGACCGCCGCCATCCACCCGACGCTCATCAGCCCGAGCCCGAAGAACGCGACCATCAGCCCGGCCGAGCTGCCGGCGCAGTCGAGCCCGTGCCGCAGTCCTTGTGTCGCACGGCAGCGCTCGAGGAAGTACCGCTTCACCGGCGTCAGCTCGTACAGCCCACCGGCGAGCGTCGCGTATGCGCCGAAGGACATCCACGGGACGCGCAAGGCAAGCAGCGCGAGGACGAGCCACACCGCGAGGTACGGAGCAGCGAACGTCGGGCTCCGCCGGTACCAGAGCGCCGACGGGAGCATGAGCAAGGGCATCCAGACCATGTCAGTACGCGAGCTTTGGTTCCCACTCGCCGCGGCCGCCCGGCGTGCGGTCCTGCATCGTCCAGAACGGCCACTTGTAGTCGACGTGGCGCGGCTGCTGGCCGGGCTCGGACGGAGCCGACATCAGCTCGGAGCTCCAGAAGTGATGGATCGCGTCGCCCCGCTTCGTGAACACGGAGGCAACCGGCCGCTGCATTTCGTCCTCGTTCTCGGCGAGGTAGTCGCGGTTGTACGTGTTGTTCGCGGACGAGAGGAGGCGCGCGAACCGCCAGCCGCGTTCATCACCCCACGCGCGGAAGCGCTCGATCGGCACCTTGGCGATGACCGCGAATGAGATCGCCTGCGTGAGATGGCGCGCAGTGCCGTCGACCGCGTCGATGATCGAGGTGCACGCCGGACACGGCCCCTCGAGCGCCAGGCCCTTCTCGCCCGGGCGGTACATGAAGTTGTAGAGGTAGAGCGTGTCTTTGTCGCCGAACAGCTCCGACATGCTGACCGGCCCGTCGACGCCGTCGAAGACGTAGTTCTCCGGCACCGCGCCGCCGAGCGGGAGTGCGCGGCGCTGCGCCGCCACCGCTTCCTCCTGCCGGCGAAGCGCGATCTCCGCCTGCAGCAGCTCGTCACGAGCGCTCCGGTATTCCTCCGATTCGTTCGGCCAGTTCATGCCGCGATCTCCCTTCCGAATGACAGTGCTTCTCGTGCGTACGACACCCACCGGTGCGTATCGGGCTGCGTGACCGTCACCCACTCGCGCATCGGCGTTCCCTGACCACGGTCGAACGGCGCCACCGCACCGCTCGCAAGCAGCTCGCGGCAGCGCGCCTCGGGCAGCTTCACGACGAGCCCGTCGCGGTGGAGCATCGCGAACAGCTTCGCCCCGATCTTCAGCCCCGGATTGTGGAACGCCCTCCCGACCGTCACTCCCGGCTCGACCACCAGCGACGCGACGACGCTCGCGAACGCTCGCTCCGCGGTCACGCCGCTACCTGCGCGAGCAGCGGCAGGAAGTGATCCCAGCCCTTGGTGTGCTGCTCGACCTCGTTCTCGGTCGGGAGGTCGCTGTGCCGCAGGCGCACGCGCGTGCCGCCGTTCTCCGGCTCGAGGTCGAACGCGACCGTCGTCGAGCCCACCGGTAGGGACTCACGTTGCTCGCTGCCCCAGGTGTAGACGACGCGCCGCGGCGGGTCGACCTCGACGAATTCGCCGCGCGTGACGTTCTCGCTGTCGAACTTCAGGCGAAAGAGCCCGCCGGGCCGCGGCTCGTTCCACGACTCCTCCCCGATCCACGTCGTCAACAGCTCTGGCTCGACGAGGTACGGGAACACCTTCTCCGGCGCCGCGTCGATCCAGATCTCCTTCAACAGCTCACCCACGTTCGACCTCCCGCTTCAAGCGTTTGAGTTTGTCGTCCCAGAATTCGTCGAGGAACGCGCGCACGTCATCGAGGCCTTCGGGCCGCGCGCGGTAGAGCCGCCGCGTCCCCTCGCGCCGCTCGGTCACGAGCCCCGCTTCCTTGAGAACGCGCAGATGCTGCGAGACAGCCGGCCAGCTGACCGTGAACTCGGCGGCGATCTCCCCGGCCGAGTGCTCCTCGTCGCGGACCAGCGTCAGGATCCGGCGTCGGCCGGGGTCGCTCAGGGCGCGGAGTGCGGTTTCCATGGACCTATTTAAGCAGATCCTTTCTTAAGTCACAGCTGCATCTGCAGAATCCGCTTCGTGCCCCGTCAGATTGCCCTCCTCCGCGGCGTCAACGTCGGCGGGAACAAACGGGTCGAGATGGCCCGGCTGCGCGCGCTGCTCGAAGAACTCGGCTACCGCGACGCGCGCACCTACGTGAACAGCGGCAACGCCGTCTTCAGCGGTCCGAGCAGGTCGGAGAAGCACCTTGAGGCGGCGATCGCAAAGGCCTTCGGCTTCGAGGTGCCGGTCGTGCTCCGTTCGCGGGACGAGCTCGCCGACATCGTGCAGGCGAACCCGCTCCGCGACATTGCGACCGATCCGGCGAAGCACCTGGTCGTGTTCTGCGCCGCCGAGGCGTCGACCGACCTCGATCCGGCCGACTTCGCGCCCGAGACGTTCCACGTGCGAGGGCGCGAGGTCTACGTGTGGGCGCCCGGAGGCATCGGCACCTCCCCGCTCGCGAAGGTGCTCGCGACCAAGGCGCTCGGCGACAAGAGCACGGCGCGCAACTGGCGCACGGTCGAGAAGCTGCTCGCGCTCGCCGACAGCTAGAGGCGGCCGGAGCGCAGCACGCCCCAGAGAAGCCACACGCCGAGCACCGTGGACAGCCCGAACCCGAAGACGGACACGATGTGCAGCCCGAGCACGTGCGGGCCGCCCTTGGCGAAGATGCCGATCAGGCTCGATCCGATCAGCCCGCCGACGACGATGAGCGCGATCACAAGCCGGTTGAACAGCAGGTCGAGCTTCGCCATGAACTCGTCGAGGCCCTTGTGCACGAAGCCGACTTCGATCTGCCCGTCGCGCACCTGTTCGAGCGTCTCGTGCACCTGGTACGGCAGGTCGGCCGCCATCTGCGTCAGCTTCCACCCCTCGCGGCGCGCGCGCGACGCGATGCGCCGTGGTGTGAAGCGCTCGATCATCAGATCGCGCGCGTACGGCTTCGCGATCTCGAAGACGTTGAAGTCGGGATAGAGCTCGACGCCGACGGAGCCGAGCGTCGCAATCGCCTTGTCGAGCATCACAAACCGCGTCGGCAGCCGCAAGTTCATCGTGTAGATGAGCCCAAACGCCTCGCGGATCACCTGGATCGGATCGATCTCCTGGATGCTCGCGCCGTAGTAGCGGTAGTACCGCTCGCGCAACTCGGAGACAAACTGCTCCTCGCGCTCCTTCGGGTAGCGCACGCCGAGATCGGAGAGACGCTTCGGCAGCGCCTCGATGTTCTCCGACGCGGCGTCGATGAAGAGCCGCGTCAGCTTCGACATGTCGTCGTCGGTGAGCTTGCCGGTCAGACCGAAGTCCACGAGCCCGATCCGCTCGGGCGAGAGCACGAGGATGTTCGCCGGGTGCGGATCCGCGTGGAAGAAGCCCTGGCGGAAGATCATCGTCATCCAGGTCTCGGCGATCAGGTACGCAAGCCGGCGGCGTTGGTCGAGCGACCACTGGTCGAGCTCGAGATCGGCGAGCTGGACGCCGTCGAGATACTCGAGCGTGAGCACCTTCGACCGCGTGTACGTCCAGTAGACGCGCGGAACCGAGACGTGCGGGTGGCCGGCGAAGTTCTTGTGGAAGCCGTCCGCATTGCGCGCTTCGAGGCGATAGTCCAGCTCTTGCCGGATCGAACGCGAGAACTCGTCGACGATCTCGTTCGTGTCGATGAAGTCGAGCGCGCGGATGCGCTCCTTCGCGAGCTTCGCCGCCTGGTACATCAACGCCAGGTCGGCCTCGATCTGCCGCGGTGCGTTCGGACGCTGCACCTTGACGGCGACGAGACGGCCGTTCGGGAGCGTCGCGCGATGCACCTGCCCGATCGACGCCGCAGCGAGCGGCTTCTCGTCGAACGCGGTGAACAGCCGCTCAATCGGCTGGCCGAGCTCTTCGCGGATCGTCTTCTCGACGTCGGCGAACGGGAACGGGCGCACGTCGTCCTGCAGGCTGCGGAGCTCGGCGATGATGTCCGGCGGCACGATGTCGGGTCGCGTCGAGAGCAGCTGGCCGAACTTGACGAACGTCGGCCCGAGCTCGTCGAGCATCTCGCGCAGGTGCCGGCCGCGCGCTGTTTGCCCCGTCTCGGGGTCGCCACCCTTGCGGCCGTCGATCGCGTAGCCGAAGCCGTGCCGAACCGCGACCTGGGCGATCTCGCTCAGCCGGCCGAGGTTGCGCTGCTTGGGGCGCGTCGCCACGAGCAAAGTGTTGCACGCAAGCCGCTTCCCCATCCTGCGCCCGGGGCGTAGGCTCAGAGGTACCAACGTTAGGGGGAAGATATGGCCAAGCCGATCGTTCTCATCCACGGCGCGTGGCTCACACCGCGCAGCTGGGAGAACTTCGAGCAGTTCTTCAGGGCCAGAGGCCATGAAGTGTTCCTGCCGGAGTGGCCGCGCAAAGCCGACGGGGTCGAGGCGCAGCGCAGGGACCCGAGCAAGCTGGCCGGCTTGGGCATCAAGGAGATCGTCGATCACCACGACGCGTTCATCCGGCAACTGCCCGAGCCGCCGTTCATCATCGGTCACTCGTTCGGAGGCCTGTTCACGCAGATCCTGCTCGACCGCGGACTGGGCGCGGCCGGCGTCGCGATGGATCCCGGCCCTCCGAAGGGGATCCTCAACTTGCCACCGGCGGCGCTCGTCTCGGCCGCACCCGTGCTCCTCCATCCGTCCAAGTGGGGCGGGATCATCGAGCTGTCGCTGAAGCAGTTCACACGGGGTTTCGTCACCAACTGGTCTCCGGAGGATGCGAAGAACGCGTACGAGCGCTACGCGGTGCCGGAGACCGGCCGGATCCTCTTCCAGGCGGGAACCGCGAACTTCAAGCCGGAATCGGAGGCGACGGTCAACTTCAAGAACCCGTCGCGTGCTCCGCTGTTGGTCACCGGCGGCTCGAAGGACCTCACCGTTCCGGCGGCGCTGTCCCGGTCGATCTACAAAAAGTACAAACAGGGGACCGCGCGGACCGACTACGTCGAGTTCGACCGGCCGCATCTGCTGATGGCAGGCAAGGGCTGGGAAGAAGTCGCCGAGTCGGTGGCGAGCTGGCTCGACTCGGTCGGAGCGCCGAGCACCGCCGCGCGCGCCGAAGCGACCGTCGGCCTCTAACTAACTAACTGATCTTCTTGATCGTCGCGGTCCAGGCGCCCTTGGGTGCCTGGACCTCGACGGTCTCGCCGACCTTCTTACCGATCAGCGCCGCGCCGAGCGGTGACGTCGGCGAAACGGTGCCGGCACCGCCGACAGCGCTCACTTCAACCGTCATCGCCTGGCCGCTGTCACCCTCGATGTCGACGACCGAGCCGACGCCGACCTTGTCGGTGCCTGCGTCGGCGACGATCTCCGCACCTTCGAGCCGCGCCCGCAGTGTGCGGATGCGCGCCTCGAGCAGGCCCTGCTCGTTCTTCGCCGCGTGGTACTCGAAGTTCTCCGAGAGGTCGCCGAACTCGCGCGCGGTCTTGATCGCGGCGATCACCTCGACGCGCCGCGGGCCCTCGAGATGCTCGAGCTCCTCGCGCAGCGCATCGGCCTGCTTCGCAGTGAGCCGCTCGCCCTCTACCACTTCGAGCGGCCGCCGCGGCGTCGCGACGTGTAGACGACGCGCGGCTTCGCGACCTGCATGCCGGTCTCCTGGAACTTCTCCACGTGACCCTGCAGGCGCGCGACACGAGAGACGTCGGCCTGCTGATCCGGCAGGACAAGCGTGATGCCGACGCCACCGCGACCCGCGCGACCGGTGCGGCCGACACGGTGCGTATAGACGTCGGGCTCCTCCGGCGGATCGAAGTTGATCACGTGCGTGATGTCGTCCACGTCGAGCCCGCGGGCGGCGACATCGGTGGCGACGAGCGTCTTCACCTTGCCGTTGTCGAAACGCTCCAGCGCCTTCTCACGCTGCGCCTGCCCCTTGTCGCCGTGGATCGCGGCCGCATCGACGTCGTGACGAAGCAGCTTCTCGACGAGGCGGTCTGCACCGGCCTTCGTGCGAACGAAGACGAGCGCGAGGCCGGTCTCCTCATGCTTTAGCAGGTCGATCAGCGTCGAGACCTTGTTCTCGGGCGTGACCGCGACGAAGCGATGGTCGATCTCGCCGCTCCGGCGCTCGGACGGAAGCTCGCCCTCGAACCGGGCGGGGAAATGGGTGTAACGGCGGGCGAGCTCGCCGACCTCGCCGTCGAGCGTCGCCGAGAAGAACATCGTCTGGCGGTCGTCGCTCAGCGCGCGCAACAGACGATCGACCTGCGGCTTGAAGCCCATGTCGAGCATCCGGTCGGCTTCGTCGAGCACGAGGACCTTCACCGACGAAAGCGAGATCAGCTTGCGGTCGACGAGATCCTGCAAGCGGCCCGGCGTCGCGACGATCACATGCGCCTTCTTCGCCTCGTCTGCCTGCGCCTTCAGCGGGACTCCGCCGTAAACGGATGCGACCTTGACGCGGTCGCCCGCGATCAGGCCGAACTCCTCCGTTACCTGCGAGCAGAGCTCGCGGGTCGGGACGAGCACGAGCGCCGCCGGACGGTCATCCGTGTTCAGCCGCTCGACGATCGGAATCGCGAACGCGAGCGTCTTGCCGGAGCCCGTCGGGCTCTTCGCAAGGATGTCGCCGCCGTTCAGCGCTTCGGGGATCACGAGCGCCTGGATCTGGAACGGGGATTCGATGCCGCGCACGGCCAGGCCATTGCTCACGGCCTCGGAAACCCCGAGGGAACGAAAATCAGTCAACTTGTCTCAACTCCTTCGGACATCGAGATCGTGTGTCCGGTAGAGGAGACGCGATCTCACGGGAACGCGGCTCATCCGCATTCCGTAGAAACCAGGGTAGCAAGCTAAACGGACAGTGCTGCTAATCGCCGGGTTCGAGCAGGCGCAGGCGATGCTCGAGCTGCGCGACCCGCAGCTCCAGCTCCTCCCATTCCTCACGCGTGACGAGCCCAAGCTCGCGCGCGACGTCCTGAATGCGGCGCCGCGAGCTCTCCCCCACCCGCACCGCGTCGCCCCGCCAGCGGGACGTGAAGTCGTCGGCGAGCGACCGCAGTTCGTCGAGCCGCGGTCCGAGGGCCGCGATCAGCCGCTCGTAGGAGTCACTGTTACCGGGCTCTGCCATGAGGACGCGACTTCCGCCGCTGGCGGCGCCGCTCCTTCTTCGCCTCGGAGTCGCCGTCGGTCAGCGCGTCCTCGAGGACGTCGAGCGGCGTCTCGGGCGTCGGCTCTTCCGACGCTGCCTTCTCGGCCTCGGCGAGCACGCGGGCGCTCATTGAGCCCTCGGTCGATGTGCTTTCCTTGCGGCGGTGGTACTCCGGCTCGCGCTCCTTCCACCAGGCAAGGAGCGGCGCCGCGATGAAGATCGACGAGTACGCACCCGACGTGACGCCGACGAGCAGTGCGAACGCGAAGTCCTTGAGCGTCGAGCCGCCGAAGAAGAACAGCGCGCCGACCGGGAGCAACGTGATGAACGTCGTCGCCAGTGAGCGGCGGATCGTCTCCCACAGCGAGACGTTGACGATCGTCGCGAACGACGCGCGCCGCATGATCGGAATGTTCTCCCGGATGCGGTCGAAGATGATGATCGTGTCGTAGATCGAGTACCCGAGCACCGTCAAGACCGCTGCAACGGTCGCCTCCGTGACTTCACGTCCCGTGAGCGAATACACGCCGACGGTGATCAGGAGGTCATGCAGCAGCGCGATGATCACCGGCACCGCGAACGCGAGGCCCTTGAAGCGCACCGCGATGTAGAGCGTGATCACGAGTAGTGAGAAGAGGATCGCGATGATCGCCGACTTCGCGATCTGGCGGCCGAAGCTCGAAGAGACGCTCTTCGTGCCGAACGCAGTCGCCTGCACGTTGTTCTGGAGCGCCTGCGTCAACCGGTTCTGCTCAGTCGTCGGCAACTTCTTCAGCCGGACCTGGAAGCTCTTGTAGTCGTTGCCGGCGTTCTGCGACTTGCCGGTGCCCTGCACGATCGCGTCCTTCTGCCCAATGGCTGCCGCCTGCTGCCGCACGGTCGCGATCGGGGTGTAGGCCGGCGTCTTGAACGTGATCTGGACGCCACCCTTGAAGTCGATGCCGAGGTTCAGCCCGCGCGTGACGAGCGAACCCAGGCTGACGACGATCACGACACCGGAAACCGCCAGCCAGAGCTTGCGGCGCGCCATGAAGTCGATCTGCAGGAACGTGCCGCGCTGCGAATGGTGCGCGCCCATAAAGCTCGGGTTCTGGAACCACTTGAAGCCGGCGAGCAGGCCGAGCATTGCGCGCGTCGCCGCGACGGCGGTGATCAGCGAGACGACGGTGCCGATCAGCAGCATCAGCGCGAAGCCCTTGACGCCGGCCGTCGCGACCGCGAACAGGATCAAGGCGGTGATCGCCGTGACGACGTTCGCGTCGATGATCGTGTGGAAGCCCTTCGCGTAACCGGCGGCGATCGCGGCGCGCATCGACTTGCCGGCGCGCACTTCTTCCTTGATGCGTTCGAAGACGACGACGTTTGCGTCGGCGGCCACGCCGATCGTCAGGATCAGGCCGGCGAAGCCCGGCAGCGTGAGCGTGACGCCGAAGAGCAGGATCGCGGCGTACATGAACGCGCCGTAGATCGCGAGGCCGATCACCGCGACGAGACCGAGGAAGCGGTAGAAGAGGAGCAAGAACAGCGCAACGGCGATCAGGCCGCCAATCGCCGCAAGCCAGGCCTGCCTGAGCGAGTCCTTTCCGAGCGTCGCAGAGACGGTCGAGCGCTCGAGGGGCACGAACTTCACGGGCAGTGCGCCGGTCTGCAGGACGAGCGCGAGGTTCTGCGCTTCCTTCAGGCTCGCCATGCCGGTGATCTGCGCGCCGGTCCCGGTGGGATTGATCCCGTTCGGATAGAGGTTGTAGTCGATCTGCGGCCACGAGCGGATCTCGTTGTCGAGCACGATCGCGAAATGCTGCGGCACCTTTTTGATCGAGCCGCGGACTGCCTCGTTCTTCGACACGTTGGCGAACGCCTTGTTGCCCGCCCCGTTGAACTGGATCAGCACGACGGGTGCCCCGGTGCTCGGGTCGAAGTCCTGCCGGGTCCCGGACAGGTTGAGCTCCTTGCCCGTCAGGTTCGGGTACGGGCCGTAGCGGTCGCCCGGATAGGGGCCGTGCTTGAAGAGGTAGTAGTCGACATGGTTGCCAAGCGGCAGCCCATATGGGTCGCCGGGACAGACGGTTGTCGTCTTGGCAGAGCAGGTGACGACGACCGTGTTGTGCGGCACGGGGAGCACCTTGTCGCCCTTCGGCACCTTGCCGCGGGTTGCATCGAGCAGGCCCGCGTTGCCGGTGAGCGGGTCGCGATGAAGCGTGTTGGTCGGCCCCGCCGCCTTCACCCAGACGATCGTCGTCTTCGTCTTCTTCTTCTTGCCGGTGCCCGTCGTCGTCTTGACCTTGACCGGCTTGAAGAGGACGTAGCCACTCGGGGTGCCGCTCT
>JAOPYY010000127.1 GCA_025964395.1 Actinomycetes bacterium | reverse complement strand
CGGCCGGTTCGACCCAGCCGCGCTCCTCACCCGCCTCAATGAGGGAGCGGGCGCTCTCGGTCTCAAGAAGTTCGGTCAGCTGGCTCTGAGTCAACTCGGAATCGATGTCCTTTCGTTCTGCACAGCGCTATCCAAACCCTGCTCTACCTGCCATGCAACCAAGGTAGCGTCCATTTGAACGCGCGCGGAGGCGGGCCCATTCCTACCGGACGCCTTGATTATGGACGCATCGGCGGGAGAAATGTTGAAGTGTCTGTTACGTCTTCCTCTTACTTGCGCGCTTTTTTACGGGCTTCTTCGCCGGTCCCGCCTCCCGGCGAGCCTGGATCAGCTCGGCCGCGCGCTCCGGCGTGATCGACTCGACCGAGTCCCCGGCGCGCAGGCTCGCATTCGTCTCGCCGTCCGTCACGTAGGGGCCAAAACGGCCTTCCTTGAGGACGATCGGCTTGCCGCTAACGGGGTCGTCGCCCAGCTCCTTGAGCGGTGGAGCGGCCTGGCGGCCCCGGGCGCGCGGCTCGGCCAGCTTGGCCAGCGCCTCCTCGAGGGTGATTGTGAAGAGCTGCTCCTCGGTCTCGAGTGATCGCGATTCCTTGCCACGCTTCACGTACGGGCCGTAGCGCCCATTCGCGGCGAGCACCTCCTCGCCGTCGACCTCGCCGACGACCCGCGGCAGGGTCAGGAGGCGGAGGGCCTCCTCGAGGGTCACGGTCTCCGGGGTCATCGACTTGAAGAGGGACGCGGTGCGCGGTTTCTCGTCACCCTCGACCACCTCGGTTACGTAGGGGCCGTACCGCCCCGAGCGCAAAGCGATCGTCCGGCTGGTCTCCGGGTCGGTGCCGAGCTCGTGCTCCTGGTTGCCCAGCGCGAGGAGCTCTTCGGCGCGCGCCGGGGTCAGCTCGTCGGGCGCGATGTCCGGCGGGAGCGTCTGGCGATCCTCGCCGCGCTCGAGGTACGGGCCGTACTTGCCGACGCGCACGACGATGTCGGTGCCCGGCAGCTCGATCGTGTTGATCTCGCGCGCGTCGATCTCGGCGAGCCGGCCCTCGACCTGCTCCTTGAGCCCGGCGTGGCCGTCCTCGCCGAAGTAGAAGTGCTGCAGCCAGTGGGTGCGCGCCTCGTCTCCGGAGGCGATCCCGTCGAGGTCGTCCTCCATGCGCGCCGTGAACTCGTAGTCGACGAGCTGCGGGAAGTGGCGCTCGAGGAGGCCGACGACCGCGAACGCGAGGAACTCGGGCACAAGCGCCTGTCCCTGCTTCCGCACGTAGCCGCGGTCGAGGATCGTGCCCATGATCGCGGCGTACGTCGACGGGCGGCCGATGCCGCGCTCTTCGAGGGCCTTGACGAGGCTGGCCTCGGTGAACCGCGCGGGCGGCGAGGTCGAGTGTCCCTCTGGCTCGAGCGCCGTCGCGTTGAGCGCGTCGCCCTCGTGCAGCTCCGGCAGCACCTTCTCCTCCGCGTCGTCGGACGCGTCGTCGCGGCCTTCCTCGTAGGCGAGCAGGAAGCCGCGGAACGTGATCACGGTGCCGGCGGTCGCGAACTCCGTGCGGCGGCCGTCGGAGGCGTCGGCCTGGATACGCACCGACACGGTCTGCCCGCGGACGTCCTCCATCTGCGACGCGACCGTGCGCTTCCAGATCAGGTCGTAGACGTTGAACTCCTCGGTGCTCAGCTCCTTCTTCACCTGATCGGGCGTGCGGAACCGGTCGCCCGCGGGGCGGATCGCTTCGTGCGCCTCCTGCGCGTTCTTGACCTTGCGCGTGTACTGGCGCGGCTCGGCCGGAACGAACTCCGCGCCGTAGAGCTCGCGCGCCTGGTCGCGCGCTGCGGCCAGCGCCGACTCCGACAGCGTCGTCGAGTCGGTGCGCATGTAGGTGATGTAACCGTTCTCGTAGAGGCGCTGAGCGGTGCGCATCGTCTGCTGCGAGGAGAGGCGCAGCTTGCGGCTCGCCTCCTGCTGCAGCGTCGAGGTCATGAACGGCGCGGCGGGGCGACGGGTGTACGGCTTCTCCTCGACGGAAGAGACACGGAACGCAGCGCCTTCGAGCGCCTCGGCGAGCGCACGCGCGTCGGCTTCGTTCACCTGCACGGCGTCGGCGGTCTTCAACGTGCCGTCGCGCTCGAAGTCGCGGCCCTGCGCGACGCGCTTGCCGTCGACGGACGCGAGGCGCGCCGTGAAGTCTCCGGGGGTATACGTCGCGACGATGTCCCAGTAGTCGGCGGCGACGAACTTCATCCGCTCGCGCTCGCGCTCGACGACGAGCCGCGTTGCAACGGACTGCACGCGACCGGCGGACAGCCCCTGCATGATCTTGCGCCAGAGCACCGGCGAGACCTCGTAGCCGTAGAGGCGATCGAGGATCCGGCGCGTCTCCTGCGCGTCCACAAGGTTGTCGTTGATCTCGCGGGTCTCGCCGAGCGCCTTCTCGATCGCGGGCTTCGTGATCTCGTGGAAGACCATGCGGCGGACCGGCACCTTCGGGTCGAGCACCTCGCGGAGATGCCACGCGATCGCCTCACCTTCGCGGTCTTCGTCCGTCGCGAGCAGGAGCTCGTCGGCGTTCTTGAGCTTCGCCTTCAGGTCGGCGACGACCTTCTTCTTCCGCGAGTCGACCACATACAGGGGCGCGAAGTCGTGGTCGACGTCCACGCCGAGTCGGGCCCAGGCCTCACCCTTGTACTTGGCAGGAATCTCGCCTGCGTTGTTCGGAAGATCGCGGATGTGGCCGATCGAGGACTCGACCACATAGTCCTTGCCCAGGTACCCGGCGATCGTCTTCGCCTTTGCAGGAGACTCGACGATCACCAGCTTCTTGCCCGTAGATGCTGCCATTTAGCGCGCCACCATAGCGCCGTGGGCCAGATCGGCGATACTCGCCCGCGGTGCCACGTCCCCCTCGGCCTAGTCCGCTGTACTTCTCGATCGCCGCCGTTTCCTGGCCGATCCTCCGCTTGGCCTTCCGTTATCGCGCCAAAGGAACCGAGAACCTCCCCCGGGAGGGTGGGTACGTCCTAGCCGCAGGTCATGTGTCGAACCTCGACCCCTGGGCGCTCGGGCTAGCGATCTGGCCGAGGCGGTTTCTGCGCTTCATGGGGAAGTCGGAGCTCTTCTGGTTCCCCCTCTCGCTGATCCTCTCGGGGGCCGGCGCGTTCAAGGTGCACCGCGGCCGGGCCGACCGCGAGGCGATCGAGACCGCCGTCCAGCTCGCCCGCGACGGCAACGTGATCGCGATGTTCCCCGAGGGAACGCGGCGGAAGAAGGGGCTGCGCAAGAAGTACGAGGCGGGCGCGCACACCGGCGCCGCCCGGATCGCGATCGAGGCCGGCGTGCCGCTGATCCCCGCCGGCGTCAAGGGCACCGACGGCCTCCGCCACCTGGCCGCGTGGCGCGTGCAATACGGCGCGCCGATCGACATCGACGACCTGCGCGGCCAGGAGCTGACCGAGGCCGCGCGCACCGCAACCGACCGCCTGATGCACGAGATCCACAAGCTCGAAGAGAGTCTGTGAGCGGGACGCTCCTCGCGATCGACGGCGACTCGCTCGCCCACCGCGCCTACCACGGACTGCCGAAAAGCATCCGGCTGAACGCGCTGGTCGGCTTCTCGAACTTCCTCCTGCGGTTGTGGGACAGCGAGCAGCCCGAGTCGGTGCTCGTCGGATGGGACTCGCTCGAGACGCCGACCTACCGGCACGAAGCGCTGCCCGCGTACCAGTCGGGCCGCGAGTTCGAGGACTCGATCGTCGAGCAGCTCGCGCTCCTCCCCGGTCTCGTCGAATCGTTCGGGTTCCAGATCGGTAAGGCGGGCGGCTACGAGGCGGACGACTTTCTCGCGGCTGCGGCGCGCACGTGGCCGGGGCCTGTGCTCGTCGCTACCTCGGACCGCGACGCGTACCAGCTCGTCGACGACCGGGTGTCGATCCTCCAGCCCGTCAAGGGCGTCTCGGAGCTCGCGCGCATCGGGCCGGCGGAGGTGCGCGAGCGCTACGGCGTCGAGCCGCATCAGGTGCCGGACTTCATCGCGCTCCGCGGCGACCCCTCGGACAAGATCCCGGGTGCGCCCGGCGTCGGCCCCAAGAAAGCAGCCGACGTGCTGAAGCAGCACGGCTCGCTCGCACAAGCACTCGCCGACGGACGCTTCCCGCAGCTGGCCGGCGAACTGCTGCTCTATCAGAGCATCGCCACCATGGACGCACACGCGCCACTGCCGGCGCTGAAGCCGACGCCACCCGACTGGGCGCGCGCCGCCGCGTACGCGGACGAGCTCGGCCTGGGCGGGCTCGCGACGAAGCTCGCCGCGCGCGCTTAACTGCGCACGACGCGTCCTCCCTCGATTTCCCACGCGACATCCGCGCGCACGCGCGCGTCCGGCTCGTGGGTCGCCACCAGGCAGGCGGTTCCCGCGGCGGCCGCGTCGCTCAGCGCCGACCAGACAAGCTCGGCCGACTGCCGGTCCTGGTGCGAGGTCGGCTCGTCGACCAGGAGGAGACGCGACCCCAGCACGAGTGCGCGCGCCACGGCCACGCGCTGCTGCTGTCCGATCGAGATCTCGGCCGGGTAACGCCCTCGCAGGTCGCCCAGCGCGAGCCCTGCGAGCAGCTCCTCGCCGCTTCTCGCCGAATGCCGCGCGGGTAGCGCGACGTTCTCGGACACCGTCAGTTCGGGCACCAGCCCGAACCGCTGCGGGACGTAGGCGCAGTCGGACCACGCACGCGACGTCAGCCCGCCGATCGTCCCCGCGTCGGGCTCGCTCCAGCCGCCGAGCAGCATCATGAGAGTCGACTTTCCCGAGCCCGACCGGCCGACAATGACCGCCAGCTGTCCGGCGCGAACTTCGATCGACGCGTCGCAGACCGCATTGACGCCGCCGTAGGACTTCAACAATCCCGTTGCCGTGAGAACGACGTTCCCGTTCTGCCCGGAACGCCGTGCATGCCGAGCCGGCCGATGGTCGACTCGCTGCGTAAGGTCGATCACATGGTCGGCGATCGCCATGACCTCAGGGTCGTGGGTCGCGACGACGAAGGTCGCACCGTGTGAAGTCGCGACCCGCAACGCTGCGATCACCGCTCTCGCGCTCTCGCGGTCGAGCTCGGCCGTCGGCTCGTCGACGACGATCAGCGACACACCCCGCGCGAGCGCGAGGGCAAAGGCCGCCCGCGCCAGTTCCCCGCCGGAGAGCTCGGCCGCGCGCGAACCGAGACGCCCGTCGAGACCGAGAGCTTCGAACGCGTCGAGTGGCGCGCCGTCGGGCAAGTGCTCGGCGAGCGTGAGTTCGACAAAGAAGTTGTCGGCGGCACGTTGGGCGACGTACGCGACGCCGTCACGTCGGAACCTGCGAAGCGCCCGGTCTCCCATCGCGTTGATCTCCCGGCCGCCGACGAGAAGACGGCCCGCCGTCGGCGTGTCGTGTCCCGCGAGCAGGCGAAGAAGCGTCGACTTGCCGCTTCCCGAGACGCCCGTCACCACGGTGAGCCCCGCGCGCGGGACCGCCGCATCGACGGCGCGAAGGGCCTCAACCACACCTGTCGCGGTGGTGTACGTCTTCGACACGGACTCGATGTGGGCGAGCGGATCACGCGACACGAAGCGCCTCCTCCACGTCGCCGCCGGCGGTGAGCGCTGCCAGCGCTCCGAGCGCGCCGGCGACGAGGACGACGGCCACGCACGACGCGGCAAGCAGCGTCCACGGCACCTCTGCGACCACCCCGGGCGGGTAGTCCGGGAGGGGATCGACGCGACTGATCAACTGCGAGGCCGTCGCGAGCGCCGATGCGATGCCGAGGATCGAAGCGAACGCGATCAGCGCCGAGGCCTCGACGGCAGCCGCAGCGGCCTGCTGACACGAGTGGATTCCCATCCTCGACATGAGGGCCGCTGTGAGCAACTGCGAACGTGAGCGAGCACGCAGATAGAGGAGGAGCGCGGCGAGCGCGAGAACCGCGGCCCCCAGCGCAAGCACGCGCAAGAAGGTGTAGGCGCGCTCGCCGATCGTCAACTCGTCGCGGTTCAGGAAGTCGTCGACAGACGTGAGATACAGCGGCGCAAGGGACGAGCGTGCGAGCGCACGCTCAACAGCGGGTGGCGACCCTCTCGCCCACACGTACGCGCTCGCACCGTCGAGCGGGTCGGAAAGCGATGCGGCTCGTGCTGCGTCGGTCAGCCGCACAGCGGGAATCACGAGCAGCGGCTCGCTCGCGGCCATCCCGGGAAAGGCGGGCAGAGTTGCAACGACGTGCAACGGCAGCTGCCCACCCCCGATCAAAAGCCGATGGGTGCCGAGCGCCGTACCGATCCCGATCGCGGGCAGGGGAGCGGGTGAGTCACTCAACGCACGCAACGCTGCCTGAGGATCGCCCGCCCAGCTCCAGCGGAGAACGCGTCGGAGGCTTGGCACGTCGACCGCGAAGACCTCGACCTGCTTCGAAGTGTCATCCAGGCGCGCGCTGTTGAATGTCTCGAGCACCTTCGTCAGCGGATACGGGAACGTCGCTGGAAGGGTCTGGCCGGTATCGATGTATCCCTGCACGTCGGCGCCGTTGGCAACGTAGGCCTTCTCGGCTCTGTTCGAGTGGAGCGACGTGCTGAGGATCTCGGCGAACGACAGCGCGCACACCGAGACGGCTGCGGTCACGGTCAGGAGGAGCGGAAGAGCGCGCGCAGCCGCGAGCCGCCTTGTCGCGAGGAATCCCGCCGTCGACCGAGGCGCCACGCTGCGCAAGAGCCCGATTCGCGCCGCGCGCGCTGCCAGGCCGGTGATCCCCGCAGCGACGAGCAGCGGAACGAGGAAGACGACGAGGCGCGGATGGGAACCGCTCGCGCCGCCACTCCGGACGAGACCGCCGCCGCGAGCGACGATCGCGTAGCCCGCGGCCGCGCCAAGGAGCGTGGGCACCTCCCACCAGACGTACGGAATCAGCCGGCGCCGCCGTCGCTCGCCTAGCCGTCCGCGTGCGAGCGTCGCACCGCTCGCAACCGCGGCAATCGCGAGGAGCACGGCGGCCGCTGCAGTGGCGAGGGCGCGGACAACGACGCTGCGATCCACGGTGCCACTCGGCGTGAAGACGCGCAGCAGCTCGATCGCAGAGAGAACACCGATGAGCCCACCAACCGACGCCGGCGCGCAGGCTTCGAGCGCTGACCGCGTCCCGAAGATGAGGCGGGACTCGCCGGCCGAAAGGGAGAGACGTCCTTCGGCCGCACGTTGCCGCGCGCCGAAGAGCCCCGCGACGAGCGCCGCACCCAGCGCGAGGATGACGGCGAGGCTGGTCAGGAGGACCACGATCGGGGTGAGTGCCGCGGCACTCCGAGCAGCGAGGACGACGGCGGCTATCAGCGAGCTCTTGACCTGGCACCGGCCGAGCCGGCCGTAGCACCCGAGCCCGCGCGCGAGTTCGGTCGGCCGGTTCAACGACCGCCCGACGGCGGCATATGCGCGGACGGATTGCTTCGCGGCCGCCGGGGTCATCGCCCTCGGATCGACCGGGAGCTCATAGACGTTCGAGACGCTGCCGAACGACACTGCATGCGCAACCGCGTACACCGTTGGCAGGTCGATCAGCACGAACGTGGGCGGCGCCGGGCTGTCGGGGTTCGCTGATCTGATCCGCGCGACGAAGTTGATCCAATAGGGATTGCCGAGATCGGCGTCGAGTTGCCGGTATACGGCCGCGATCGGGATCCTCAGCGGCGGGGTGGTGGCGGGATCGAAGCTCGCGACCACCAGCGAGAGAGTCGCGCCCGGCCGGATCCCCGGCGTTGGGGCGAGCGCCGAAGAAACCCATGCTCCGGCGCCGGCGCCAGAAACGCGCTGCACGTGATCGGTCGCGCCATCCCGAGCCATCGGCACCACGACGGTTGGAATGCCGCCTTCGAATGCCTTTCCACCGAGCGCTGCGTCTGTCGAGCTCGTGAGGACCGGCGTCCCGGTGGAGGGAAGCGCGCGAGCAAGCCGCGCGGCGGCAGCCCGCCGCGCACGATCCGCTCGAGCAATCCCCTCGACCGTTTGCCCACCCGAGGTGCCTGTTCGCTCGATGGTCAGTCCGGCCGCCAGAGGCGTCAACGCCGCGAGCTTGCCCTTCAGAGCCTCGCTCTCGATGCCAGCGCGGCCCAGAGGCCCCGACGAGGCCGCAAGCGCAGCGAGCAAGGAGGCGCTCGCAACAGCCGCGAAGACAGCGGGCCGGCGAACGAGCGCGAGCGGCGCCCTCCCCCACATCGCGCGTGGCACCATCGGCCGATTATGCTGCTCCGCCATGGACGACTGGCTGAAGCGTGTCGCGGCAGCGGTCGGGAGCGACGAGCAGCTTTCCGGCGAAGACGCCGACGCGCTGCTGAAGATCGCGCGGATCGCCGCGCACGAGAGCGACGACCGCCGGAACGCACCGCTCCTCTGTTATCTCATCGGGCGCATGCAGACGGACCGCCCGCTCTCGGAGATCCTCGAGGCGGTTAAGGAGGCATCCGCGAGATCGAGCTCGTAAGCCACAGCGCATTCGCGCAGCTGCATCCGACGGGCAACCACCCGGAATCGCAGGAGCGGATGACCGTGCTGCACGAGCGCTTCCCGTTCGTCGAGTGCACGAGCGCGACCGACGACGACATCCTCCGCTGCCACACGAGCCGACTGCTCGAGCAGGTGCGCACGACACGCGGCTGGATCGACGGCGACACGCTCTGCACCGAGACGACCTACGAGGCGGCGCTGCTCTCGGTGGGCGCGGCGATCGAGGCGGTGCGCCGCGGCGGCTTCGCACTCTCGCGCC
This sequence comes from Actinomycetes bacterium, assembly GCA_025964395.1. GTDB lineage: Bacteria > Actinomycetota > Thermoleophilia > Gaiellales > Gaiellaceae > PALSA-600. The sequence continues at coordinate 24,141 of JAOPYY010000127.1, read as the reverse complement.
CGCCCGGCCACCACGCCGAGCACGACCGCGCGATGGGGTTCTGCCTCTTCGACAACATCGCGATCGCGGCGCGCTGGGCGCAGGCCGAGCTCGGCATCGGCCGCGTCGCGATCGTCGACTGGGACGTACACCACGGGAACGGCACGCAGGACATCGTCGCCGGCGACCCAACCATCTTCTTTGCGTCGCTCCACCAGTGGCCGCTGTACCCGGGAACCGGCGGCCGCCACGAGCAGGGCGAGACGCTCTTGAACATCCCGCTGCCGCCGGGCACCGGCGACGAGGGGTATGTCGAGGCGTGGTCGGCGCTGGAAGACCGCGTCCGTCGCTTCGAGCCGGAACTGGTGCTCGTCTCCGCGGGGTTCGATGCGCACGTCGAGGATCCGCTCGCGAACATGGAGCTCACGGCGGACGGCTTCGCCGTGCTCGCGCGACGTGCCTCGACGCTCGCTCCCCGCGTCGCGGCGGTGCTCGAAGGCGGATACAACCTGCGCACGCTGCCCGACCTCGTGGGCGCCGCGCTCGGCGGCTTCAACAGCCCTTAACGCGCAAACGGCCGGCTCAGGGAGCCGACCGAGTGCCGCAGAAGGAAGGAGGATGCTGTTCGGTAACGCCCTACCACTATCGGTGGCGGCGGGTCCTGCTGGACACGCGCTATTGGGGAATCGACTCCCCCACCGTGGGTGAGGTTACGAGCGTGCTCGCTCGAGGCGATCGAGCGCCTCGCGGCGCGACGAGACGCCGAGCTTCCCGAGCAGGCTCTTCACGTGCGAGCGCACGGTGTGCTCCGAGATGAAGAGGCGCGTTGCAATCTCATCGGTGCCGAGGTGGCGGTCGAGGAGCAGCAGCACCTCGAGCTCGCGTGCGCTCAGCGCCTGCGCGATCGACTCGGGGACGATCATGCTCCGCCCGCCTCCCTCACGCACCTGGTCGAGCAGCCGGCGCGCGATCGGGCCGGAGAGCGCCGCCTCGCCCTGGGCGACGCCGCGGAGGAACGCGACGATCCGCTCGGGCGGCTCGCTCTTCAGCAGGTAGCCGGCGGCGCCGCTGCGAATCGCGCCGAGCAGGTTGTGCTCGTCCTCCGACGCGGTCAGGACGACCACCTCGGCCTCGGGCGCCGCCTCGCGCACGCGCGGCAGGGCGGTCAGGCCGTCCATCTCCGGCATCGAGAGATCGAGCAGCACGAGGTCGGGCTGAAGCTCGCCCGCCTTGGCGATCGCCTCCTCGCCGCTCCCTGCCTGGCCGACGACGTCGAAGCCGTTCTGGGCCAAAAGCCCGGCGAGGGCGTCCCGGGTCAGGGGGTGGTCGTCGACGATCAGGATCCGTTCGGTCATGCGTTGGCTCGATTCTGCCGATAAGGCCGGAAATGCAGCACGATCGCTTTGAAGGTTTCCTCTGGGGCCAGGTCCTCCTCTTTGGCCTGCTCGGCGCGACCCTGGCCCTGTTCCTCCGCTTCCCGACGCTGCGGGCACCCTATTCGTTGCCCGAGCTGAAGATCGTCCTCGCGACGCTGTTCATGCTCGCGGGCGCGCTCGTGGCGATCCTGACCGCCACGAGGTTCGCCGTCGAGGGCCGCCGCTACGACCTCTTTCTTTGTTGCGGCTTCTCGGTGACGTCCCTCTCGTGGCTCTTCTTCACCCTCGTCCCGGCGATCTCGCACACGGCCGGCAGCCACACCGAGCTCTGGGCCGCGATCATCGGCCGGATGATCGGCTGGGGCCTGATCGCGGCGGCGCCATTCGCCAGGGGCCGCGCAAAGCATCGCCGCGCATCCCTCGGCAACGGGCTCGTGATCTGTGTCGCGACGCTGATCACGGTGTGGGGCCTCTCGCGCTCGCTCGGTGTCGCGCTCCCGAACCTCGACCCGGCGTTCGACCGGACGGTGCCCGCCTCGCTGAACGGCGCGCTCGCCGCGCAGGCGATGTTGTTCCTGCTCGCCGTCGTCGGCTTCAGCAACCGCTTCCGCCTGAAGGGCGAGGACCTCGACTACTGGCTCGCACTCGGCTCGACGCTGATGCTGTTCGCGGCACTGCACTTCATGTTCACGCCGCTCGTGCGCGCCGGCGATGTGTCGCAAGGCGACTATCTGCGGCTGCTCGCCTACGGCGTGCTGCTGGTCGGCATCTGGCGCGCGATTCGCGGCTCGGAGTTCGGTCGCGCGGTGGCGGAGGAGCGAGCGCGCGTCGCGCGCGAGATCCACGACGGCCTCGCGCAGTACCTCTTCGCGGTCTCGACGCATGCGTCGATGCTGGAAGCGGGCGCCGACCCGGCCGTGACGATTCCGCAGCTGAAGGCAGCTGCGCTCGCCGCTCAGCAGGAAGCGCGCTACGCGATCCTCGCGCTGTCGTCGGCGGCAGGCCGTTCGCCGTTCGACGCGGGCCTCCGCCGGTACGTCGACTTCTTGACGGCCGACGGCGCGCTCGAGGTCGAGCTCGAAATCGACTCGGCGATCGTGCTCGGGCCCGACGAGCAGATCGAGGTGTTCCGGATCGTGCAGGAGGGCCTCGCGAACGTGCGCAAGCACGCCGGCGCGATGCACGCGTGGGTTCAAATCGGCGAGCGCGTCGGCGACCGATACGTGCTCATCCGCGACGACGGTGCCGGGTTCGAGCAGGTCGAAGGCGGAGCCGGCCAGGGCCTGCGCAACATGCGCGAGCGCGCTGCGTCGATCGGCGGAACGCTCACACTTCGCTCAACGCCGGGCTCGGGCACCGCGCTCGAAGTCGCCTTGCGCACGTAGAGGCTTGGCCCCCGATTTCCTGCGTTACTGTCGGGGGGCCGATGTGCGGATTCGTGCTCTGGTTCACCGGCCTCCCCGCGGCCGGCAAGACGACGATCGGCGAGATCGTCGCGCCCCAGCTCGAGAATCGCGGTTGCGTCGTCGATGTGCTGGACGGCGACGTCATGCGAACCCACTTCTCGAAAGGGCTCGGCTACTCAAAGCGGGACCGCGACACGAACATCGCGCATATCGGCTGGGTCGCCTCGCGGCTCTCGCGTGCCGGTGTAGCAGTCGTCGTATCGGCGATCTCTCCTTACGAGGAGGGTCGCCGCTATGCGCGCTCGCTCGTCGAGATCCACGCATCGTTTGTCGAAGTGCACGTTGCGACTCCGCTGGAGGAATGTGCACGCAGAGATCCGAAGGGCCTTTACGTGCGCGCCTTTGCGGGGGAGCTCGCAAACTTCACGGGCGTCTCGGCGCCGTACGAGGAGCCGCGTGCGCCAGAGCTGCGACTCGACACGAGCGGCACGACACCGATGGAGTCGGCCACCACCGTGCTTGCTCGTCTCGAGGAGTTGAATCTTGTTCGCGCTCCGGGATGAATTCTCTCAGTTCGGGAGCGAGGCGAACGAGCGGAGCTCGACGCGCTCGCTCCCGAGCGTGATGGGGATGCGTGGGTCACAGAGAGCCTCGACCTCGCGTGGACGCTCGTCGCGGTAGCCCGACTCGAGGTCGCCGTCCAGGCCGGGATGACACCCGAGCTCGGTGACGCCGGATCGAAGCGAGGCCACGATGCGGAGCAGCCGGTCGACCGTGATTCCCTCCGGATAGGGTCGACCCTTCGCCGCCTGCCCGAAGAAGTCGCCGCAGTAGCGCACCTGCTCGGAGAACTCGCGAAGCGGGACTCGGAGTTCCCGGGCGAGGCCGAGCATGATCGAGCGCAACGGCTCTTCGCGATGCACGTGCTGATGTGAGTCGAGGTGCGTCGGATCGCGGCCCGCGAGCGTGCGGAACCGCGCCAATTGCCGAGCGACCTCAGCCTGAAGATCGCCCTCGACGCCGTAGAGCTGGACCCAGCCGTCCTCGCGGTATGCCCACTCGCCGATGTCGAAGTGGAGACCGAGCGACAGCCCGGTGTTGGCCCGTGCGTACGCCGCCGCCTCCTCCGAGGCGGGCCAGCGCACCATCAAGCTCGCGCTCGTGACGATGCCGCGTTCGTGCGCTTCGATCACCCCGCGGTTGATGCACGTGCTGCGACCGAAGTCGTCGGCATTGACGATGAGCAGCCGCTCCGTCACAGCCCGAGCCGTTCTGCCGTTTCGCGGACCTCGCCGAGCCAGTCGTACGCCTGCGCCGGCGGAGGCGTCCAGTCAGCCGACCACCCGAGCCACTGGAGGGCCAGATGTAACCGGCAGGCGGCCAGCGCCAAGTCGTCGACGCCCGAGTATGCGGCGAGGATCGCGGCCCGCTCCTCCCCGGTCCAACCGGTAACGAGCGCCGCGAGGTCGACGAGACCGGCTCCGACGGCTGCCATCTCCCAGTCGACGGGCGCCACCCGCTCGCCTGCCACGAGGATGTTCGAGGCGTAGAACTCGCCGTGGATCAGCGTCTTCGGCAGCGCGACGAGCCGCTCGACCACCGGCTCGTACCGGGCGGCGATCCACGAGACCTCCGGCGCTCGAGCGGCAGCGCGCTGCGGCCAGAGCCGGTAGTAGGCAGCGTCGTGGTCGAGCAGGAGCCGAGAGGACGGCGGCGTCACCGCGAACGTCGCGTGCAGGCGGGCGAGCCACCGCGCTGCGCGCCGCCAAGCTTCGAGCTCGCCGACCTGGGCGAGCTCTACCCCCGGCACTTTCTCGAGCAGGATCCAGCCTCGCCCTGCTCCGTAGTAGGCGGGTGTGCCGAGCCGCCGGCCGGCGAGCAGCCGGTACGCCTCGATCTCCCGTCCTGGATCGTGGAGGAACTCGGGCTTCACGCGGTGGGCGATCGCGCCAAGTGCGCTTCGGCGGAGATCCTTGCGCACGAGCTGGAGCCTCGTCCCGTCCGCGAGCTCGACCCGGAGCTCCTCGAGCGGAAAGCTCGTCCGGTACGGCGACGGGCTGCGCTCGACCGTCGTCACCTGCCGACCGAGCACGCGCGTGAGCTCGGCCGCCGTCACGCGACTGCCTCGAGAAGTCGCGTGAGAACGCGGTCGGAGTCGAACAGCTCTTCGGCGAGCTCGCGCGCTCTGCGCCCGTGCCGCCGATAATCGGCCCGAATTGTCTCGATCGCGCCGAGCGCGTCGTCGACCGTCGAGTAGGCGAACAGTCCCTCGCCGGTCGGTAGGCGGCGGGACCAGCCGGTGTCCTGGGCGACCACCGGCCGGCCTGCGGCGAGGTAGCAGGCGCTCCTGTCGCTGAACCAACCGCAGCGTGAGAGGACGTAGCCGCTCTTCGCGACACCGAGCTCTGCTTTCGAGCCGCGGAGAAAGCGTCGATACGTGCCCGGGTCGCCGGCGACAGATGCCGGGTCGAGGAGGTTCCACCGGTGTTCGTCGAGCGCAGCGAGGTCGCGCTCCTCGCCGGTGTCGATCGCAAGGGCGGGCAGGAAGCGCTCCTCGCAGCGCACGGGCAGCTCGAGGAGCTCGCGGAAGGAGTGCGCGCGCTGTCCATAGTGGTGGCCGTCGTAGGCGATCGAGCCGTAGCCGCGCCAGTTGCCGACGGTGGTGAAGCCGTCGTGGTGGACGGTCGTGCCGACGGGCCAGTGGGCGAGCACGACCGGCGGCAAGGTCGGTATCCACTCGAGGCCTGCCGTAGGGACCGGGCAATCCGCCCGGCCGAGCTCGAGGCCGACGGTCACGTGGCGCGTGTGGCCGTCGAAGCCTCGATCGATACCCTCGACCTCGTGCCACAGCTGGTTGAAGGCTGGGTCCAGATCGACGTAGACGCGCACGGGAATCGCCTCGAGCAAGCTCTCGTCGCGGAGGATCCCGGAGAGGTTCAGGAGGAGATCGGCGCTGCCGGATGCGGATCGCAGGGCTCTGTACGGGACGCCCACCGTCTCCTGCGTCCCGTCAATGAGGAGCGCCGCCCGTCCGGCCAAGCCGAACGCGCGCGTGACCGCGCCGAAGTACGCCGCCCGCTCGCGTGTGAGGGCGTCGACTGGCTCGACAAACCAGACGTCGTGCCCGAGCCGCCGGAGGCCGAGCGCGTACTGGAGCACCGCCCAGGTCGCACCCCCCTGCCCGGGATCGCCGGCGAGCATTCCGGCGACCAGCACCCTCAAGGTGACCTCCGGCGGCCATGACGCGTACCAGGTTCGTCATTCTCGCCGCGACGATCTTCGTGGCGGTGCTGGCGGTCGTCGCGCTCGTCGCGACCCGTTTTGGCTCGCCCGGATCCGTCGCAACGGCCCACTACCGCGGCACGCACGAGATCGTCGCGCGTGGCCGGCAGCTCGTCGACCGGCGCACCGGCCGTCCGTTTGTCGCCCGCGGCTGGAACTACGTCCGGCTCGGCGTGCAGCGCACGCCGGCCGGCCTGGTCGTCTACCACTCGACGTTCAACGTCGGTCGCTATGAGCCGGCGCGGGCCGAGCGTGCGCTCCGGCAGATGCGTGCGGGCGGTTACGACGTCGTTCGCGTCTTTCTCAACGCTGCGTGCTTTCGCACCTGTCTCATCGACCCGCAGACCGGGGAGTTGTCGGCCGGCTACGTTGCGAATCTCGCCGACTTCCTCCGCCGTGCCGCCGCGGCGGATCTCAAGGTCATGCTCACGATCGACTATCCGCCGGACCGCGGCCGCTACGGCGCGTTGCTCCAGGCTCAGTCGGGATCGCACACCGACGGCGTGAACCGCTTCTACCTGACCGCGGGCGGAGTCCGCGCGAGTGCGGCGTTCTGGAGCGACCTCGTGAGCGACCTCGCCCGCCGGGGTGCTCCCCTGCGCGCCGTGCTCGGCTACGAGCTCCTGAACGAGGTGACCTTTGCCCACAGCCGGCAACCACTCAGCCTGCGGGCGGGGACGTTCACGACTCCCGCAGGCCGGCAATACCGCTTGGCGAGCGCAGCGGAGCGCACGCGAATGCTCGCCGACGGTCTCGTCTACTGGATCGACACCGTGAGTCGCGCGATCCGCGACCTCGACCCGACCGCGCTCGTCGGCGTGGGCTTCGCGCAGCCGCTCGAGCAGCGGTCGATCGAGCCGGCGCTCGAGCGCGCCGTGCTCGAACGCTCGCGCGCGGACTTCGTCGACGTCCACGCCTACTCCAGGCTCGGCCTCCCGTGGAGGGCGTACGCGGCGGCGGCCGGCTTCGCCGATGCCCGGAAACCGCTCCTCATGGGCGAGCTCGGGGCCTTCAGGGCGGCGTACCCGACGGTCGCCAACGCCGCTCAGGCGTTGCGGAGCCGGATCGAGGAGTCCTGCGGCAACGGGTTCTCCGGCTGGCTCGCCTGGTCGTGGGACGCGCGCGCCCAGCCCGAGCTCTGGAGCGCAACGAGCGCCGGCGGAGTGCTCGAGCGCTCGCTCGCGCCACACGCGTGGCCGAGCCCGTGCACCCACGGCTAGATGCACTACACCCCCGCCTCGTCGAGAAGCCGGCCCAGCACGAGGTCGGAATCAAAGTACGTCTCCGCGAGCGCGCGCGCCGCCTCGCAGTGCCGCTCGTAGCCGTCCATGATCGCCTCGACCGCGGCGACGGCATCGTCGGCCGTCTGGAAGGAGAGGAGACCCTCGCCGACCGGGAGCACGTCGTCGAAGCCGGTGTCCTGGACGAGGACCGGCTTGCCCGAGGAGAGGTAGCGGACGGTGCGATCGCTGAACCAGCCGCTCCGGGTCTCCACGTAGATCCCTTGTGCGACCGAGAACTCGGCGTCCGAGCTCTGGACGTAGTCCCGGAACATGAGCGGGTCGAAGGCGACCTCGCGCGGGTCGACGAGCTTCCAGCCCTGCGCATCGAGGACGGCCCGATCACCCTCGTCCGCCTCGTGGATGTCGAGCGCAAGCTCGAACTCCGCCGCGGCGCGGAGCGGAAGCGCGGCGACCTTGCGAAACTCGTGCGCCTTCTGCCCGTAGAGGTGGCCCTCGTGTTCGACCCGACCGTACGCGCCGCGCCAGCTCCCCACGGTCGTGAACCGCCCGGCTGCCGACGAGCGCGCGACGGGCCAGTCGTCGAGCACGACCGGCGGCCGGGTGGCCCGCCAGTCGATGCCGCCCGCAGGAATCGTGCACCCGGGCCGGCCGACGTTCGCGCCGAACGAGAACCACGCGTCATGACCCGCGAGCTGCTCGCCGAGCGCGCCTGCCGCGCGCCAGAACTGGGTGTAGCCGGGGTCGTCGTCGACGAAGACCTTGCGGCGCGGCGGCCGCTTGAGCGGCTCGAGCGTCAGGTGTCCTCCGATGTTCACGAGGAGGTCCGCGTCTTCGGCGAACGCGACGAGCTCGTCCATGCCGAGGCCGCGCACCTCGTTCTCGCCGATGAGGGCCGCGCGAAGATCGAACTGCTCGCAGACCCGGTCGAAATAGTCGGTGCTCTCGGCGCTCGGACGCTCGAGCTGCTCGACGAAGCAGACCTCGAAGCCGAGCCGCTCGAGGCCGCGCGCGAAGCTGAGCCTCGTCCACGCGTTCCCGCCGTTGCCGGGCTTCACGGCGAGGGCACCGGCCACGAGCGCCGCCGGCATCAGGCCGCCTCCACGGCGTCAACGAGATTCGCGAGCACGAGGTCGGAGTCGAAATACGCCTCGGCAAGCTCACGGGCGGCGCGGGCGTGCCGCCGATGGTCGCCGGCGACCTCGTGCACGGCAGCAGCGGCTTCGTCGACGGTGCGGAACGTGACGAGTCCTTCGCCCAGCGGATAGAGCCCGTCGAGCCCCGTGTCCTGCGCAATCACCGGCTTGCCGCTCGCGAGGTAGCAGGCGCTTCGATCGCTGAACCAGCCGCTATGGGTGTCGACATAGAGATTCTTCGCGACGACGAACTCCGCCTTCGAGCCCGCCACGTAGCGCTGGTACACGACCGGGTCGCACGCGACGCGCGCCGGATCGACGAGGTTCCACCCGTGCGCGCGCAGGAGGTCGAGGTCGCGCGTCTCTGCGTCGTCGATGTCGAGCGCGAACTCGAACTGCAGCCCGCTCAGGTCGGGTAGCGCGACGAACTTGCGAAACTCGTGCACGCGCAGGCCGTACGTGCGCCCATCCCACTCGATCGGTCCGTAGGCTCCGCGCCAGCTCCCGACGGTGGTGAAGCGGCCGCTGTTGCTGCTCTGCTCGGGCCAGAGGTCGAGCACGAGCGGTTGCCGCGTGCGGACCCAGTCGAGCCCGCACGTGGGGATGGGACAGCCCGGCCGACCGACGTTCTCGCCGATCGTCACGAAGACGTCGTGGCCTGCAAACGGGTCGGCCAGCCCGAGGTCGCGCCACATCTGGGGGAAGCCGGGGTCGATGTCGAGGAAGACGCGGCGGGGCGCTGCCGCGAGCAGCTCCTCGTCGCCGAGGTATCCCATGACGTTGAGGAGGAAGGAGGAGTGACCGAGCCGGTCGCGCAGGCCGGCTCGGTCGATACCGGCCACGGAGTCGCCGCGCTCGTCGAGGAGGGCGTAGTCGCTGCCCAACCCGAACCGCTCCATGACCGTGCGCAGGTAACGCGCTCCCTCCGACTGGCCCACCGGGCCGCCGCACATCTCCTCGCTCAACCAGTCCACGAAGACGACGTCGAACCCGAGCCGCCGAAAGCCGAGCAGGTACTGGAGGAAGACCCAGGTGTGCCCTCCATATCCCGGCCGCTGCGCGAGGGCGCCGGCGATGACGAGCGTCTCACCCATGCGGCCGCCTCAGACCTCGACCCGCGCCGCGACGGTCGCGTCGAGAATTCTCGAGAGCTTCTCGCGCATGTCGTCCGGGTCGTAGCGTTCGACGAAGCGGAGCCCCCGTTGCTGGACGCGCCGCCAGAGCCTGCGGTCGCGGTAGAGGCGGGCGACCCTCTCGACGAGCTGCTCGGCGTCCGCGGCCACGAGTGCCTCCTCGCCGTCCGTCACCTCGAGCTGATCGGCGAGGAGCTGCGAGACGACGCACGGCACCCCGTGGGCCATCGCCTCGATCACCTTGTGCGGAGCGCCGGCCGCGAAGCGGTGCGGAGCGACGAAGACGCGCGCGCGGTCGTACACGGGCGTGAGGTCGTCGACGAAGCCCGTGAAGATCACACCCTCGCTGAAGCTCGCCCGCTGGCCGAACAAGCCGGCCTGCGGATTTGCCCCGACGACGTAGAGCCCGCAGTCGACGCGCCGGCGGATGTCCGGAAAGACCTCCAGGAAGTGCGCGACGGCATCGGCGTTCGGCGGCGTTCCCAGGGCGCCGACGAAGAGCAGATCCCGCCGGGCTCGGAAGTCGGGTTTGGCCGCCCGTGGACGCACGCAGTCTCCCCAGACCTCGACCGCGAGCGTCGGCCTTCGGTCACGCACGAGTCGGCGCTCCGGCTCGGACACGGTCAGCACGACGTCGGCCCCGTCCATCAGGCCGAGCTCGCTGTCCACCCGCTCCCGCGCTTCCGCGTCCGGAACGACGACGCCTTCGACGGATGCCTGCAACAGATCGCGGACCGCGAAGACGGCTTCGGCGTCGTACACGAGCGCCGCACGCGGATTGAAACTCCGCACGACGTCGAGGAGGTGGGCGTTGTGCGGCCGGCTGACGATCGCCACGTCGTACAGCTCCGGACGTTCGGCGAGCGTGGCGTGGATGTCGCGCGCGCCGTGCAGTACCTCGACGCCGAGTTGCTGGAGCTCGCTCGTCTCGGGCTCGTACGGCGTCGGGTCCGTCGTCGGCATGAACGTCACGACGAAGCCGAGCTGAACGAGCGCGTCGAGGAGGGCCCGCGCGCGGGGGAAGCCGCTCCCGCGCCCCGAGTTCGGAACGCGGTCGTCTGCCACCAGCACACGCCGTCCGGAGCGCCGGTCGCGTGCACGTGGGAGGTTCTCGACGGCAGGCGCCGGCCGCTCGCCGAGGAGGTGACCCCACTTCGTTGCGAACCGCTGCTGGTTGCGGCGCTGCAGCTCGACCGCACGGGCTTCGCCGCTGCTTCCGAACTCCAGGTGGAAGACGGTCGAGCGCGGCTCGTAGACGACCTTGCTGCCGGACGCCCAGATACCGAGGCAGAGATCGGTGTCTTCGTAGTACGCCGGCGCGTACCGTTCGTCGAAGCCGCCGAGCTCGAGGAAGAGTTCGCGGCGTACGAGCAGCGAAGCGGCGGAGCAGTAGTCCACTTCGCGGCGGTAGCTCACCTCCGACGCCGTCGGATCGAGCCCCCGGCCGTAGCCCCAGCCCGAGCCGTCCCGCCAGATCGTGCCACCGGCCTCCTGGAGCCTGCCGTCGGTGTGGATCAACCTGCTGCCGACCGCGCCGCAGTCGGGCTCGCGCTCGAGCGTCGCGACGAGAGCATGCAGCCACCCGGGGGTGACCATCGTGTCGTTGTTCAGAAAGCAGACGTAGGGCGCTCGCGCGAGTCTCGCTCCGATCGTGCAGGCCGCCCCGAAGCCGAGGTTGCGCTCGTTCCTCTGCACGTGAACGTTCCGCAGGCGATCGAGAAACGTGAGGGTCTCTCCGTCCGAGGCGTTGTCGACGATCACGAGCTCGAACGGCTCCTCCGCGAAGGTCGCGAGCAGGCTCTCGAGCGTTTGGTAGAGGAGATGCGCCTGCCCGAGGCTTGGGATGACGATCGTCGCGCGAGAGCTCGCGGCGTGCGGAAACTCGAGCGACCGGCCCGCGGCGAGGAAGGACTCGAGCCGCGCCCGCGCGAGCTTCTCGCGCGAGCCGGCCTCGAGCTGTCGCTCTGCCTGCTCGAGGCGGGCCGCCAGCGTCTCGCGCTCGCCGGTGAGCTCCGCAACCTGTCGCGAGCGCATGCGCAGGAGCGGAACCGCCTCGGCCAGCGTGTTGCCGCCGTTATCGCCGTCGCCGGCCGGGACTGCGGTCGCGCCGTCGTGCAGCGCATAGACCACGCAGACACCGTCGCGCCGGAGCACAGGTCGGTAGCGCTCCTCGAGGTGGGCGCGCAGGTCCGCGTAGTGATCGAGCCACCAGAACGCCGTGCTCGGGAAGAGCAGGAACTGGCCCCCGCGCCCGCGGAGCGCCTCGAGATGCGCGATCGCGTCCTCGCCCGTCGCCGGGTGGTAGCCCGCGTACTGGCCGGTCGTGTCCTGCGGGAAGTGCGAAGCCGTCCGGCGGCCGAGCCTGAGGATGTCCTCATCTCCGCGGCTGACGACGAGCACGTTCGCATCCTCGGGGAGCGAGGTGGCGACCTCGGCCCGGATTCGGACGACGAGGTCCTCGTAGAGGAGATGCGGCGCCGAGCCGTTGCCGTTTGCGGACAGCAGTTGAGCGGGCTCCACGGGTTGGGGAAATGCATCGTCGAACTCGGCGAGCAGTTGTGCGAGCTCGGCTTCGCGCGCCCGCGTTAACTCGGCCTCGGCGAGCGCGGCGTTGGCTTCGTCAAGACGCCGCGCGAGCTCCTCGCCGTGCACTCGCCGCTCGTCAAGCTCGACCCGCAGCTGCGCGAGATCCGGCGCGTCCGGTAGCACCGGCGCCGAGCGGAGGAAGCGCACCTCCTTTCCGATCGCACGAAGCTCCTTCTGGATCGCGCGACTGTCACGCTCGAGCTCCTTCAGCCGGCGTGCGACGTTTCCGTCGAGTGATTTCAGCGCGGTTTTGGACGAGGCGTCGGGCCGAGGCTTCACGTTTTCCCTTCTTTCGCGATTCGGGTCTGCGGCTGGTGCGGCTTGCGCGTCGCCGGGGTCAAGGCGTCCCAGTCGGCTTCGGCGCACAAGCTGCGATAGAGCTCGGCGACGGGAGCCAGGCGGTCTGTGCGCCGCAGATATGGCCGCCTGAGCCGATAGCTCCGCAACGAGGACAGCGCACGTTCGGCGGCGCGCTCGAGGGTCTCGCCGTCGACCGGGAGGTCGATGAGCGCGGCAACCCGTTCGAGCTCGCGTCGCGGCGAGCTGAAGTACGCGTCGTAATGGCTAACGATTCGCGAGTTGACGCTCGTCGTCGCGACGATCCGCTCGTTGTATTGCAGCCATAGCGCGAGGCCGAAGTCGAGCGAGACGCCGTTTCGACGCCGGAGCGACAGCGCCACCTCGAGCGGATCCCGAATGCAGACGACGACCTCGAGCGGGCCCGCGACCCGCTCCCAGAAGGGAAAGGTGACGCTCGATCGAGGATCCTTCCAGCCCCACGGCTCGCACTCGGCGAACGCCTGCACGAGTTGCTCGGCTTCCGCGTGGAGCAGGGTGACGTCGTGGCTCTCCAGCCACCCCGGGTCGAACTCCGGCACGGCGTCCCAGCTGCCGCCGAGCGCGGCCAGCAGCCGCTCGTTCAGGTCGACGAACCTGAGGTTCTCGCCAAAGCCCGCCGGGTTGTCGGGGCCTGCGGGCATCAGGTCGCGCTCATGCCCGAGGTGGAGGCCGCACCCCGCGAGCAGGAGCGCGACCATCGACGTGCCGGAGCGGTGCATGCCGAGGATGCAGACGGGCATCTAGCCGGCTCCTCGTAGGGCGAAGACGAGACAGGCCTTTTCGTCGCGGGCGACGAGGGCGCACTGCTGCTCGAGGTGTTCGCGGAAGCTCCCGTAATGCTCCAGCCACCAGAGGGCCGGCTGGGGGAGGACGAGGAACTCTGCGCCCGAGGCCCGAAGCTGCTCGAGGTGGGCGATCGCCTCGTCTCCGTTCGCCGGATGGTGTCCTGCGTAGACGCCGTTCTCGACCTGCGGGAAATGCAAGCCGGTGCGCCCGTCGAAGTCGATCAGCTCCTCGTCGCCGCGGCTCGCGACGAGCACGGCCGCGCCGGGGGGCACGGCCTTGTGCACGACGTTGCGTATGCGCTCAACGAGAGCGAGCTGCCCGTTGCTTCGGCGTGCCGGATGAGGCTGCCACTCGAAGCCCCACTTTTCGGTGAACCTCCGGCGGTTCGCGTGGAAGAGCTCTCCGTACTCTCCCGTCGCAGCCAGCTTGCCCAGCGTTGCCTGGCCGAAGTGGTGGACGAGGACGTCCTGCGCGCATTCGACGCGGTAACCGGCGGCCCGGACGCGCAAGACGTAGTCGTCGTCTTCGAACATCCCGAGCCCGAACTGCTCGTCGAGCGGGCCGACGCGTTGGACGACGTCGCGCCGCAACGCGGCGCAGAACATCACGAGCCTGCTCACCTCGACCGGCTTGCCGGCCCAGTCGCGGGCGCGCTCCGCGGCGGCAGCCAGGAACTCGGCGCCGGTCGTGTAGTCGGTGTCGATCTTCGCGTCTCCCTCCGTTCGGTTCGTGACGGGGCCGACGAGGCCGACCGCGGGATCCTCGAGATGACGAGCGAGTCCGGCGAGCCAACCGGGCGCAACGACGGTGTCGTTGTTCAGCAGGACGAGAATGCGTCCGCGAGCGACGTCGATTCCCTGGTTGAGCGCGCGTGCGAATCCGGCGTTCGCGTCGTTGAACACCGGCCGAACGGTGTCGTGCTCGGCCGCGAGCGCACGGAGATAGTCGACGGTTCCGTCCGTCGAGCCGTTGTCCACGACGACGAGCTCGAACGACGGCGAGTCTGCGTACTCGAGCACCGACTCGATGCAGAGGCGGTTGAACACGAGGTTGTCGAACGTGACGACGACGATGCTCGCCTCCGGGGCGACCGCATCGTGTGCCCGTGCGCGTGGCAGCGGCCCGGCGAGCACGGCGCGCGTGGTTGTCTCCGGAAGCGTGGTCGGCCAGCGCGAGATGGGCACGAGAACGAGGTTGCGCCGGCGGTCTTCGAGGCCCAGATCGGCGAGGAGCGATCCGAGCACCCGCTCCGCCCCGAAGTACTCCCGCGCGATCTCGCGCGCGGCGCGTGCGTGACGTGTGTAGTCGCGGTCGATCTCCTCGAGGGCAGCCTGCGCGTCGTCCAACGTCGTGAACGCAAACAGACCCTCGCCCGTCGGAAGCGCCGCGCCGAAGCCGGTGTCCTGCGTGACGACCGGTCGCCCGGCAGCGAGATAGGTGGCGCTGCGATCGCTGAACCAGCCGGTGCGCAGGCGCACGTTCTGGTCCTTCGCAACGGTGAACTCGCCTGCGGAGCGTTGGATGTAGTCGCGGTACCAGTCGGCGTCCAACGAGAGCTCGAGCGCGTCGCGCACGCTCCAGCCGTGCGCTTCGATCCGCTGCCGGTCTTCCGGGTCGCAGCGCGAGAGTGCGAGCTCGAGCGTCTGGTTCACGCAGCCGGGCAGCTCGAGCACTTTCTCGAACTCGTGATGCTTGCTCCAGAAGTAGATCTCTCCGTCGAGCTCGATGTCGCGCGCGTCCTGCCGCCAGTTGCCGATCGTCGTGAATGCGCGCCGCGGAGCGCCGGCATCACGCCAGAAGTCGAGCACGACCGGTTGCCGAGTCGCCCGGAACGGGAAACGTTCTGCGAGCGGGAGGCCGCAACCCTCACCGCCGTAGTTCTCGGCAAACGTGAACCAGGCGCTGTGCTGCTCGAGGAACTGGAGTGCTTCCGGCTGCTCTCGATGTATCTCGACCTGTAGCTGAACGGGGTCGGTTTCGACGAGCACGAGCCGGCCGCTCGCGGCGTGCTCCGGCAACGGGAGCGTGGCCCCGTGCAGATTGATGATGAGGGCGGCGTCTCGATAGAGGCGGCGAACCGTGCTCTCCGTGAGGCCGAAGAACGCGCCGTCGGCGTGCAGGGCATGAAAGGCCCAGCTCCGCTCGAAGCCGAAGCGTTTCATCACGCGCTCGATGAACGCTGCGGCGAGCGCAGAGCCATCGTCGGCGGCTCCTGCTTGCATCAGCATTCCCGGCGCGCGTGCGTGCGCCTCGACGTAATACGGGTCGTAGCCCAGCCGCTGCAGGCCGACGAGATAGTGCATCGTCTGCCAGACCACGCCGGCGACCGGGATCTTGCTCATCATTCCGAGCACGACGACCTTGCGCCCGTTCATCGCGCGGCCTGCCGCAGGACGAGGTCGTCGAGCAGGCGGTCGGCGAGCTCGGCGGCGAGAGCAACGGGCGGGGCGGAGTCGTCCTGCCGGCCTGCCAGCGACCGAAGTGCGGTGTCGTCCGCCCGCTCGATGAGCGGGGTGATCGCCGCCACGATGAGCCGAGCGGCTCCGTTCTCCGACGCGCCATTCGCCGTCGCGATGCGCTCCAGCTCGATGGACAGTTCGTCGAGGCCGTGGCCCGACTCCGCTTCGGACAGCAGCCGGCGCGAGCGCCTCCTGCCGATCTGCGCGTCCCAGAGCTGCGCGTACAGACCGCCCTCGAGCAGTAGCTCCGCATGCGAGCCCTGTTCGACGACGCGCCCGTTGTTCACGACGACGATCAGATCCGCGTGCCGAACGGTGGACAGGCGATGGGCGATCACGAACGTCGTGCGCCCCACCATCAACTCGTCGAGCGCATCGAGGATCAGCCCCTCTGTCCTCGAGTCGATCGCCGACGTCGGCTCGTCGAGCACGAGGATCGGTGCATCCTTGAGGAAGGCGCGCGCCACGCAGATCCGCTGGCGTTCTCCGACCGAGAGTTGCGAGCCGCCTTCGCCGAGCTTCGTGTCGTAGCCGTCCGGCAGCGCGCTGACGAACCCGTCCGCGTTCGCAGCCTTCGCCGCCGCGACGATCTCCTCCAGCGTCGCGTCCAGCCGTCCGTACCGGATGTTGTCGGCGATCGTGCCCGAGAAGAGCTCGGGAACCTGCAAGACGAGGCTGATGCTGTCGCGGAGGGAGCTGACAGTGAACCGCCGAGCATCGATCCCGTCGAGCAGCACGCGTCCTGCGGTTGGATCGTAGAAACGCATCAGCAGGCTGATCAGCGTCGTCTTGCCGGCGCCTGTTGGCCCCACGAGCGCGATGCACTGTCCCGGCTGCACGCCGAAGGAGATGTCCTCGAGGGTGTGGTCGCGAGCTGGATAGGTGAAGCTGACACCGTCGAAGACGACGTCGCCGCGCACGTCACGCGCGTCGATCGCATCAGGTGCATCCCTGATCTCGGGCTCCGTGTCGAGCAGCATGAACGCTCCCTGCACCATGACGAGCTGCTGCTGCAGCGAGCCCATCGTCGAGCTGATCGTCTCGAGCGGCTTGTAGACGGCGGCGATATAGGAGAGAACGACGAGCAGCTCTCCGACCGTGAGCCGGTGGTGGAGGACATCGTGCGCGCCGAAGCCGAGGACGAGCGAGGTTCCGACCGCCGTGCAGCTCGTCACGGCGAGGGAGAAGAGCGTCTGACGAACGGTCAGGTTCACGCGCGCATCGACCGCCGTCTCGCCCTGGCTGCGGAACCTGCGGAACTCGTGTCCCTCGCGCCCGAATGCCGCGACGACGCGCAGCATCTGCATCGCTTCGAAGATGATCGAGAAGGTTTCCCACTCGAGACCGCGGACGTACTGAAGACGGGGCACGATCCGCGCGCTGTAGAAGCCGACCGAGTAGTAGACGAATGGGACGACCGTCAGCGACAGCAGCGCGATGATCGGATCGATCGTGAACGCAACGACGAACATCCCGATGAGCGTGAGGGCACTTTGTGCGAGAGGGAGGATCGACATCAGAAGCGTTCCTGCCGCCTCCGACTCGTAGTTGATCTGTGACATCAGCTGGCCTGTGCTCGTCTGGTCGTGGTAGCCGAGCGAGAGGCGCTGCGCATGTCGGAAGAGATCGCTGCGGAAGTCGAGCACGAGACGCTGCTCGAGCTTCGTGTTCACGAACTCCGCGAGCACGCTGAGCCCGCCGGTGAGGACGGTCACGACGAGACCGAGCACCGCCCCGAAGACGAGGAGTGCATACGTGTTCGTCCCGACCACACTCTTGATGGGGCCGGGAACCCCCTTGTGCCCCAGGACGCTGTCGACCATGAACGCGAGGGGCCATGGCTGGGCGAGCGCGATGCCCGCGCCGGCGGCGGTAAGCACGACGGAGACCGCGGCCAGCCGCCGGTACGGCCGCAGATGCACAAACAGCCGCGGAACCTGAGACCAGAGCGACCAGGCACCTTTGAATCTCAGCCCGGTGGGCACAGCGACCTCGGTCATGCCTCCTCCAGCGCGGCCGCTTCGGGAGCCGCAACCGCGGTCGGCCGCCGATCGTGATGCGCAAACGCGTCCAGCTGCTCAGCGGTGCGGAGACCGACGCCGAGCCCGGCGGACGCTTGCATGAGACCACGGCCGACGACGGCGACAACCAAGACTCCGGTCAGCGCGGCGGGGCCGACCGACCCGTCGGCGAGAGCGAACGCGCAGATCCCGAGCAGAGCGAGTGACGTCAGCGCGGTCGCGGCCGACCAGCGAGGCCAGACGCGAAAGCGCAGCAGCTGCCGCCCTTCCCCGTGCTCCTCGACCGCCATGCGCAGGCGGGCTCCACCAAGCCATCCGACCTTGAGGTGCAGGTCCCACCGCTCGAACGGGCCGCCCCGGAGAACGGTGATGCCCCGGGCCTGCATCGCTGCTTCCAGTCCGTGCAGCCGGTGCGTCGCCGAGGACCATTCCTCGCACCAGACGCCAACCGTCCTCGGCCTCGGGAGTGCGAATGCGACCCTCAAGTCACGACGCCGGGACAGTGGGCGGGCCCCGAGACGGCCGACGAACCGTGCAACCGGTTGGAGGACGTGCAACGCCGCCGTCAGCGGCCAGCGATGCCACCTCGCGCGACCTCGCCCCGCGAATGGAGCGAGCGCGCGCCACGCCGATCGCCCTGCCTGGACGAGGGGCGCCGCGAGCCAGAGGGTGAGCAGGAGCGCCGCGAGAGGGACGCGGAGCGCCGGCAGGCGGACGAGCAGCGGATCATCGCTGATGAAGTCGTTCGCGCTCAGAGCCGCGAGGAGCGCGAGCACGCCGTACCACTGAGGCAGGAGCAGGAGCGAATCCCGCGTCTCCGGTGCCCGCTCCTGCAGTGGCTGGAAGGCGCCGGTGCCCCAGAGGCCGTAGTAGACCCGCCACCGCCGTGCCCCGGCACCGGGGTGGTAGACACGCCCGGCCCAGCGGGCCTGGCCGCGGCTGTATTTCTGCGGCCATTTCCGCGCGAGGAGACCTTCCGCCCTGCCGTAGCCGCGCTGCTGCCTCCAGTGTGCGCGCACGGAATCGCGCCGACGGTGCCAGACGACCGCCGTCGGGTTGAAACCGAGCGTCCAGCCGCGCTCCTGAAGCTGCCAGCAGATGTCGACGTCGTCACCGGCGACCCGGAATTGGGCATCGAATCCGCCGATTGCCTCGAGCGCGGCCTTTCGGAACGCCATGTTGCAGCCGGGGATGTGCTCGGCTTCGCGGTCGGTGAGGAGGACCTGGATCGGTCCGCCGGGAGTGCGGTCCACGCACTCGGCGACGATGCCGCTGTCCATCGGCGCGATATTCGGTCCGCCCACGCCGACGTGGGTCGTCGTCACGAACGTCGTCGCGAGGTAACGAAGCCATTGCGGGTCCGGGCGGGCATCGTCGTCGAGGTACGCAATGATCTGGCCGGTCGCGGTCTCGAGACCGAGATTCCTCGCAACGCTCAGTCCGCGACCATGCGAGTGGAGGACGTGCGCTCCGAATTGCTCCGCGATCGCGACTGTCTCGTCGGTCGAGCCGTCGTCGACGACGATCGTCTCGTACGCCGGGTAGTCCAGCTCGGCGATTCCCTCCAGGCAGTCGCGCAGCGTCCGGGCGCCGTTCCGCGTGCAGACGCAGACGGTCATGGGCGGCCAGTGGGCGTCGGCGGCGAAAGGAATCTCCTCGAAGGCGTCTCGCACCGCGCTCAGCGCGGGCTTGGGTTGCCGGCCGCGGTCGACGAGCCCGAAGTCCCAGTCGTCGACTTCGGATCCGCCACGGTGCCACTCGTCCGTCCAGGCGAAGACGAACGTCCCCGCGCATCCGGCCGGGAAGGCCGTACGCAGCATCCGCCCGAGCATCGTCGCCTGCGCCGCCTCGCCGTTGCGGCGGCTGTCGAGACCGAGCTCCGCAAGAACGAGCGGCCGATCGCCTGCGAGATTCTGGAGTCGACCGACATAGCTTTCGAGCCGGTCCTCCTGCTCGAGGTAGACGTTGAAGCACAGGAGGTCGAGGAATGGAAGGTGCAGGTACTCCGTCGAGGGATAGTTGGCGTACGTGAACAACGCCTCCGGATCCTCGGCGCGAGCCGCGCGGTACAGGCGCTCCAGAAAGCGCTCGACCGGGCGTCGCCCGTACCAGCGGACGATCGACGCGGGGATCTCGTTGCCGATGCTGTAGCAGAGGATCGCGGGGTGCCCTGCGGAGGCTTCGACGCCGGCTTGCACACGGCGCTCGATCGCACTCCGCCCCGCGCGCTCCTCGAGGAACGCGACATGTTGCTCCCAGGCGAGGCCAACCATGACCCGGAGACCGTGTTCCGCCGCGAGATCGAGGAGCCACCGCGGGGGGCAGGTGTACGTGCGGACGGCGTTGATGCCGTTCGCGCGCATGCGCGAAAAATCCGCTGCGACGACGGCCCGCCGCGGATAGTCGCTGCCGTCGGGCCCTGGGGCAAACGTGCCGTACGTGACGCCGCGCACGTAGAGCTTCTCGTCCCCGACGTACAGGAACTTCCCGCGGGCTTCGGGCCGTCCGGACGTGACGCCGCGGACAGCACTGAGCCCTACCGCGGTAACGATCTCCTCCGATGGGTGGAGCACTGCCGGCGGGGAGCCTTCCAGTGTGCTGCTGTGCGCAGCGCCGAGCGAACGAATTTCAGCGGGCTTGCCGGTCATACGTTTTGAAAGCGTCGGCGCAGCGCAAAACGATCCTTGCCTGAACCGACACAAAGGCCCCCTTGCCCTCGAAGCGGACGTTCTCTGGCGCAGACTGCGGCGCAGCGAGACGCCGCCATCCACGCACCTGGCGTTGAATGACGTCAGCCAGGTGTCCGCGAGGTTGAGAATGGAAACCGCGTTCGCGGCAGCTTTACGGTTTTATTACCGAAGTCGCTTCGCAAGCGCGCGGAACGGTTTCACGGAGTTCGTCGGGCTGCAACGCGACTGCCTCTCGCCCGCGAGACGACGATCTGTCTTGCGGTGTGAATTCCATGACTTCACGATCTTGCGGTTGTGAAATCCATGACTTCACGATGCAGGCGATCGCCGCAGCCGAACAGCGGTCGACGCGCTGTTCAGGCCGTTTGCGGCGCACATTCACAGGAACTTCTTCGGCCCGTTTCATGGAGCGCTTAGCGCGTCTACGCATGGTGGAATCGAACGTAGGAACGGATGATTCAACGGACGACGAAAGGCAATCTCATGATCTCTCGGAAACTCACCAGGGCCATTGCTGCCGGCGTCGCAGCCATCGCCATCGCGGGTGGCGCCTACGGGATCGTCGGCACCACCTCCGGCAGCAACTCGGCCGCTGCCAGCATTGCCAATACGACGACGGCGGGATCCTTCCCACGGTCGGGTCCCGCCGGAGGGGGCGGTTCGAATGCGCGGTCCGGCCCGGCCGCAGGAGGAACGGTCGGCACGGTCGCGAGTGTGTCCGCGTCGAGCTTCACGGTGTCGACGGCCGGCGGTCAGACGGTGACCGTCAACGAGACGTCCTCCACGAACTACAAGAATGGGACGGGCTCAACCTCCGTCGGTGCGATCAAGGCGGGCGTACCTGTCCTCGTCCTTGGCACCACCAACGGAACGACCATCTCGGCAACGCAGGTCATCGTGCAACCGACCGGCGTCAAATCTGCCACGGCCTCGACGGTCGTTCCCTTCCAGCGCGGCGCACCCTCAACGGCGAAGCAGGTCGGTCAGATCCCGGCGAACTACAGTCAGGGATCGGGGACGATCGTCAGCGGAACGACAGCGAACAAGGCGACCGAAGCTGCACTGGCTGCCTACCCGGGCGGGGTCGTCGACCGCGTGGTCAAGCTGAGCAACGGCGAGTACGAGGTCCACAACATCGGTGTCAACTGGCCCCACCACGTCTTCGTCAACGCGAACTTCAAGGTGGTCGGCGCCAACTAGGCGCGTCAAAATACCGGTTAGAAAAAGCCCCGTTTCCGGGGCTTTTTCCGTAGCAGGCCTGTAAGCCGGATTCTTCGTCCCAGCCATCATCAGATAGGCAGATTGGGCTCAACTGTGCGGTCCTGCGGGATCAGGCGGCAGGGGCTGGCATCGGTCGCGTAGCGCACCAGGTCGATTGCCCGCGCGAACACCTTGTCTGCACCCAGCAGCGCCTCGAGATCACGGCGCAGATCCGCAGGGGTGCCCGCCGCCAGAGCGTCGGGAAATCTGTCGGCGAGCGGCGTCCGCCCGGGTATCTCCGAGGCGCCCAGGCGTGGTTGGAACCAACCGGATTTCACCTTCACGGTGCCGCACCTTCCCTCGCTAGCGGTTGTCGCCGAAGCTCGAGTCGCCCACCTTGACCGTCGGGACGCTGATCAGCGTCGGTCGCTCGCGGTCGGCAATTCCGGCTGCGAAGAGCTCGCCGAGTTCGTCGGCGCTGCGCGCCTCGTGGGCGGCGACGCCGTAGCTCTCGGCGGTGGCGACGATGTCGAGACCGGGAAGGTCGAGCCCGGGCAGGCCGCTGGTCTGCTCCAGCATCGCGAACTGCTTGAGGACACCGTATTCGCCGTTCGACGGAACGACGATCGTGAGCGGGATCTCGTACGCGGTCGCGGTCCACAGCGCGGTGATCGCGTACTGCATCGACCCGTCGCCGATGAGGGCAACGACCGGGCGGCCGGGCACGGCGAGCTGTGCGCCCACTGCCGCGGCCAGCCCGAAGCCGAGGCCGCCGCCGGCGGTGGCCAGGTGCGAGAACGGCGTTCCCGCACGGATGTGCTCGCCGATCGCCAAGTCGTGCGACGGAGCCTCCGTCACCCAGAGCGTGTCGGCGGGCGCGATCTGTCCCAGCGTCCCGAACAGCGCCGAGGGCTTCAGCGGAGCGCTCGACGGTTCGATCGACGCCGGCTCCGGCCGGGCGGGGGGCGCGGGTCGAGTCGTCTGGGAGACGTGCTCGAGCAGCGCTTCGACCACGGCCCGGACGTCCGCGACGACGGCGTCGCCGACCGGAGCGCGCGCCGCCTCATCCGGATCGCCGGTGATCTGGATCAGCTGCGTTCCCTCCGCCAGGTAGGGGCCGGAGATCTGCGGGTAGTAGCGAAACGCCGGCGCGCCGAGAACGAGCACGAGATCGCGCCCCTCGAGCGCGCGCGCAACCCAGCCGGCGCCGGGAGGAAGGCGCCCTTGGTAGAGAGGGTGACCTTCTGGAAATCCCGAGAGACCGGAGAGCGGCGCCGTCCACACCGCGGCGCGGCTTCGTTCGGCCAGAGCGACGACGGCGTCCCAGGCGCCCGACCGCTCCACCTCGGCACCAACAACGAGCACCGGCGCCGACGACGCATCGAGCCGCCCGGCGATCGCGGACGCCATGGCCCGGGAGGGGCCACCGGCGTGGTCGACCCGGCGCTCTCGAAGACGGTCGATCTCGGATTGCTGTCGGTCGTCGAGCTCGACGGTGAGGTCGTCCAACGGTAGAGAGACGAACACCGGCCCCATCGGCGGCGACTGCGCGAGGTGGATCGCATGCGCGAGGACCGCCGGCACCTCGCTCGCGGTGCTGGGCTCGGCCGCCCACTTCACGAACGGCCGGGGAAGCAGCGTGGCGTCGATGTTCGTCAGCAGGCCGACCTGGTTCTGCATGGTGCGCCGCTGGTTGCCGGCGGTGACGACGAGCGGGGTCTTGTTCCAGGCGGCGTTGCAGAGCGCGCCCATGGCGTTGCCAACCCCGGGCGCGGTGTGCAGGTTGACCAACGCCGGCCGCCGCGTGATCTGCGCGTAGGCGTCGGCCATCCCGACAGGGACCATCTCCTGCAGCCCCAGGACATACGTGAAGTCGTCAGGGAAGTCCTCAAGCAGGCTCAGCTCGGACGACCCGGGGTTCCCGAACCAAGTGGTGAGCCCGCGGGCGCGGAACACGCTCAAAACCGCTTCGCGGACGGTCACGTCTTCGACGTTAGGTACGCCGATCGTCAGGCACCCTGGCCGAAGGGGCGGCCGTCGCTGGTACAGCACGCAAAGTGGCAGCCAACGCCATATCGATTACCTCGCGTCGGTCGCAGACCCGCTGAACTAGCGATCCCCGGCGAAAGGCTGCTGCGGATTTCGCTCAACCAAGCGGTTCGCGCGGCGGACGACTTCTCTCTTGCCGGTCTTCCACGCTCTGCACTCGAGCTTCGTGATGCACCGGTGATGCAATCGCGCGCGATAGGTCTTCGGCCCAAGAATGGGAAAACCCTGCAAATCGCAGGGTTTTCCTTTAGCAGGCCTATAAGCCGGATTTTGTCGAGGGTGATCATCCCTCTCGGCAGCTACCCGGGCCCTGGGCGGGCAACCTCATAGTGGGCCCTGTTCGCCTTGCACCGGACGGGGTTTGGCAAGCCGCCACGTCGCCGTGACGCTGGTGGGCTCTTACCCCACCGTTTCACCCTTACCGGCGGCGTCTCCGGAGAACACGCCGTCGGCGGTCT
>JAOPYY010000123.1 GCA_025964395.1 Actinomycetes bacterium | reverse complement strand
GTTCGCGAAGCTGCCGATCATCTCGCTCACGGCGAAGGCGATGAAGGGCGATCGCGAGAAGTCGATCGCCTCCGGCGCCTCCGACTACATCACCAAGCCGGTCGACACCGACCAGCTGCTCTCACTGCTGCGGGTGTGGCTGTACAGGTAGAGCATCAGCCGTCGTCCGCCGAGGGACAGCTGGAGACCGAGACACTCGAGCTCCACCTGCTCCTCGAGGGGATCTATCGGCAGTACGGCTTCGACTTCCGCGAGTACGCGCCCGTATCGCTGAAGCGCCGTGTGTGGCGCCGCGTGCAGGCGGAGCGTGCCGGGACGATCGCCGGCCTGCTGGCGCTGGTGCTGCACGACGCGGAGGTAATGGAGCGCCTGCTCCTCGACCTCTCGATCAACGTCACCTCGATGTTCCGTGACCCGACGTTCTACGCCGCGTTCCGCGAGCAGGTTGTGCCGGCGCTCCGCACCTATCCGTTCACGCGCATCTGGGTCGCCGGCTGCTCGACGGGCGAGGAGGTGTACTCGCTCTCGATCCTGCTGCAGGAGGAGGGCATTTACGACCGCACCCGGATCTACGCGACCGACATCAACGAGACCGTGCTCGGGCGTGCGCGCGAGGGCGTGTTCCCGCTCGAGAAGATGCAGGAGTACACCGAGAACTACATCCGCGCCGGGGGCAAGCGCTCCTTCTCGGAGTACTACCTTGCGAAGTACGAAGGCGCGCTCTTCGACCGCGCGCTCACGGACAACGTCGTTTGGGCGCCGCACAACCTCGTGCAGGACCGCTCGTTCAACACGTTCAACGTGATCCTCTGCCGCAACGTGTTGATCTATTTCGACCGGGCGCTGCAGACCCGCGTGCACCAGTTGTTCTACGACAGCCTGGAGCGCCTCGGGATCCTGGCCCTCGGCCACAAGGAGTCGATCCGCTTCACGGGGCTCGAGAGCGCGTATCAGGAACTCAACATGCAAGAGAAGCTGTACCGGAAGGTGCAATGACGGACACGGGCGCATACCGGCTCGTCGCGATCGGCGCCTCGTGGGGCGGGCTCGACGTGCTGCGCGACATCCTCCGCGACCTGCCGGCCGAGCTCGACGCCGCAGTCGTGATCGCGCAGCACCGGTCGCCCGACTCGCACCCGACCGCGTTCCGCGACCTCCTCGGAGCGGTGACGCATCTCAAGGTGCGCGAGGCGAGCGACAAGGATGCCGTCCGCCCGGGAACGGTGTACATAGCCGCACCCGACTACCACCTGCTGATCGACTCCGGGTCGGTGTCGCTCTCGACCGACGAGCCTGTTCTCTACGCACGTCCGTCGATCGACGTGCTCTTCGAGACGGCGGCGGAGTCGTACCGCGACCGCTGCATCGGCGTCGTCCTCACCGGCGCAAACGACGACGGTTCGCGCGGCCTGGCGCGCGTGGTCGAGCTCGGAGGCAGGGCGATCGTCCAGGATCCGGAGACCGCACAGCGGGACGAGATGCCCCGCGCGGCCCTGCGGGCAGCGCCGACGGCGCGGGTCATCCCGGTCGCCGAGATCGCCCCTTTGCTCGTCGAACTGTGCGGACTTGCGAGAGTGGCGGTCTAGTGCCCTCGCTGCTCCTCGTCGACGATCGCCCCCAGAACCTGCTGGCGCTCCAGGCGATCCTGGAGCCGCTCGGCTACGACCTCGTCAGCGCGGACTCGGGCGCGGAGGCGCTCAGGGCCCTGCTGCACCGGGACGACTTCGCCGTGATCCTGCTCGACGTGCAGATGCCGGACCTCGACGGATTCGAAGTGGCCGAGGTGATCAAGCAGCGTGAACGCACGAGCATGATCCCGATCATCTTCCTGACCGCTCTCTCGAAAGAAGAGCGCCACGTCTTCCGCGGCTACGAGGTCGGCGCGGTCGACTACGTCTTCAAGCCGTTCGACCCGGAGATCCTGCGCGCGAAGGTCGCGGTCTTCGTCGAGCTATGGGAGAAGAACCAGCAGATCCACCTGCAGGCCGAACTGATCGCGGAGCAGGAGCTCGCCGAGCTGCGGCGTGCGAGCGCCGAACGCTATCGCCAGCTGGCCGATGCGATGCCGCAGATCGTCTGGACCTCGGACAACGTCGGCAACGCGACGTACTACAACCGGCGCTGGTTCGAGTACACCGGCATGACCGACCGCGAGGTCGACGCGACGGCGTGGTCCCGCGTCACACACCCGGACGACCTGCCCGAGGCGATCGCCCGGCGCGAGCAGACGCTGGCCGACGGCAGCGTCTTTGAGGTGGAGTACCGGTTCCGCTCAGCCGACGGAACCTACCGCTGGCACCTCGGGCGCGCGCTGCCGATCCGCGATGACGCGGGCGAGATCGACTTCTGGATCGGGACCGCGACCGACATCGACGACCGCAAGCGCATCGAAGAGGCGCAGCGGTTCTTGCTCGATGCAGGCGGCAAGCTGTCGCTCTCGCTCGACTGGCATGCGGGTCTGCAGGAGGTCGCAAAGCTGGCCGTGCCCCGCGTCGCCGACTGGTGCGCCGTGCACCTGCTCGAGGAGGACGGGACGATCGCCACGCTGGCGCTCGAGCACGCGAATCCGGCCAAGCTGGTGTTTGCGCAGGAGCTGCAGGAGCGCTATCCGCCGGATCCCGCGAACGATCGTGGGGCCGCCGCGGTGATCCGCTCGGGCGAGGCGCAGCTGCTGCCGGAGATTCCCGCCGATGCGTTCGCGAACGCGGCGCGGGACGAGCTCCACCAAGAGCTGTTGCGGGAGCTCGGCATACGGTCGTTCCTCTGCGTACCGATCGCGGCCCGCGGGCAGACGCTCGGCGCGATCACGTTCGTGACCGCGGAGTCGGGTCGTCGCTTCGACGAGGCCGACCTGCGCATGGCGGAGGAGCTCGCGCTGCGCGTGGCGGCAGTGGTCGAGAACGCCCAGCTCTATGAAGAGGTCGAGCGCCGGGCGCGCGCAGCGCGCGCCCTCGAGACGATCGCGGACGGGGTCGTTCTGCTCGACAACGACGAACGGATCCTGTTGTGGAACAACGCGGCGGAGGCGATGACGGGCCTCGCGGCCGCCCACATCATCGGCAAGCCCGCGCGTGAGGCGTTGCCCGGGTACGCGGACCATGTCGTCGAGGTCGACGTCGACGGACGCCCGCAGACGGTGCCGCTCGAGATCAACGGCCGCGAGCTGTGGCTGTCGTTCTCCGCCGTGCGCTTCGAGGAGGGCACGGTGTACGCGTTCCGCGACCTGACGGAGGAGCGCGTGCTCGAACAGATGCGCTCGGACTTCGTCGCAACGGTGTCGCACGAGCTGCGCACGCCGCTCGCTGCGATCTACGGCGCCGCGGTGACGCTGAGACGCGCGGATCTCGATCTCGGCGAGGAGATGCGCGACCGCCTGCTGGAGGTCGTCGCCGACGAGTCGGACCGCCTTGCGCAGATCGTCAACGACGTGCTGCTCGCGAGTCATCTCGACTCCGGCCAGTTGCAGCTGCGGATCGAGACGGTCGACGCGACCAAGGTGACCGAGACCGTGATCGACGCGGCGCGGACGCATCTCCCTGAGGGCGTGACGCTGACGCTCCGGGCGGCGAAGCGGCTCCCACCGGTGGCCGCCGACGAGCAGCAGCTGCGCCAGGTGCTCGTCAACCTCGTCGAGAACGCGGTCAAGTACTCGCCGGACGGCGGCCCGGTCGAGGTCAAGGTCTCGCGGGGCGAGCGAGGCGTCCGCTGGGCCGTCTCCGACCGGGGCCTCGGCATCCCTGCCTCGGAGCGGCGGCGCGTGTTCGAGAAGTTCTATCGCCTCGATCCGAACATGACCCGCGGCATCGGCGGCACGGGCCTCGGCCTCTACATCTGCCGCGAGCTCGTGCGCCGCCTGGACGGCCGCATCTGGGTCGAGGGCAACGAGGCGAACGGCGCGAACGGCCATGGCAGCGGCTCGACGTTCTTCATCGAGATCCCGGTCGCGGACCGCCCACCTGCCAAGAAGCGACCGGCGAAGACCGCGGCTTAGCCACCGGCACACACACACAGGTCCGCGCCCCATACATGGATGAACCTGGTTCGCTCTTCAACCAGGTTCGAGAGTTTCTCGGGAGGCCGCGGCAGTTCGAAGCTCACGAATCTGGTTCGGCTGACACCGAATCAGGTTCGGTTGCACAAAGAGCCGGAGAGGGGATTCGAACCCCTGGCCTCTCGATTACAAATCGAATGCTCTGACCAGCTGAGCTACTCCGGCGCAGCGCACATGGTACGTCGCGCTGAACCTGATTCGGCGCAGCCGAACCAGATTCAAGAGTTCGTCGGAGACGAGCGGCGCGGCTTACTGAAGGACCTGGCGGCCTTGCTGGTGCGTGAGGATCTTGCGCTTCACGCGTTGCAGGGCGTTGTCGATCGTCTTCGTGTCGCAGCCGAGCTCCTCCGCCATCTGCTCGTAGGACGAGCCTTCGAGGTAGAGGCGAAGCGCATCCGACTCGAGCGGTGACAGCGTCGACGACAGGCAGCCGACGAGCGACTGCAGCTCCTCTGTCGAGATCACCTTCACCGACGGGTCGTTGACCGCGGGGCCCGGCAGTGCGTCGCCGAGCGTGCAGTCGTCGCCCTCCTGGCCGGCGGGCGTGTGGCTGAAGGACACGTACTGGTTCAGCGGGGCGTGCTTGAAGCGCGTTGCCGTCTTGATCGCCGTGATGATCTGGCGCGTTACGCACAGCTCGGCGAACGAGCGGAATGACGTCTCCTTGTCCGGGCGGAAGTCACGGACCGCCTTGTAGAGGCCGACAAGGCCCTCCTGGATCAGGTCCTCCGAGTCGCCGCCGGCGAGGAAATACGAGCTCGCCTTGAGCCGGACGAAGGACGTGTAGCGGCGCATCAGCTGGTCCATCGCGACGGTCGAGCCGTTGCGGGCTTTCAGGACGAGCTGCAAATCCTCAAGTTCGCGTTGAACCTTCTGAGGAGACTTCGGCGCGTATGCGGTGCGGACGGACAAGGCGGAACCCCCGGTATTTGGGTGTTTTTGAGATGAGACCTCCGTCCTGCAACCGCCGAAGTCTCACCCTGAGGTTGAGGTGAATCTAGCAAGGACCCGCAAGGAGCACAACCCCCAATTGCACAGGACCCGCTTACTCGCCTCTGCGGAGCTTTTCCAACAAGTCCCGGGTCGCCTGGTCGAGCTTCCCCGCGAGGCCTCCGGGACGCTCGTCCCGGTGCTCCGTCCGTTCGAAGTCACGGAGGAAGGTCTGGGAGGAGAGCTTTGCCACCTCGACCCCCGAGGCCCAGCCCACCGTCGAGTCGCTCGTGACGAGGACGACCTTGTCCCGGCCCCGGTGCTCCGCCGCGAGCCGTTCGAGCACCGTGTCCGCGTGCGGCGCGAAGCGCACCTCGAGCGGACCGAACGTCACGTCCTCCCCGACGCCGTCGAAGACCACGACCCCGCGCGCACCCCGGACGGCGACGTAGCTCGCGAGCAGGTCGACGAGCTCGCGCGCATCCGCGAAAGGCCCGGCGTGCAAAAGGTTGTAGCCGTCGAAGAGGTACAAGGCGTTCTCAGTCACAGGCGTCTACCTCACGAACCTGGTTGAAGAGCGAACCAGGTTCACCCGGTCAGCCACGTTGCCGGCGCGCTTCGTACAGCAGCACCGCTGCCGCAACGCTGACGTTCAACGACTCGATTGCGCCCGAGAGCGGGATCGAGACGAGCGCGTCGCACATGCGCTTGACGAGAGGCCGCAGTCCTTTCCCTTCCGCCCCGAGCACGATCTCGACGCCGCCGGTGAGATCGGTCTCCCACATCGACTGCGCGGACGCCTCGCCCGACGCGCCGTACACCCAGAACGCCCCGCCCTTCACTTCTTCGAGATAGCGCGCGAGGTTTGTGACGACGGCGATCGGGATGTGCTCGACGGCCCCGGCCGACGCGCGCGCGACCGCGGGCGTGACGATCGCGGAGCCGTGCGCCGGGACGACGATCCCCGTGGCCCCGGCGCCCTCCGCCGACCGCGCCACCGCGCCCAGGTTGCGCGGGTCGGTCACCCGGTCGAGCACGGCCAGGAGCGGCTTCTCGGCCGCCGCCAGCTCGTAGGCGTCGGCGTACGGATAGGGCGCGACCAGCGCCAGAACGCCCTGGTGGTCCCGGGTCTCGGCCCGGTCGGTCAGCTCCCGGTCGGCCTTCAGCTTCGGCCTGACCTCGTCCAGCCAGTCCTCCGACTTGACCGTCCGCTCGGTCGCCCAGACCTCCAGCACCTCCCGCCGGCCGCGCAACGCCTCGCGCACCGCCTGCCGCCCATAGACGAGGTCGGGGGTCAAATCCGCACGAGGTCGTAGCCGTCGGGGCGATCGCGCATCTCCCAGCCGGCCGCAGCAAGCTCATCGCGCAGCCGGTCGGAGGTCTCGAAATCGCGCTCGGCTCGGGCCTGGAGGCGCCGCTCGGCGAGCTCCACGATCTCCGCCGGCGCCACGGCCCGCTCCGCGAGCGACTCGAGTCCGAACACCGCCAGCCCCCGCCGCAGCAGCTCGAGCTGGCCACGCGAGGCCCAGTCGTGCAGCACTGCGAGCGCAGCCGGCGTGTCGAAATCGTCCTCCAGTGCGTCCGCGAACGCCTGCCAACCGTTCTCGTCGTGCGCGGCCGGGTCGCGCGTGAACGAATTCCGCAGCGTCTCGAGACGCGCGGCAGCCTGCGTCATCGTCTCCTCCGAGTAATCGATCGGCTTGCGCCAGGACGCGGTGAGGAAGAAGACGAGGATTGTCTCGCGCCCCCACGTGTCGATCGCATCGCGGATCGTCTCGACCTTTCCTGACGACTTGGACATCTTCTCGCCGGTGAACTGGAGCATCCCGTTGTGCGCCCAGATCTGTGCGAACGGATGCCCGAGCGCGCGCGACTGCGCGACCTCGTTCTCGTGGTGCGGGAAGACGAGGTCGAGCCCGCCACCGTGGATCTCGAACGCCGGCCCGAAGATCTCCTCCGCCATTGCTGAGCACTCGATGTGCCAGCCGGGGCGGCCGCGGCCCCACGGCGAGTCCCACCAGGTGTCCTCGGTCACCGGCTTGTTCGCCTTCCAGAGCGCAAAATCGCGCGGATCCTCCTTGAGCGGGCTCGGCTCCTCCCCCTGCTCGACCTGGTCGGGCTTCTGGCCCGAAAGCCGGCCGTATTCAGGGAAGCTCGCGACGCGGAAGTAGACGTCGCCGCCCGCCGGATAGGCGTGCCCGCTCGCGACGAGCTCCTCGATGAAGCTCACGATCGCCGGCACCGACTCCGTCGCCTTCGGGAGATAGTCGGGCATCCCGAGCCCGAGGTCGGCGGTGTCCTCGAGGTACCACTCGGTCGCGCGCGCCGCGAGCTCCGCGCTCTTGCCCGGCGCGGCGTCGTAGATCTTGTCGTTGATGTCCGTGATGTTGTGGACGAGCGTCGCGTCGTACCCGTTCGCCTTCAGCCACGAGCGGAACCACATGCCGACGACGAACGGCCGCGCGTTCCCGATGTGCGCCCGCGCGTACACGGTCGGGCCGCAGACGTACATGCGCACGAGCGCGGGAGCCGCTGGCAGCTCGACCAGCGAGCGCGTGTAGGTGTCATAGAGGCGCACGGCGTCAGGTTAGTGCGCGCCGCAACGCCTCGTCACGAGGCAACGCGCGCAGCACGGCCCACAGCTCCGGCCCGCGCTCGCGGCCGGTGAGTGCGAGCCGCAGCGCCTTCAGGCTCCCGCCAACCGCCTTCAGCTCGCGCACGATCGTCTTCGCCTCGTCCTTGTCAACCGCCTCCGGGAACTGCGCCCGCAGCTCGGCGAAGCGCGCCAGAGTCTCGGGACTCGCCGTCGCGTCGACGGTCGGCGGTTCAAGGACGGATGCAGCGAGCCCACGCGCCTCGACGAGGTCGTGCGCGCCGCGCATCACGGCCGCCGCCTCGGCAGGCACGCCGGCACGCGCAGCGAGGTCTTCGTCGGAAAGCTCGGCGAGCACGTCGGTCGAGAGTGACCGGATGCGATCGAGATCGAGGTGCACGTCGTGCTTCGGCAGGTCGAGCTCCTCGAGATACGCCCGCACCGCCTCGGCCGGGTAGCCGGCGTCGCGCAGCGACGCCACCGTCGCGCCTTCGGCGCGCTTCGACAGCTTCTTCCCGTCGTCGCCGACCACGAGCCCGTGGTGGATCACCAACGGTGGCACGCCCCCAAGAGCGCGGTGCAGCGCAGCGTGGAGGTCCTCGTTCGGGCGATGGTCCGAGCCGCGGATCACGTGCGTGATCCCGAAGTCCAGGTCGTCGACGACGCTCGCGAGGTGGAACGTCGGAGTGCCGTCGTCGCGCCACAGCATCACGCCGCCCTCGAACCGCTGCGGGAGCCCCGCCTCGCGCGCGGCCTCCATGTGCCGTTCCGCGCGCCCGCTCTGCCGCGCAGGTCCTTCGTCCCAGTCGACACCGAGCCAGCGCAGGTCGTCGAGGATCGCTTCCTCCCCGCCCGGCACGTTGCGCGCCGCATCCGTGTCGTCGATCCGAAGCAGCATCCAATCGCCAAAGCGGCGGTTCGCAACCGCGCTCAGCGCGTTGCCGACATGGAGCGTGCCTGTGGGGCTCGGGGCGAACCGGACGCGGGTCATACGTGGAAGCTAATCGGCGAACGCGGTGCGCGTCGAGCGCTCGTTCGTGCGGAGCGCCAGCAACGCGCCGAGCAGCGCCACGCCGGCGCTGACCCAGAAGGCGATCACGAACGCGGACTCGGCCGGCACGTGCGTGCGCCCGATCGTGTCCGAGGTCAAGAGCGCCGCGCCGACCTGGCCGCCGATCACGCCGCCGATGGTGCGCATGACCGTGTTCATCCCTGTCGCGACGCCCGTCTCTGTGGGACGAACCGCGTCGACGATCAGCTTCGCCATCGCGGCGTATGCGAACGGCACGCCGATCCCGATGAACACCATGCCGAGCGAGATCTCCCAGGGGCTCACGTGCAGCAGGGCGAAGAGTGCGATCCCGAGCGCCGCGAGCAACATCCCGACCACGAGCGGGACCCGCGATCCGAACCGCGTGCCGAGCTTGCCCGCGAGCGGCCCGGCGAAGAGACCCAGCACGCCGCCGGGCAAGAGGTAGAGACCCGTCGCCGTCGGCGACAGACCAAAGCCGTAGTGGCCGTGCAGCTGCATCAGGTTCGGCACGAGCACGAACGATCCGAACATGGCGAAGCCGGCGAACACCGCGGTCAGGTTCGTGAACAACACGGTGTGCTGCACCATCATGCGCATGTCGACGAGCGGCTCGGGCACGCGCAGCTCGACGCGGATCCAGGTGAACGTGAGGACGGCCGCGGCGACGAGCAATCCCACGATGCGGCTCGAGCCCCAGCCCCAACTCGGGCCCTCGGTCAGTGCGAGCAGCAAGGACGTGAGGAGCGCGGCGAGCAAGAGCGCGCCAAGGGGGTCGAGGCGCGACTCGGTCTTGATCGGCGACTCCGGCACGAACCGCCACACGAGCACGGCCGCGAGACCGACGGCGAAGGCGCCGACGATAAAGAGCCACCGCCAGGAGAGTTGGTCGACCAGCACCCCGGAGAGGACGAGGCCGAGACCGCCGCCGACTCCGAGAATCGCCGAGATCATCCCGACGCCTGCTCCGACCTTCTCGCGCGGGAACTCGTCCTTGATGATCGAGAACGCCAGCGGGAAGACTGCGCCGCCGAAGCCCTGGAGCGCGCGGAACGCAATCAGCGACCACACGTTCCACGCGAAGATCGCAGCGACGCACCCGATGAAGAACAGCCCAAGGCTGATCAGCAGGAAGCGCTCCTTGCCGTACTGATCGCCGAGCTTGCCGAGGATCGGCGTCGAGACGGCCATCACGAGCAGAAACGCAGTGAGGAACCACGCCGCCCACGCCGTCGTCGTGTGCAGGTCGCGCTGCAGGCTCGGCAGCGCGGGCACGATCATCGTCTGCTGAAGCGCGAACGCCAGGCCCGCGAACGCGAGGATGCCGAGCGTGAAGTTGTAGTCCTGGCGATGCGGCTCCCCCACCCCGGGACTTTAGCCGGGGGCGTTCTGTAC
Organism: Actinomycetes bacterium; assembly: GCA_025964395.1. Taxonomy (GTDB): domain Bacteria; phylum Actinomycetota; class Thermoleophilia; order Gaiellales; family Gaiellaceae; genus PALSA-600. The sequence continues at coordinate 15,626 of JAOPYY010000123.1, read as the reverse complement.
CGATACGTGACCCGTGCGCTCCGTGATCGGTCTCTGCGCCACGTTCGGCACCTTCGCGGGGGGCTATGTGCCCGCACTCTGGGGTGACAACGGCCTGTCACTCACCGCCGTCGTGTGCGCCGCGCTCGGCGGCCTCGCAGGCGTTTGGCTCGGCGTGCGGCTCTCCGCAGACTAGTCTCAAAACCAATGAACGCCACCGCCGGGGTGCAGTACCTGCGCGCTCGCCCGCGTCTGATCAAGGGCATCCAGCTCGTCTTGCTCGTCCTGACGGTCGGGTTCTGCGTCTGGGCCGTCCAGGATCAGTGGTCGAAGGCCGGGCCGCTCCTCTCGAACGCGAGCCCGGCGTACCTCGCGCTCAGCCTGGCCGTGGTCGCGCTCTATTACCTGGTGTTCATCCTCGGCTGGATCCGGATGCTCGACGCGTGGGGTATCCAGATTCCGTATCGCGTCGCCCTGCAGGCCGAGATGGTCTCGATGCTCGCGAAGTACCTCCCCGGCGGCGTTTGGACGCCCGCCGCGCGCGCGGTCGCGTTGCGCCGCTACGCAGGCATCACCGACACACCGACGGTCCTCGCGTCGATCCTCGTCGAGGCCGCCCTGTCGGCGATCTCCGGCGTGATCGTCTTCGTGCTCAGCCTGGCGTGGGTACGTGATGTGAAAGCGCCGCTGCTGCCGCTCGTCGGCTTCGCGGTGCTGCTCGCCGCCCTGCTCCATCCGCGCATCTTCCGGCCGCTCTTCAACAAGGTCCTGAAGCCGTTCGGCGCGCACAACATCGAGCCGCTGCCGTTCCCGCTGACGATCGGGCTCCTCCTCTTCTACTGCGGCACGTGGGTGATCGGCGGCTTCGCGGTCTACTTCATGCTCCGGTCGCTCGGAGCCGAGGTCGGGCTCGCGACGATTCCGTTCCTTGGCGGTGTCTCCGCGATCGGCGCGATCGTCGCCGTCCTCGCGGTGTTCGCTCCGTCGGGCATCGGCGCGCGGGAGGCATCGATGTACGGCGTCCTGCTCGCCGTAACGACGTCGGGCGCGGCGCTCGGGGTGACGCTGATCAACCGGCTCGCGATCACGCTGGTGGAGCTGCTTCTTTTCGCGATCGGGGTCGTCATGTTGCGGCTCGGACGCACGAAGAGGCTTGACGGCGCGTGAACGACAGCCGCTGGTTCGCCGCGTGGGTCGTCGTCGGGTGCGCTCTCGCACTCGGCGTGGTCTCGTTCGCGCTCGGACCGCTCGTGTTCGTTCCGGCCGCGCTCGTCGGGGCGCTGATGGTCCGGAAGCCCAACGCGCGGCGCGGCGCCTACGGCGCATTGGTCGGGGTCGGAGTGCTGCTGCTCTTCGTCGCCTACCTGAACCGCGAAGGGCCTGGCACGACCTGCTGGCAGCACGGGTCGACGTCGGGGTGCGGCCAGCATCTGAACCCGCTGCCGTGGCTGTTCCTCGGACTCGGGTTCGTCGTCGGCGGGTTCGTCGCCCATCGGTTGCGCCCGCACTGATGCGGCTCGGCACCGGAGCGGAGCTCCGTATCACGGGGTCGCTCGACGCGCCCGCGGCGGTCGTGTGCGTGAACGGCGGCCAGGCGGCTCAGGTGGAGGGAACGTGGAGCGCCTCGCTCGAATGGCTCGTGCGCCGGCTGGCACCGCGGTTCCCGGAGCTCGTCTTCGCCGAGGTGCGCTACCGCATCAAGTCGTGGAACAAGCTCGACTGGTGCGTCGACGATGCGCGCGCCGCCGTTGCGCAGATCGGCGCGCAGCGCACGCTGCTCCTCGGCTTCTCGATGGGCGGAGCGGTCAGCGTGCGCACCGCGGACGACCCTTCCGTCGAGACCGTCCTCGGGCTCGCGCCGTGGCTCCCCGAGCAGCTCTCGCTCGAGCCGCTTCGCGACAAGCGGCTCCGCGTGCTGCACGGGTCGCTCGACCGCGGGCTCCCCGGGATCCCCGGCGTGGCGCCCGGCATGTCGAAGCGCGCCTACGAACGGGCGCTCGCGCTGGGAGCCGATGGCGAGTACACGCTGGTCCGCTCCGGCCTGCACGGCGTCGCGCTGAGGGCGCCTTCCGGCCGGCTCCTCGCGTTGCCTCGCGCCTCGACGTGGGCATCACTCGTCGCGCAGGAACTCACGAGATTCGAGTAGGTCAAGGCAGGCCGAACAGCTCGAGGCACGGCTCGAGCCCCCGCACCTCTGCCACGAGCGGCGGATCGTCCAGCCAGGCCTCGCGCGCGAGGCGAAAGAGCACCGCCTCCACCGCCTCCCCCCGAATATCGTCGCGGCGGACGCCGTTTCGCATGTAGCCCAGCTTCTGCGAGACACGAATCGAGCTGACGTTGTACGCGTACGCACCACTGATCGCCGCCTCGGCTCCGAGCGCGTCGAACCCGAACGAGAGGACGGCGGCACGCATCTCGGTCCCGAGCCCGATGCCCTGGAACGCGCTGCCGAGCCACGAGGAGGTGTTGACGGTGCGCAACACCGGAAACTCGTCCGCCTGGATCTGCTGGACACCGATCAGCCGCCCGCGGAACCGGACGGCGAACGGCAGCGCCCAGGTCGCCACGGACCACCGCGCCCGCTGCGCCCAGAAGTACTGCGCGAACCGTTGCTCGAAGTCGCTCCCTTGACGGTCGGTCCAGAGATTCGCGAACGGCTGGGCATCGGGGTCGTGCACACCGCTTTGCGCGACTGACGTGAGCTCGTCGATGTCGCCGTCGCTGACGGGCGTGAGGTCGAGCCGCTCGGTGCGCAGGCTGAGCCCGAACAGCGGCCACAGCTTTGGCACGACCTGCTCGCCGCGGACGAGCGAGAGGGGCGCTCCGCGAAGTATCGCGGAGCGCCCCGTCCCCCTAGAGCCCGAGCTCGTCAAGACGCGTCAGGTCGTCGGCTGCCACCTCACGCCCGAGCTGCGCGCCGACGTCGTCGGAGAAGCGGAAGTGAACGCCCTCCCACACGCGCGCGTCGATCGTCTCGCTCGTGATCGCCGTCCAGCTCGTCCATGAATGAACTGCACCGCCGTCCGTCGTGCTCGACGCGCTGACGGGGTCGTGCGGCTTCGGCGACGCGAGAGCCCCGAGCACGACCTCCGCGGTGCCGCCGAAGGCTGCGTGCCCCGACGGGTACTCGGGATGACGCGGCGTCGAGATGAGCGGCGTCCAGTTCGCGTCCTGATCGACTGCGCCGGTCTGGATCGCAGTGACCGGCCGCCAGAACAGGTACCGGTACTTCGCCGCGTGGATTGCGATCTGCTGGTCGATCTGGATCACGTGGAAGCCGGCGACGAGCCGTGATTGCCACGCGAGCGAACGGTCGGTCGATGCGAGGACCTCGCGCAGCACCTGCGTGTAGGTCAGGAGCGAGGACTGCGCCCAGAACCGAGCCGTATCCGTTTGCGCGGGCGTTCGCGTCGTGCTCGCGGCGCCGCCGACAGCGTGGACCTCCGCAAGCGCATCGAGATAGCGCGACGACGTCAGCGACGGCGGCGGACCGGGATCGAACTGATCCTTCGAGCGGAGGAGGAACGGCTTCGCGTCCGCGAGGCCGGCCCGAACCGCCGGGCCTCCCGTCAGCTGATAGACGCCCGGCGCAGCCGGCGGTGCCGCCCACGCGCGGTCGACCGACGCCGTGTCGAGGCCGTCGCCCGCCCGCTCGGCCAGCACGCGCTGTGCCTCGGCCTGCCCGGCTGCGACGCCGCGGTCCTTCTGACGCCCGTCTGGGATCGCCGCGAGCGAGGCGGCGAGTTGCGCGTCGAGCTCGGATGCCTTCGCCGGGACGAGCGACACGAGCGTGTCGTGGAGCGCCGACGCGAACGCGGCGTCGCTGTACTGCGGGCCTTGGTCGGGGTGCGTCGCCCGGGCGGCCGCGAGCCAGGCAACCGCCCAGATCCGTTCCTGACTGACCTGCTCGGGCAGGGCCGCCGCGGCGACGCTCTGCGTCGTCAGGTCGTACCACTGCAACACGTTCGCGGTCGCCTCCCCGCGGTGTGCCTGAACGTTCACCGCGGCGATGGTTGCCGACACTGCTGCGATCGCCACAACACTGGCCAAGCCTCGTATTCTCATGCGTTTCCCTCCAACTAGTCTTATCTCACGTATAAGCTCTACTAGTTCTACACTAAACAAACTGATTTAGTTAACAAAGCTCCGACATCTCTCAGGCGGCTCCCAGGTTGCTCTCAGATAATGGGAGGGTGACCACACCCAGGAGCACCGGCCGCCGAGTGCTGGTCGTCGATGACGAGCCGAACATCGCCGAGCTCGTCGCGACCGCCTTGCGCTACGAGGGATTCGACGTTCGGACGGCGGCCGACGGCGCGACCGCTCTGGCCGCGGTGCGCGACCTGGCGCCGGACATCGTCGTGCTCGACGTGATGCTGCCGGACGCGGACGGCTTCGAGCTGCAGGCGCGGATTCGCGCCGACGGGCAGCAGGTGCCGGTGCTGTTCCTGACGGCCCGCGATGCCGTCGAGGACCGCGTACGCGGTCTCACGCTGGGCGCCGACGACTACATGACGAAGCCGTTCAGTCTCGAAGAGCTCGTTGCACGCGTGCACGCGGTGCTGCGCCGGACGTCGACCGAGGAAGCGGTGTCGCATCGCCTCTCGTTCGCAGATCTGGAACTGGACGAGGAAACGCACGAGGTTCGTCGCGGTTCGCGCCGCATCGAGCTCAGTCCGACGGAGTTCTCGCTCCTGCGCTACTTGCTTCTGAACTCGCGCAAGGTGCTGTCGAAGGCACAGATCCTCGACCACGTCTGGCAGTACGACTTCGGTGGCGACGGACGAATCGTCGAGACCTACATCAGCTACCTCCGCAAGAAGGTCGACAGCGACGGCCCGGCGCTGATCCACACGCGCCGCGGAGTGGGCTACTCGCTCCGAATGCCGGAGGAGTAGCGATGTCGATCCGGCTCAAGGTCACCCTTGCCACGGTGGTGCTCGCGTCGCTGGCGGTCGGCGCGGCGGACGCGACGACGTTCATTCTGTTGCGCGGCTACTTCAACAAGCGCGCCGACGCAAACCTGCGCGCGGTCGCCCAGAAGGCGGTCACGACCCTGCGCAGCGGCCACCGCTTGACGCTCAACACGTTCGCGGGCACGGATCGACTGGTGCTCGTCGAGCTGCGAAGTCCGCGGGGGAAGGTGCTGCAGCAGGTGGGCACCGATGTTCCGATTCCCTCCGATCTCGTCTCGCATCCAGGGCATTCCCGGCAGATCGAAGTGCCCGGGTACCGCGGTCCGTCGTTCGCGGAGATCGCCGTGCCTGCGCCGGGCGGAACGGTGATCGCCGCGGTGTCGGTGAGGAACGAGGTGAGCACGCTTGCGCACCTGTTCCGGCTCAACTTCTTTGTCGGCGGCGCCGTGCTCGGGCTGCTCGCCCTGGTTGCACTCGTGGTGCTGACGCGAAGCCTGCGCCCCCTGCGGCAGATTGCCATGACAGCAGACGCGATTGCCGCTGGTGACCTGGGGGCGCGAGTCCCCCCTGCTCCGAAGCGCAGCGAGATCGGCCGGGTCGCGACGGCACTCAACCGCATGCTCGGAGAGAACCAAGCCGCGTTCGCGCAGCGCGACGCAACCGAGGAGCGGCTGCGGCAGTTCCTCGCCGACGCCTCGCACGAATTGCGCACGCCGCTCACGTCGATCCGCGGCTACGCCGAGTTGTTCCGCCGCGGCGCGAGCGAGCGTCCGGAAGACCTCGCGACGGCGATGCGCGCGATCGAAGACGAAGCGGCCCGGATGTCCCGGCTCGTCGAGGACCTGCTTCTGCTCGCGCGGCTGGACGACGCGCGCCCCCTCGAGCACCTGCCGGTGGCGCTGGACGATCTCACCGAGCGGGCGATCGAGGCGGCGCGGGCTGCAGAGCCTGGTCGTCTCATCCAGTTCGAGTTCGCAGAGCGGCCGCTCGTGCTCGAGGGCGACGAGGGCCGGCTGCGCCAGGTGATCGACAACCTTCTGGCAAACGTGCGCCGGCACACGCCCGCGGACGCACCCGCGTTCGTGTCGCTGCGCCCTGCGGAAGATGACGTGGTCTTGACTGTCGAGGACACGGGGCCGGGAATCGCATTCGCAGACCGAGAGCTGGTGTTCGGGCGGTTTGCACGGCCGGATGCCGCGCGGGGCCGTGAACAGGGCGGTGCGGGCCTGGGCCTCGCAATCGTTCGCTCGATCGTCACTGCGCACGGCGGCACGATCGCCATTCGCTCGGCTCACCCACACGGCGCGATCTTCGAGGTGCGGCTTCCCGTGTACACCGATTCTCGGTAGCTCCACTCTCGGGGAACTCCCAGCTAGCGCTCGCGTTCGCCTGAGCTTCGGCTGGTTTTCTGGAAGCAGGCGCAGCACGCGCCGCAAGCCAAAGGAGAACCCGATGATCGAAGCGCACAACCTCACCAAGCGTTACGGCGAACAGACGGCGGTGAACGACCTCACGTTCACCGTCAAGCCCGGCATCGTGACTGGGTTCCTCGGCCCGAACGGCTCGGGGAAGTCGACCACGATGCGCCTTATTCTCGGCCTGGACGCTCCGAGTCAGGGCGAGGTCAAGGTCAACGGGAAGCGCTACGCCGAGTTCCCAGCGCCGCTGCACGAGGTCGGCGCGCTGCTCGAAGCGCGCTCCGTCCACACCGGCCGGTCGGCCTACAACCACCTGCTCGCCCTGGCGCAGACGCACGGCATCCCGCGTAGCCGCGTCGACGAGCTGATCGAGCTCGTCGGTCTCGAGTCGGTCGCAAAGAAGCGCGCCGGTCAGTTCTCGCTCGGCATGGGCCAGCGACTGGGCATTGCGTCCGCACTGCTCGGAGATCCTGAGGTCGTGATGCTCGACGAGCCGGTCAACGGGCTCGATCCGGACGGCATCCGCTGGATCCGCGACCTCATGAAGACACTCGCGGGAGAAGGCCGCACCGTGTTCCTCTCGTCGCATCTGATGAGCGAAATGGCGCTGACCGCGGACCACCTGATTGTGATCGGGCGTGGACGCCTGATCGCCGACGTCTCCGTCGACGAGTTCATCCGACGGCACTCCAAGCTCGTCGTGGTCGTCCGCTCACCGCAGGCCACCGAGCTCGCAGAGCTCGTCGCGGGCCCGGACGTGACGGCCGACGCGGTCGAGCCCGGGCTGCTCGAGATCCAGGGCCTGACCGCCGAGCAGATCGGGACCGAGGCGGCCGCCCACGACATCGTCCTCCACGAGCTCTCCCCGCGTCAGGCATCCCTCGAGGAAGCGTTCATGGAGCTCACCCGCGACGAAGTCGAGTTCCACGCCAACGCATCCATCTCCAATGAACTCGAAGGAGCAATCGCAGCATGAGCGCCGTCACCGCACTCCCAACCCTCAGACCTCGGATCCACACAGGGCGCGTCAGCCAGCTCCGCGTCGCAGAATCGGAGTGGACGAAGCTTCGTACGCTTCGGTCGACCCGCTACACGCTGCTCGCGGGCGTCGGGCTCACGATTGCGTTCGCGGTCATCCCGGCGTTCGTCAACGCGAGTCGCTGGAGCACGATGAGCGCCATCGACAAGGCCGGCTTCCGTCCGCTGGAGACGTCGCTGATCGGCGTCTCGTTCGCGCAGCTCGCGTTCGGCGTGCTCGGCGTCCTCATCATCAGCGGCGAATACTCGACCGGCATGATCCGCTCGACGTTCGCCGCGGTGCCGAAACGGCTGCCGGTGCTCTGGGCGAAGTCGGGGGTCTTCGGCCTCGTCACGCTCGTGCTCGCGCTGCCGTCGACGCTGATCGCGTTCTTCGCCGCGCAGGCGATCCTGACGGGGCACAGCTTCAACGGGCACGACATCGCCCTGTCCTTCTCCGACCCCGGTGTTGCACGTGCCGTGCTGGGCGGTGCGCTCTATCTCACGATCAGCGGGCTCTTCGGACTCGGGCTCGGAGCGATCCTCCGCAACACCGCAGCCGGCATCTCCGCGTTCGCCGCGATCCTGTTCGTGCTCCCTCCGCTCATGAACGTACTTCCGTCGAGCTGGAACGACGCGATCTCCCCGTACCTTCCGAGCAACGCCGGGAGCGCGATCATGCAGACCGGCTCACCCGCCCACACCCTCGCACCCTGGACGGGGCTCGGCCTGTTCGCCGCCTACACCGCGGTTGCACTCGCCATCGCGGCGATCCAGCTACGCCGGCGGGACGTCTAGGACGATCCGCAACGCGCCGGCGGCGTGAAATACTCCGCGCCGCCGGTTCGTTGACCTATCAAGTAATGACTGGGCTCCACTTCGATCCGCGCTCCGAGACCGGCGCCTGGCGCCCGGCCCGCTGGGTCGTCCCGCTGTTCTCGCTCGCCGGGATCGTGCTCGTGCCGTGGATCCTCTTCCTGATCCGCAGCCTGCCGTCCACTCACGCGGCGGCCCATTGGGACATCGCCTGGGCGGGCTTCGACCTTGCCCTGGCGCTGCTCCTGCTCGGCGTCGCGATCGCTGCCTGGCGCCGGTCGCCGTGGCTCGAAGGCGCGGCAACCGCGGCGGCCGCGCTCCTCGTCGTCGACGCGTGGTTCGACATCCTCACGTCGTCCTCTCGCGTCGAGCTGGCCGTGGCGATCGCCGAAGCGGCGCTCGCCGAGTTGCCGCTCGCCGTGCTGCTCCTCCTGATCGCCCGCGACGCGGAGCGGATTCTCGCCGGCGTCAGCGCTTCAGTTCAGCGCGTGACCGGAGGTCGCATCGAAGAGCAGCATCCGCTCGGCCGAGATCTTGAGGCTCACCTGCTGGTCCGCGGCGACGGTCGTCGTTGGGCCGAAGCGCGCGACGAACAGCTCGCCGAGTGAGCCGGCGGACTGCTCCTCCTCGCCCGCCTCGACCTGCTCGCGTCGCTCGACCACCTCGAGTGCGTCGGAGCGGAAGTGCACGAGCGTTTCCGGCCCGAGACTCTCCGTGAACGCGACTTGCGCTGCGATCCCGTCGCCGTTCGCGCTCAGGAAGTCCTCGGGCCGCACGCCGACGACGACATCGCCGGTCCGTCCTGAGACCGCACTCCGCGTCGCGTCCGGGAGCTCGACGCGATGCGACCCGACCAGCACGGCGCCTCCCTCGAGCCGGCCGCGCAGGAAGTTCATCGCAGGGCTGCCGATGAAACCGGCGACGAAGGTGTTCGCGGGATGGCTGTAGAGCTGAGCGGGCGTGTCGACCTGCTGCACGATGCCCTTGTTCATCACGACGACGCGGTCGCCGAGCGTCATCGCTTCCGTCTGATCGTGCGTGACGAAGATCGTCGTGACGCCGAGCCGCTTGTGCAGGCTGATCAGCTCAGCCCGCATCTGCACACGAAGCTTGGCGTCGAGGTTCGAGAGCGGCTCGTCCATCAGGAACGCGATCGGGCGGCGCACGAGCGCGCGGCCGATCGCGACGCGCTGCCGCTGCCCGCCCGAGAGCGCGCGCGGCTTGCGGTGCAGCAGATCCTCGATCGACAGCAACCGCGCAGCGTCCTGGACGCGCTGCTTCGCTTCGTCCTTCTTGACGCCCTGCTGCTTCAGTGGGAAACCGATGTTCTCCGCGACGGTCATGTGCGGGTAGAGCGCGTAGTTCTGGAACACCATCGCGATGTCGCGCTCCACGGGCGGCAGATCGTTGACGACCTTGTCGCCGATGCGGATCTCACCGCTTGTGATCTCCTCGAGGCCCGCGACCATCCGCAGCGCCGTCGTCTTCCCACAACCGGACGGCCCGACGAGAATCAGGAACTCGCCGTCCTTCACGTCCAGCGTCAGGCTGTCGACGGCGATCGTGCCGTCGTCGAACTGCTTCGTGACCTCATTGAACGCGATCGTTGCCATCAACTGACCTCCACAAGCTCGCCGGGACGCACGAGCGGCAAGAGCTCTTCCGCTCGTGCTGCCGTGATGAAGAGCGGAATCTCGTCGAGCGGTACGGGCCGCTCGACCACCGTACGCCCTTGCAGCCGCTCGCCGCTCCACGCATCGACCCACTCGCCGTCGGGCAGGTAGGTCTTCCACGTCGTCGCTCCCTCCTCGCAGACGGGGGCTACGAGCAGCGCGTCGCCGAGCAAGTACTGGTACGGGAACTCCCAGATGCGTTCGTCATCGTGCGCATCGAAGAGCAGCGCTCGCATCAGCGGCCGCCTCTTCGACACCGCGCGCCGTCCTTCGGCCGCGAGGTACGGGATCAGCCGCGTGCGCAGTTCGGTGAAGTGGCGGAACACGCCGACGACGTCCGCGTCGCCGGTCTGCTCCGCGACGTTCCACGGCGTGCGGTCGCGCGAGGGAAGGCGATGGTGGTTGAACTCCGAGTGGTACTGCATGATCGGCGACAGGGCCGCCGCGGCGGCGCTGCGGAGATAGAGCTCGGCTGTCGGCACGTCACCCGAGAAGCCGCCGAGATCCCAGCCCCAGAAGAAGACGCCCGACGCGCCGGCGCTGAGCCCCGCGGTAATCGATGCGCGGAATGCCTCCCACGTGGAGTCCTCGTCGCCCGCCCAGTGCAACGGCACCGCGCCGGAGCCGGTGTAGCCCGCGCGGCTGAACGTCACCGCCGGTCTTTTGCACGACTCCATGAGCCCGTGGTAGGCCTCACCGTAGAGCACCGGGTAGCGGTTGTTCGTCTCGCCGCCGTGTGTCCCGTCCGCGTACAAGAGGTCGGTCCCCCACGCGTGCTCGCCGCCGTCGGTCTTGAAGCCGTCGATCCCGACCTCCTCGACGAGGTAGCGGCGCTTCGCGAGCCACCATTCGGTCGCTTTCGGGTTCGTGAAGTCGGGTATCAGCGCACCCGGGAACCACCAGCCGCGGTTGCGATACGGCCTGCCGTCGCGGAGGCGAACGCAGTACTCGCGCTCCATCATCGTCTTCCGGTCGAAGCCGGCCTGTCCGTTGTCCGATTCGACGAGCGGGATCTGCCAGAGCAGCACCTTGATGCCGCGCGCGTGCAGGGCGTCGACCATGCCCTTCGGATCGGGCCACCGGCCGTGCTCCGGGAACGTGAAGTCGGCGAGGCGGTGCGGGCTGCCGTCGGGATGCGGCTCGTACTCGGCGTCGTTGAATGCAACGAACGTCTCCTCGTCGCTCCACGCCTCGATCACGACCACGCCCGTCTCGATGCACTCGCGGTCGGTGCGCGCGACCTGCTCCATGACGCGGGCCTGGCTGTTCCACTCGTTGCTGCTCATCCAGAGCCCGTAGACCCAGTCGGGCGGTGCAGCGGCGGGAACCTCGGCGAATGCGCGCAGGACAGCTTTGGGCTCACCTTCGAAGAGGCGTAGTGCGATCACCGGATCGAGCTCGCCGGGCTCGAGGTCGACCTCGACGCGCAGCAGATCCGGATCGGAGGCGCCGACGTCGAACCAGCACCGGCGCCCGGTGTCGACGTGGAGGCCGAAGTTCCCGCCGACGACGATCGCGAACGGCATCGACAAGTAGCTGCGCGCGCCTTGTCCTTTGTACTGGTCGAAGACGGCCGTGTCGACGCGGCGGCCGCGCTGGTCGAGCGCATCGAAGCGCTCACCGAACCCGACGACGCGCTCTCCCGGCTCGAGCCGAAGCGCAAAGCGCAGGCGATAGCTGAGGTGTCCGTCGCTGAGCCACTCGACGCTGCCGTCGACGAGCCGGTGGGCGGGCGAGCCGGAGAGCGACAGCGCGCCGCCGCCCGCGCTCCACCCGGCCGGGACCACGTCGAACCAGCGCGTGCTGCGACCCTCGGCGCTGAAGCGGTAGCGCAGCGGTACGCCGGGCGCCTCGGCAGCCCATGAGACACGCCCGGGCTGCTCGCCCAGGCGCGCAACCGCGTCACCGAGGTGACCTTCATCGACCCGCGGCGCGGTGAGGCCCCAAACTGGGTCGACGTCCGGCACCGCGTCCCCGCGCAGGTGCGCATCGACCACGCGGAGGGCTCCGTCCACCTCGAGCTCGAGTTGCACCGCTTCGACGTCATTCCCGGTGGTCGCGCGCAGCTCGAACGGCTCGCCTTGAAGCGGCCGCAACGGCACGCGCTGATCGGGCTCGGTCAGGTAGGCGTGACCGCGACCTTCGGCCCGGTGACGGATCACGATGCGTCCTCGCGGATCAGCACGAACGCCCACGGCCCGAACGGCGGCAACTCGACGACGTCGTGCCTACCGTCGAAGCTCGCGTCCAGCCGTGCGAGCCCCGGCGCTTCGTCCGGCTCGGCGAAATCGAAGCGCGGCGCGTCAGGACGCACGCGCTCGACTGCCACACGCACACCGCGGAGCGGAGCCGACGGACGCTTCGGTCCGTCCCAGAGGTCGTCCTCCTGCGCGGAGAGATCGATCAGGCTGACCAGCAGTCCGAGCTTCGTGCGAATCACACGGGCCCAGAGCGCGCCGGGCTCGCAGTCGATCGATACGCGAACCGGCGCCTCCACCTTGAGCTCGAGGTTCTCGCCCGCGAGGACAGTGTGCGTGACGTCGACGGACTCGCGGTCGAACAGCAGGTCGCCGTAGCGAACTGCGAAGTCGTAGCAACGACGTGCAGCGTCGCCGCTCTCCTCGGAGATCTGCTTGTTGCTGACGTAGTAGGCCTCGGTCAGCACGTTGCGCTCCTCGCCGTGGAGCAACACAGTGCCGCCGTGCGAGAAGACGACCGCGTGCTGCAGCCGCTCGGCCGCGCTCGCGGCGGCCTCGTCCCCGCGATACGACGACAGGTACGCCGCGAGGATCACCGCCTTGTCCGGCGCGTACGAGCGGGCCTTGGTGACGATGTCGGCGAGCTGACCGAGGCGCACCGACGGCGCCCACACCTCGATGTAGATCGCGCTCTGCGTCGCGCGCGCGGTTGTCCAGGTCGGGAAGTCGTTGACGTTGTTGAAGATCATCCGCGCGCCGGGCACATCCACGGCCAGGCGCTCGAGCAGCGCGGGGAACGCTTCCTCGAGCTCCACGACGCTGCCGTCGCGGCGGAGTGCGCGCTTCGGCGCGCCGTACTGGTCGAGGTGGAAACCCTTGAACTCGACCGCGTCGAGTGCGGAACGGAGGTCATCGACGAAGTGCGAGACCCAGCGCTCGGCGCTCGGGTCGACGTTCCAGAGGAAGTCGCCGAGCATCCAAGGCGTGCCGTCGGCGCGGAAGAGCCCTTCCGGCTCCCACTCGGGCCACGCTTCCTTGCCGACCGCGTAGACCGCGGCGTACGCCATCGGCGACGAGCCCGCTTCGCCGATCGCGGATGCGAGGCGGCGCACCGTGTCGAGCGAGATCGTCTGGCCGAGTGCATCCTCGAAATCGTCCTGCGGTGGGACAAGCCGCGCGTGGCGGTACATCCAGTCGTAGAACTGCACCGCGTTGAGGTGCAGGCGGCGCACGTTGTCGATCACGCCGTCGACCGCGCGACCCGCGTCGTAGCGGGCGACGAAGCCGTACCGGGCACGGGAGAGCGGATCGGCGAGGACGTCGAGGGCGCTCGTCGCGCCGCCGCCCTCGACGCCGTAGCCACCTTCGGGCTGCGCGAGAAAGCGTGCGACGCCGTTCACGGGCTCGACCTCGGCCACCTGACGCTCGAGCCGCCAGAGCGAGACCACGGCCGCATCGCCGCGCACCTCGACCTCGACCGGCTCGCCCGGGGCAAAGGTCGCCTTCGTCGGGATCAGCTCGGTCATCGTGAGCGCGCCGCCTCGGCGATCAGGTACATCGCGTGCGACCAGAGCAGCGGCGTCGCCACAGCGCCCCAGCGCTGCACCCACGGCGCGACCATCGACATGTCCTGCGAACAATCGGTCACCTGCTCCGGCATGTCGCCGTTCGGCAGCGCACGTGCGCGCACCCACGCCTGCCCCGCCTCCGCGCCGGCGGCGTTGCCGGTAACCGCGTCGTGCCACGCGAGCGACGAGGTGAGCAGCAGCCACTCGCCGCCGCCGAAATACGTGTCGCCGCGGAACCGGTAGACGCCGCCTTCGGGGCCGGTCAGCTCCCGCCGGATTCCCTCGGCGGTCGCCTGCATCAGCGGATCGTCGGGAAGAACGACGCCGAACGGAACCGCCAGCCAGGCGAGGCTCCCGTCGAGGCGCAGGTCGTTCGCGCCACGCTTGAACCGCCCGGCCGACACGTACCGCGCGAGCAACTCTGCGCGCACCTCGTCGGCTGCGGTGCGCCAGCGGTTGTCGCCGAGCAGACGCTGCGCGGAAGCCAGACCGGCGTACACGGCGCCGAGCGTCGACGCGTGCTCGCCGCCGTCGAACTCCTCCCAGCAGTTGAAGCACTTCAACCGCCAGCTCGCCTCGAGGTACGCCGCGACGAGCTCGACCGTCTGCGTCAGCTCGGGCGGCAGTGTCTGCCCCGCCAGGTGCTCCTCCAGCGACCATAGCCACATGCCGTAGCCGTCGACCTGAAAGTTCGGCCACGGGTCGTCGTCCTCCGGCAGTTCGAGCGCCCCGTCGAGCGTGTAGCGCGCGGGTGGCATCGCTTCGGGCGGCGGCGTCTCGCCGCTCGCGACGCGGTTGGTGGCTGACGCGATCATCGGGCGGTGCGCCTCGATGCTGCGCACGACCCAGCGGTGCCACGCCTCGGCGGCGTCGTGCTCGCCAACCACGTCGAGCGCGTGTGCGCAGAACGCACCGTCGCGCAGCCAGGCATAGCGGTAGACGGTGAACGACGGGCTTGCGATGAACGCGCCCGACGGCGCCTGGCCCGCCTTCAGCACCTCGATGCTGCGGGGAATCAGCGGGTCAACGAGCTCCCGCGTCGGGTCGGTCGAGGTCGACATCAGCCCTTCAGAGCCCCGGATGCAATGCCGCTCACGAACTGCCGCTGGAAGGTGATGAAGATGCCGAGCACCGGCAGGATCGCGATCAGCGACGCCGCGAACACGAGACCCCAGCTCGTCGAGTGCTGGCCCTGGAAGAGCGCGATCGCGATCGGCAACGTGCGCCGGCTCGGGTCGTTGATCACGGTGAGCGCCCAGACGAACTCGTCCCAGCTCGCAAGGAACGTGAAGATCGCGACTGTCGCGAGCGCAGGCCGCGACAGTGGCAGGATCAGCTGCCGGTAGCGCGCGAACGGGCCGGCTCCGTCGACGACCATCGCCTCTTCGAGCTCGCGTGGGATGTCCTGGAAGAAGCTGCGCAGCAGGAAGGTGTTCAGCGCGAGATTCATCGCCGTGTAGAAGAAGACGAGCCCCCAAAGCGAGTTGAGCGCGCCGATGTCTCGCGCGAGCAGGAACTGCGGGATCAGGAGCATCATCGTCGGCACCATCAGCCCGATCAGGAGCAGCCCGAAGAGCAGGCGACGGCCCGGGAACTGGAACCGCGCGAACGCGAACGCCATCATCGAGGAGAGCAGCACCGCGAGCACCGTCGTCGCAGCCGCGACCATCAGCGAGTTCACGAAGTAGCGCCCGAACTGATTCGAGCTCCACGCCTCGTGGTAGTTGGCGGTCGTCGGATGATGCGGGATGAACTGCGGCGGCAGTTGGAGCACGAGCGTGTTCTGCTTGAACGACGTCGCGACCATGTAGGCGAACGGGATGATCATCACCACCGCGCCGACGGTGAGCAGTGCCAGCCGCACGCCGATCAGCAGTCGGGCACGGCGCTTGTCGCCGACCACCATCAGACGGTGTCCGACGGTCGACGGAAGAGGCGCAGCTGCACCATCGAGAGCGCGAAGACGATCAGCGTCAGCATGAAGCTGATCGCCGATCCGTAACCGAAGTCGAGGAACGAGAACGCCTGCAGGTACATCCAG
>JAOPYY010000107.1 GCA_025964395.1 Actinomycetes bacterium | reverse complement strand
TCTGGCCGCCCGCCGCCTTCTTCTTGACGTTCTGCGCGAGCACCGTCTTGCCGTCGGACGCATAGATCTTGCCGCGGTCGATGCGGAACTGCGCGACGCGCTGGATCGCGTTGTCCTGCTTCGCGGCCAGACTCCCGGGCGCCCACGTTTGCCAGTACGTCGTCGCGACGATCAGCGATGCGAGCAGTAGCAGGGCGACGAGCGCGATGCGGGAAATCTGCTTGTTCATTGGCGGGTGTTCTTGTTCATTGGTGGGTGTTAGCCCGGTTAGAGACGAGGAGCAGTCCTGCGAGCAGTAAGAAGTTCGCGACGACGGACGAGCCGCCGTAGGAGACGAACGGCAGCGTGATGCCGGTCAGCGGGATGATCCGCAGCACCCCGCCGACGATGATGAACGTCTGCAGTGCGAAGCCGAACGTGAGGCCGGCGGCGAGCAGCTTGGAGAATCCGTCGTCGGCCTGCAGTGCGATCTTCATGCCGCGCGCGACGAAGAGCATGAAGACGAGCAGCAGCGCAGCGGCGCCGATGAGCCCGAGCTCCTGTGCGAGCGCCGAGTAGATGAAGTCGCTGTTCACGTACGGGATCAGCTGGTGGCCGTCGGTCGTCGTGAACGTCCCCTTGCCGAGGCCCGTGCCGCCGAAGCCCCCGTTCCCGATCGAGTAGATCGACTTGACGAGCTGGTAGCTCTCACAGTCCTGGCGCAGCGCGAGCCCGCCCGTCGACGGGCAATACACCTTGGTCGACGTCCACGGGTGCAGCCAGATCGTGACGCGCTCGTGAACGTGCGCGATCTTCTCGTAGGCGACGAAGCCGCCCGCCAGGAAGAGAGCGATCCCGCCGATCACGAACGACAGGCGCGCGGTCGCCACGTAGAGCATCGAGAGGAAGATCCCGAAGTAGAGGAGGCCCGAGCCGAGGTCGTTCGACGAGACGAGCACAAGCATGCAGCCGCCCCAGATCACGAGCAGCGGGCCGACGTCCTTCAGGCGCGCCTGCGCGAGCGCCTCGCGTTTCTCGCGCAAGTACGCCGCGAGGAAGACGATCAGGAAGATCTTCGAGAATTCGCCCGGCTGGAAGCGGAACGAGCCGACGTGCACCCAGAGGCGCGCGCCGTTCACCGTCGTGCCGATGCCGGGGACGCGCGGCAGGAAGAGCAGCGCGATCGCGCCGATCCCGAAGAGGTACTTGTACTGCTCGAGGACGCGGTAGTCGCGGCGCAGTCCCCAGAGCGCGAGTGCGTAGAGGCCGACGCCGATCACGATCCAGAGCCCCTGCTTGAACGCGTCCGCGTTCCCGAGCCGGTAGATCTCCGTCACGCCGACGGCGGTGAGCAGGCCCGCCATCGGCAGGAGGTACGGGTCGGCGTTCGGCACCGTCAACCGCGTGACGAGATGCGCGATCAGGTAGAGCGCGAAGAAGAACAGCGCGTAGCCGAGCGAGCCCCAGCTGACCTCGGACTGGCGCGCGATGTACACCGACGCGAAGCCGAGGCCGGTGAGGACGCCCACCACAGCCAGGTAGAAGAGCTCTCTGTTGCGGTAGCTCAGATTCAGCGCGCGAGCCCCCACCAGACGAGGACGACGATGACGGCCAGCAAGGCCAGGATGACCAGCAAAGCCAGCATGTGCCTACCGATGCCTGCCCGCGGAGCGTCCTGCTCTTCTTCGTGCGCTGCGATCGCCGCCTGGATGTCGGACGCGGAGACGACCATCGTGTCCACCGCTGACGGTGCCGACGTTGCAGGCGGAGGCGGCGCGATCCCGTCCTCCGGATGGAGCGTGTCCTCTTCCTCGGGGTGCAGCGCGAATTCGCGCGTGTGCTCGTCGGGCTCGCCCAACTGCAGGCCCGTGTCTCCGTCTTCCACGGCGAAGAGCACCGCCGTGATGTTGTCCTCGCCGCCGCCGCGATTCGCAGCCTGGATCAGCGATCTTGCTGCGCCGACGAGGTCGGCCCGGTGCTGCCGGAGGATCCCCTCGATGTCGCGTCCGTCGACCATCGACGAGAGGCCGTCGCTGCAGATCAGATAGACGTCTCCCGGCCGCGCGACGACGGCGAACGTGTCGACGTCGACGTCGGGGTCGGTGCCGAGCGCGCGCGTGATCACCGAGCGCTGCGGATGCACCTCGGCTTCGCCCGGCGACAGCTCGCCGCGGCGCACGAGCTCCGCGACCAGCGTGTGGTCGTTGGTGAGCTGCTTGAGCTTGTCGTCGCGGAGCAGATAGGCGCGCGAGTCGCCGACGTGCCCGAACACGACGCGGCCGTCGGGCTCGACGAGCGCGGCCGTGATCGTCGTCCCCATGCCGGCGGTGGCAGCGTCCGTCGTCGCGCGCTCGTGCACGCGCCGGTTCGCTTCCTGGATCAGCTCGGCGACGCGGCGCTCACCGCCCCCATTCGCGCCGCTCTCCTCGAGTGCGCCTGCGGCGAGCGCCGACGCGATCTCGCCCGCCTGCGCGCCGCCCATGCCGTCGGCGACGGCAAAGAGCGGCGGGGCGATCACGAACGAGTCCTCGTTGATGCGGCGCTTCCGCCCAGGATCGGTTCCGGCGTGGGAGGCGGCGACCCTCATGGCTCGAACCGGAGATCGGTCTCGCCGACGCGGACCACGTCGCCGGGCACGAGCTTCCGCTCGCGGGTCAGCCGGATCCCGTTCACGAACGTGCCGTTCGTCGAGCCGATGTCCTCGACCCAGACGCCGTCGCGCCGCGGCTCGAAGCGCGCGTGGCGGCCGGACGCGTACTCGTCGTCCGGCATCGACACGTCGTTGTTGACGGCGCGGCCGATCGTCAGCGGGTGCGAGTCCAACGTGAAGGCCGCGCCGTCCTGGAAGGTGGGGCTCGAGACCACGACGAGCCGGCCGAGCTCGCGCGCGGCCGGCTGCGGGATCAGCCCCGCGGCAGCGGCCTGCTGCGGCGCGAGGATCATCGACTCCTGCGGCAGACGGAGGTCACGTGCGGCAGAGCGGACGATGCGCCAGATGAAGAGGTAGAGGAGGACGAGGAACGCGAGCTTCAGGGCGAGCAGCGTGGTCTCGACCTGCGCTGAGGCCAGCGGTTGCCAGGGGGTCATAGGTGGATTCCTCGGTCGCGAGCACCAAGCGATGCAAGGACGCAGGGCGCCCCGATAGCGGGGTCTATCGGGGCAACCGAGGACGCGGCAGCGCGCAGCGTGATCGCGGGCGAGTGGCCGCCGAATGGCCCCCTGGCGACCGCTACCACGACTACTGGATCTCCCGCGAGAACGAGATCTCGGTGGATCCGATCGTAAAGCGCGTCCCGTCCTCGAGCTTGAGTCGCTTCACGCGCTTGCCGCGCACCTCGACGCCGTTCGTCGAATCGAGGTCGATCAGCCAGTACGTCGCGCCCTCCTGGCGCAGCTCCGCGTGGCGGCGGGACGCGTTCGGGTCGGCGAGCTGGAGGTCGGCGTCCTTCGAGCGGCCGAGCACGGCCCGGCGCTTCGAGATCTCGTGGCGCTGGCCGTCCCAGCTCAGCACCGCGATCTCGCGCTGGATGCCGAGATCGATCGGCGATGCAGCCTCGGTCGCCTGCGGTATGGGAGCAGCGGAGGGCTTGTAGACCATCGTCGCGTTCGGCTCGGCGTCGCCTTCCGGCTCGCCTGCCCCTTTTCCCCCGTTCTGCACCATGCGGGTCGCGATCCCGAAGACGCCGACGTCGAGGTCCTCGTCGGTTTCGAGCTGGACGCGCGGCGGCGAGAGCAGCACGTAGTTCTCGCGGCGCGCGTGCTCGCTCAGGTACTCGGCGAGCTCGCCCTTCAGCTGGTTTTCGTAGCTCTCGAACTGCTCGCGGTCGCCGGGTGCGAGATAGATCGTGTACTCGTTCGGCACGTAGACGCGGGACACCGACACGTTGCGGTGGTCGTCCATCTCCTTGATCAGCTTGCGCG
>JAOPYY010000194.1 GCA_025964395.1 Actinomycetes bacterium | reverse complement strand
GTGGGATCGCTTTGCCGCGACGCCCGGGAAGGTGCGCAACGGCGACAACGGCGCCGTCGCGTGCGACTTCTACCACCGTTACCGCGAAGACATCGCGCTCATGCGCGAGCTCGGGCTCGACGCGTTCAGGTTCTCGATCGCGTGGCCCCGCGTGCTTCCCGACGGCCGGGGTCGCGTGAACAAAGCCGGGCTCGACTTCTACGACAAGCTCGTCGACGAGTTGCTCGGAAACGGGATCGCGCCGTTCGTGACGCTCTTCCACTGGGACACGCCGCAGGTGCTCGAGGATGCCGGCGGCTGGCCCGCGCGCGACACCGTTGACGCGTTCTCCGAGTACGTCGACGCGGTGTCGGCACGGCTGGGCGATCGCGTCGGCCACTGGATCACGCACAACGAGCCGTGGGTCGTCTCGTGGGTCGGTCACGGCTGGGGCCACCATGCTCCCGGCCGCGAGTCGGACGCCGACGCGCTCGCGACCGCGCATCACCTGCTGCTCTCGCACGGTCGCGCCGTTGAGATCCTGCGCGCCAACTCGCCGGAGTCGCAGATCGGGATCACGCTCAACCTCGACACGTCCTACCCCGCAAGCGATTCGGAAGAGGACGCTGCGGCGACGCGCTGGGTCGACGGGCTCCACAACCGGTGGTTCCTCGATCCGCTCTTCCGCGGCCACTATCCCGAGGACATGGCGGAAGCGTGGGCGGAGATCATGCCGGAGGTCCGCGATGGCGATCTCGAGACGATCGCTGCCCCGATCGACTTCCTCGGCGTCAACAACTACACCTCACCGCTCGTCGCCGCGGACGAGAGCGGCGGCCGCTCGCAGATCGTGCGGCGGAACGACGTGGATCGCACCGACATGGGCTGGGAGGTCGTGCCGGAGGGACTCGAAGACCTCCTCGTGCGGCTGCACCGCGACTACGAACCGAAGGCGATCTACGTCACCGAGAACGGTGCGGCGTACCCCGACGTGCGCGGCCACGACGGGAGCGTGAACGACCCGGAGCGACAGTCGTATCTCGAGGAGTACCTGGCCGGCGCGTCGCGCGCGATCGCGCAGGGCGTGCCGTTGCGCGGGTACTTCGCGTGGTCGCTCTTCGACAACTTCGAGTGGGCGTGGGGCTACTGGAAGCGCTTCGGCCTGATCTACATCGACTACGCAACGCTCGAACGGGTGCCAAAGGGAAGCTTCTACTGGTACCGCGATTACATCGCGACGCAGCGCCTGCGCACTGCGGGCACGGAAGAAGCCGCCTAGAGGCAAGGCGGGGGCCTCACCGTGGGAGGCCCCCGCCTCCGATTCCTACGTCGCGTCCGGAGCCTGCATCATCCGGAACGAATTCCCTGACGGGTCGCGGAACCCGGCGTCGATCCCGTACGGCTGCTGCGTCGGCTCCTGCGAGAACTCGACACCACGGCTCTTCAGCTCCTCGTAGGCCTGCTGACAGTTCTCGACGGTGAAGAAGAGCCCGCCGAGGACGCCCCTCCCGAGCAGCTCCTTGAGCATCGACTTCGTGTCCGCCTCGAAGAACTCCGGCACGGTCATCAGCGTGATCGCGACGTCCTCCTGCCCAGGCGGGCCGACCGTCAGCCAGCGGAAGCCGCCCAGTTCGGGGAGCGTCACGTCGTCGCGCAGTTCCATGCCCAGCTTCTCCGTATAGAAGGCGAGGGCCTCGTCCTGGTCTTGTACCCAGACGTTCACGTGGGTGAGTTGCGTGAGCATGTTCGTCCTTTCGTTCAAGTGGTCGAGGACGACGTTAGTCCGAGGTCGCCGGCTTGTCTTCTCGAAAACTGCTCGATCGCGGACGCGCCCACGCCTGCAGCACGCAGGTTGGAATCCGAGCACGGTGGGTCGCCGGCGGATGCGCCGCGCGGTAGGCAGTCGGCGTGAACCCGAACGTCTTCCCGAAGCTCGTCGTGAACGACCCGACGCTGCTCAAGCCAACCGTGAAGCAGATGTCGGCCACGGTGCGATCGGTCGAGCGCAGGAGTGCGGCGGCGCGCTCGAGCCGTCGCGTCAAGAGGTACTGGTGCGGCGTCTCGCCGAACAAGCGGCGGAACTCGCGGCTGAAGTGCGCCGGCGAGAGCCGGGCAGCCCGGGCGAGCGCCGGCACGTCCAGCGGATCGCGGTAGCGCGCGTCGATCAGGTCTTTGGCACGAAGGAGATGCCGGCTCGCGGGAACGGTCGCCATCGCCCTTCAGTATTCCCGAGGGGCGTGAGAAGGCGGGCCAATGGGCACACTCGACCGATGGCAGTCTCTCCCCACCCGACACCGCGCGTGCCCCCGCGCCGTGTGCTCGAGGACGCGAGTGGGCGGCGCTTGCGGCGGATGCGCTGGGTCGGTCGCGCAACGGCCCTCCTCTTTCTCGCCTGGCTCGCCCTCGTGATCCTCGGCGGGCTGGGCGTCGGTCCCGGCGGCCGGCTGCCGCTCGGGCACGTCCTGCGCGCCTCGGCAGGCCCGCCGCCGTTGCGTCAGCTTCCCCAGCCCGCCGCGCCCTCAGCCGCCGACCTCGTTCCCGCGTTGCCCGCACCGGTGCCCGCCCGGGGCCCGGCCACGAGGACGACGTCCGTGACGCACGGAAAATCAGCCGTCGCGCCCGGGCACACGAAGACGACGACAACGACCACAACGACGTCCCCCGGCAACTCGGGGTCTGCTCCCGGTCACATGGCGACGTCGCCGGCCCGCGGCAAATCCACGACGGCGCCCGGGCAAGCGAAGCGGGCAACAACCACGACGGCGCCTGGGCAAGCGAAGCGGACAACAACCACGACGACGACGACGACCGTCGCGACCGTGCCGGGCAAGGCGCTCGGTCACGGGAAGAAGCCCTGAGGGCGCCCGGCCGGCGTCGCGTCTGGCGCCCGCCCGCGCACTGGCGGCTGCTCGGCTTCTGCCTGCTGGTCGTCTCCGCGCTCATCGTCTTCGAGGGTTTTGCGACGCACACCATCGGCGCCAGCGCGGAGCCGCACGACACACACGGCGCGGCTCCGCTCTCCGGAATGCGACCGATCCTGACTCCGGTCGGCGGCAAGCTCGTCTCGCGCCAGCCGCCGCCCGGCCGGCGTGTCGCGCTGACCTTCGACGACGGGCCCGACCCTCGCTGGACACCGCAGATCGCGGCGGTGCTGCGCGCTGCACACGTCCCGGCGACGTTCTTCGTCATCGGCAGCGAGGTCGCACGGCACCCGGATGTGATCCGGCAGCTGGTGCGCGACGGCAACGAGCTCGGCAATCACACGTTCACCCATGTCGCGCTCTCCAACGGCGCCGAATGGCAGCGCCGGCTGCAGTTGGACCTCACCGAAGCGGCGATCGTCGGCGTCACCGGCCGGTACACGCGTCTGATCCGCCCGCCGTACTCGGCGACGAGCGACGCGGTCACCCCGTCTCAGGAGTCCACACTCGCACGGCTCGCTGGCAATCGGTATCTGATCGTCCTCGCCAACTTCGACTCCGAGGACTGGCGACGCGGTCCGGTCAAGTCGATCGTCCGCAAGGCGAGCCCGCCGGGTACGACGGGCGGCATCGTGATGTTCCATGACGGCGGCGGCGACCGTTCGAAGACGGTCACCGCCGTACGGGAGCTGATCCCACGGTTGAGGGCACGCGGCTTCCGCTTCGTGACGGTCTCGGAGCTGGCGGGGCTGCCACGCTCGTTCGTCGAGCCTGCAGCGGCGAAGTGGGAAAGCCGGCGCGGAGATGCCTTCGCGTGGGCGGTGCGGCTCGCGTTCCGCCTCGTGTCGCTGCTCGGGCTCGTGATCGTCGGAGTCGGGCTCCTCGTCGGCGCCCGCGTCGTGATCGTGGTCGCACTCGCGAGCTGGCACCGGCGGCGCGCCCGAAACGAACACCTCGCCGGCTATGAGCCGCCCGTCGCGGTCGTGGTGCCCGCCTACAACGAGATCGTCGGCATCGAGGCCGCCGTCCGCTCGCTCGCCGCCAGCGATTACCACGATCTCGAGATCGTCGTCGTCGACGACGGCTCGGACGACGGCACTGCCGAGGCCGTCGAGCAGCTTGCGCTGCCGCGCGTCCGGGTCGTGCGCAAGGAGAACGGTGGCAAGGCATCGGCGCTGAACGCGGGCATCGCGACGACCACCGCGCCCGTCGTCGTCATGGTCGACGGCGACACGTTGTTCGAGCCCGACACGATCCGGCGACTCGTGCAGCCGCTCGTGGACGCAACGGTCGGCGCGGTCTCCGGCAACACGAAGGTCGGCAACCGGCGCGGGCTACTCGGCCGCTGGCAGCACATCGAGTACGTGACCGGCTTCAACCTCGATCGACGCATGTACGAAGTGCTGCAGTGCACTCCGACGGTGCCGGGCGCGATCGGCGCGTTCCGCCGCGACGTGCTGCTCGAGGTCGGGGGCGTATCCGACGACACACTCGCGGAAGACACCGACCTCACGCTCGCAATCGGCCGCACGGGTCGCCGAGTGGTCTACGCAGAGGATGCTCGCGCCTGGACGGAGGCGCCCGCGACGCTCGGCAGCTTGTGGCGCCAGCGCTACCGCTGGTCCTACGGAACCATGCAGGCGGTGTGGAAGCACAAGCGCGCACTGCTCACGCGCGACCCGCGCCAGCGCAAGATCGGCAGGCGCGCGCTGCCGTACATGTTCTTCTTCCAGATCCTGCTGCCGATCGTCGCGCCGCTGATCGACCTCTTCGCGCTCTACGGGCTCATCTTCACCAACCCGGTCCCGGTGATCGCATACTGGCTCGCGTTCAACGCCGTTCAGGTCGGCCTCGCCGTGTTCGCGTTCAGGATGGACGGTGAATCGCTCAAGCCGCTCTGGGCACTGCCACTGCAGCAGTTCGTCTACCGCCAGCTGATGTACCTCGTGATCATCGAGTCGACCGTCAGCGCGATCGTCGGCACCCGCGCCCACTGGGGGACGCTCGAGCGGACCGGCGACGTGGAGATCAGGACCCAGCCCGGCTGAGCGCCCGCGTTCCGCTTAGACTCGACGCAGTGGGACCCTGTCCAGCCTGTGGTTTGGAACTTCCTGGTGCGTTCCCGTTCTGTCCGTTCTGCGGCACGGCGCTCGAGGCCGCGGCACCCGCCTCGTCTGCGCGCGAGCGCAAGGTCGTATCGGTTCTCTTCTGCGACCTCGTCGACTTCACCGCGACCTCCGAGGCGTCTGACCCGGAGGACGTGCAGGCGCGCATCGAGCGCTACCACCGCAAGCTCCGCGCGCAGATCGAGGCGTACGGCGGGACGGTCGAGAAGTTCATCGGCGACGCCGTGATGGCGGTCTTCGGCGCGCCGGTCTCGCACGAGGACGACCCGGAGCGCGCAGTCCGGGCCGGGCTGGAAATCCTGCGCGCGATCGAGGAGCTGAACGAGGAAGATCCCGGCCTCGACCTGAGCGTCCGCGTCGGTGTCAACACGGGGGAAGCGGTCGTCGCACTCCACGCCCGGCCCGAGCAGGGCGAGGGAATGGTCGCGGGCGACGTGGTAAACACGGCCGCGCGCATTCAGGCTGCCGCTCCGGTCGGCGGGGTCGCCGTCGGCGAGGAGACGTTCCGGCAGACCGAGCGCGTGATCCTCTACGAGCCGCTGCCTGCTGCTGACGCGAAAGGGAAAACCGAGCCGATTGCGCTCTACCGAGCGGTCGAGCCACGCGGGCGCTTCGGCGCCGACCTGATCCGCACGCACGAATCGCCGTTCGTCGGGCGCGAGGTGGAGAAGACACTGCTGCAAGGACTGTTCGAGCGCTCCGTGCGCGACTCGTCTGTACAGCTCGTGACGCTGGTCGGCGAGCCGGGCGTCGGCAAGAGCCGGCTCGTCGCAGAGCTCTTCGGTTACCTCGACGATGCGCCCGAGCTCGTCACGTGGCGGCAGGGACGGTGCCTCCCCTACGGCGAGGGCATCACTTTCTGGGCGCTCGGCGAGATCCTCAAGGCACACGCAGGCATCTACGAGTCCGATGCGCCCGCCGCGGCATCCCGAAAGCTCGACCTGATGCTCTCGAACACCGAGGACCGGCCGTGGCTGCGCGCGCGCTTGCTGCCGCTGCTCGGCATCGACTCGGGCCAGGCGCCTGCACGTGACGAGTCGTTCACGGCGTGGCTCCGCTTCATCGAGCAGATCGCTTCAACCGGCCCCACGGTGATCGTCGTCGAGGACATCCATTGGGCCGACCCGGCGCTGCTCGATTTTCTTGCGCACCTCGCGGAGTGGTCGCAGGGCGTCCCGCTCCTGCTCGTCTGCACGGCGCGGCCGGAGCTGTTCGAGAAGCACTCGGCGTGGGCCGGCGGTCTGCGCAACGTGCAGACGATCAGCCTGTCACCGCTTTCCGACGCAGAGACGAGCTTGCTCGTGACTGCGCTCCTCGAACAAGACGTCTCGGACAAGGTGCGCAAGACGCTGCTCGAGCGCGCAGGCGGCAACCCGTTCTACGCAGAGGAATTCGTTCGTTTGCTCGCAGACCGCGGCTCGGACGACAGCATGGCGTTCCCGGACAGCGTGCAGTCGCTGATCGCCGCACGGCTCGACACGCTGAGCGCGGATCGCAAGGCGCTCCTGCACGACGCCGCGGTCGTCGGGAAGGTCTTCTGGTCCGGGGCGCTCGCCGCGATGGGCGACCGTCCGCTCGACGAGGTCGAGCAGGCGCTGCACGAGTTGTTGCGAAAGGAGCTCGTGCGCCCCTCCCGCACCTCGACGATGGAAGGCGAGTCCGAGTACGCGTTCTGGCACGCGCTCGTACGCGACGTCGCGTACGGGCAAACCGCGCGCGGCGATCGCGCTCGCCGCCACCGCTCGGCAGCAACGTGGCTGGAGGGCAAGGCGGGCGAGCGTGTCGAGGACCTCGCGGAGGTGCTCGCGCACCACTACCTGCAGGCGCTCGAGCTCACCGAAGCCTCCGGCGACGCGCCCGGCGACCTCGCCCCCGCCGCGCGCCGCTACCTCGCACTCGCGGGTGAGCGCGCGCTCGGGCTCGACACCGAGCGAGCCGAGGAGTTGCTCAGCCAGGCACTCACGCTGTGCGGCGAAGACGACCCCGAGCGGCCCGAGCTGATGACGCGATTCGCGAGCGCCCTCTTGCAGCGCGGCAGCGTGCGCGAGGCCGCGGAGACGCTCGACCGTGCACTCATCCCGCTCCGCGCCGCCGGCAATCCCGAGGCGACGGCCCGTGCACTGATGCTGCGCTCGGAGATTGCAAAGGGCAACGCGGAGGCCGAGCACCCGGATTACGCGCGTGAAGCAATCGCGCTCCTCGAGACCGGGCCGCCCAGCGCGGCGCTCGTCGACGCCCACGTGCAGCTGGCCTCGTCACTGCACATCACGGGCGCGCTTGCCGAGGCGGTCGACTCGGCCGACCGCGCGATCAAGCTGGCGGAACAGCTCGGTCTGCCGGTGCCGCCACGTGCGCACTCGATCCGCGGCGTCTGCCGGGCGTTCCTCGGCGACCGGGCCGGGCTCGACGAGATGGACACCGCGGAGCAGGTGCTGCTCGAGCAAGGCGCCGGCGCCGAGGTCGCGCGGTTGATGAACCACTACGCAATCGTCCGGTACGTGCTGGACGGGCCGGCCGCCGCGATCGCGGACTTCGAGCACGGTGTCGCGTTCAGCCGCGAGCGCGGGCTGATCCAGATCGGCACGTTGATGGAGGTGAACCTCGTCGAGACCCTGGCCGAGAACGGACGCGTCGACGAGGCGCTCGAGCGGACGACGCGGCTTGCGATCGACGCCGGAGCGACCGGCAACGCGCTAGCGCAGCAGCAGGCCACGATGACCCAGGCGATCATCCTGACTGCCCGCGGCGACGCGTCGTTCGCGATCGCGAACACCGATGTGCTCCTCGGGGCAGGCAGCAACCTCGACCAATTCGTCACGGGCACCGCGACGGTCGCGAGCGCCTTGCTCCTCGCGGGCCGGGCGGAGGAGGCACGTGCACGACTGACGGCGCTCGACGCGCACCCGGACAGTCGCGGGAACAGCAACTACCCGACCGTGCTTCCCGGCGTCGTCCGCACCGCACTCGGCGCGGGCGATCCCGAGCTCGCGCAGCGGCTCACCGAACGGGTCGAAATCGAGTACACGCTCCAGAACAACGCCGTCGATGCAGCGCGCGCCCAGATCGCCGAGCACGCCGGCAACCACGCGGAGGCAGCCACGCTCTACGCCGCCGCTGCCGCGCGATGGGAGGAGCTCGGTGCCGTCCCGGAGCAGGCCCACGCGCTCCTCGGCCTGGGGCGCTCGCTCGGTGCCCTCGATGACCCTGATGCCGAGCGGCCGCTGGCCGAGGCGGCCGAGCTGTTCCGGGCGATGGGCTACGGGCCGGCGCTGGCCGAGGCCGAATCGCTCACAGCAGGGCTAAAACTCTGATTCGGTGCTACCGTGACTCGTAAGTGAGCGAGTGCCGGATGCGCGACGTGCGCCTCCTCTGCCCGTTCTTTCAGGTAGTGGGAGGTGTATGTATATGGCAACCGGAACCGTGAAATGGTTCAACGCCGACAAGGGTTATGGCTTCAT
>JAOPYY010000075.1 GCA_025964395.1 Actinomycetes bacterium | reverse complement strand
TCTTCTCGCAGCTCCGCCAGTTCGGCTCGAACATCGACATCATCGCGCCCGCGTCGTTCATGTCGATGATCATTCCGCTCGGCGTGTTCTTCGCATTCCAGCGGTACTTCGTGCAGGGCCTGCTGGCGGGCTCGGTCAAGTAACCGTGGATCCGGTACGGAGTCTGTACCTTCGACTCCATCATGCGCTGCGCGATCGTCGGTAGTGGGCTCGCTGCACTTGCGACGTACGCCACGGTTCGCCATGGCGGGCTTCCCGCCGAGGAAATAGCGGTCTTCGGCACGCACGAGGACCCGACGGAAGTCTGGCGCACGCGCGCGGCCGCGATTCGCCAACAGCGCATGCGCTCCGAGAGCGAGGGCCACCTCGCGCCCGCGGCGGTCCCCGGGCTCGCGGTGCGCGAGGCGCTGCACCGCGGCTCCCCCGCGCCGCTGCTGCGCTCGGTCGCGAATCGCTACCACCCGAGCGTCGACGAGTTTCTCGCGCACGCGGAGGACGTGCGTCGGCGCACCGGCTGGCAGCGCAGCCTCCGTCTGCAGCGCGTCGAGCGCATCCGCGCGGTCGAGGGCGGGTTCACACTCGACGGAGAGGGCCTGTTCGCACACGTGCTGCTCGCCACCGGCCATCCCGGTCTCGCCCGTCCCGATGCGTTCCCCGGCGCGGTGCACGCCTACGAGCCGCACGAGTACGCGACGAAGGTCGTGGTCGTCGGCGCCGGCATGGCCGCGGCGACGGAGTGGCTGAACGCCCTCGCCGCGGGCGCGGAGGTCGTGTCGATCCGTAGGCGCGAGCCGTTGCGCCGACCGCTGAACGTCCCGCGCCCGTTCTTCTCGAAGCGCGGCCTCGCCGCGTTCCACGCAGCGACGACCGAACGGCGCGCGGCGACGCTGCGCGAGCTGTCGACTCCCTCCTATCCCGCGGGCGCCGCCTGGGACGAGCCCGTGCGCGCCGCCGAGCGCGAGGGACGCTTCCGCGCACAGGCGTCCCCGAACGGCGGGGCGTCACTTAACGGCGTACAAGTGATCGCGGCGACGGGCTTCCGGCAGGGCTTCCGCCACGACGCGCTGCTCGCCGACCTCGTCGACGCGCACGACCTGCCGACGCACGACCGCTGGATCGTGCTCGACCCGGACTCGACGGTCGCGGCACTGACGGACGAGACGCGGACGCTTGCGATCGCGGGTGTCGCCGCGCAGTGGGCGTTCCCCGCCGCCGACACGATCGCGGGCGCGAAGTACGCAGCCCACGCCTTCCGGAGGCGCGCATGTCGTACACGCTGATCGGCCGCGTCCAGACACGCGTCGTCTCGTTGCTGCCGGCACTGCTCGTCGCGCTCGCGCTGCAGCGCTGGTGGGCCATCGAAGTAACGGCGCTGATGCTCGGGATCGGCCTGGTGCTCGACGCCGTGGTCTACGACCGCGTGCTCGCCTACCAGCCGGCGTGGCTCGCGCTGCCGCTCGGCGCACTCGAGCTGGGACTCGTCTACGGCGCGATGCGCTGGCTCCAGCTGATGGCGCCGCTCCGCTGGGCGCTCGGGCTCTACGCGATCGGCTGGGTTGCCGCGCAGCTCTTCGGGCACGCGGTCTTCCCGCGCCTGCACCTCGAGTACGCGGAGGACGGCGGCGAACTCGGCCGGCGCGGCGCGCTCACCGCGGTCGCCGTCGCTGCGATCGTCGTCAGCGGGCTCGGCGCGGCGTACGCGGTCAGGCCACCGACGATCCACCTGCACGGGACGATCCAGGGACCGCTCGTGATCAGGCACGCGCAGACGCTCGTCGGCGGCACCGTCAAGGGCGGGATCCTGATCCGCGCGAACAAGGTCACCCTGCGCAACGTGACCGTGATCGGCGGCGAGAACGGGATCGACATCCTCGACTCGCATCACGTGATGCTCGACAACGTGCGCGTCGTCGGCGTGACCCTCGACGGAATCCACGTGCGCCGCAGCTCGGTGATGATCGAGAACTGCAAGATCACCTCGCCGAGCGGGCCGTGGGTGCAGGGGATCGACATCTCGTTCTCGATGGACAAGGAGATGTCGATGGTCGAAGGCTGCACGATCGTCGGCGTGCGCGAGGGCATCGTTACCCACATGACGATGGTCGACGTGATGCACAACCACATCGGCGCAACGAGCCTGCGCGGTATCACTATGGGCGAGATGTCGATGGGCGCGATCAACCACAACGACGTGCTCGGCGCGCACGGCGTCGGGATCATCTGCCTCGACCATTCCGAGTGCTCGATCGAGCACAACACGATCGTCGGCACACGTACGGACCCGAGCGGCGACCCGTCCCGGGCGGGCGTGGCGATCGAGGCGCACTACTTTGCCAAGGCGCGGGTCAAGCACAACACGATCGTCGCGAGCCCGGGCGGCGTGCAGGCCTTCGACCAGGCGACCGTGACGCGATGACGGAGCCGACGAAGTTTCGCCTCGTCGCGCGCACGGGCCACCCGAGCTTTCTCGACCTGCCGTGGGACCGTCCGCTGGAGGAGTGGACAACGCCGAGGCTCGTCAACGTGATCCGCGGGATCAGCCGCCACATCGTGCGCTTCGTCGAGTACGACGGCGCGCTGTACGCGTTGAAGGAGCTGCCCGAGCGGCCGGCGCGCCGCGAGTGGAAGCTGCTGCGCGCGCTCGAGAGCCAAGGACTGCCGGTCGTCGAGGCGGTCGGCATCGTCACCAAGCGCGAGCACGAACTCGACGCGGTGCTGATCACGCGCCACCTCGAGTACTCGCTCCCCTACCGGGCGCTCTTCTCGGGCGCCGCGATCCCTGACCTGCGAACGCATCTGCTGAACGGGCTGGCCGAGCTACTGACGCGCCTGCACCTGCGCGGTTTCTTCTGGGGCGACTGCTCGCTGTCGAACGCGCTCTTCCGCCGCGACGCGGGTGCGCTGTCGGCGTACCTCGTCGATGCGGAGACCGGCGAGCTCCACACACAGCTCAGCGACGGACAGCGCAACT
>JAOPYY010000069.1 GCA_025964395.1 Actinomycetes bacterium | reverse complement strand
TGATCCTCTACGGGCAGCTGTTCAAGAACGTGACGAAGCTCGGCGGCTTCGGCACCAGCTCGTACATCACGTTCCTCGCACCGGCGATCGTCGTCATGAACGCGTTCTTCGGAGCGACGTGGAGCGGGATGTCGATGATCTACGACCTCGACCACAAGATCGTCGAGCGCTTCCTCGCCGCGCCTGCGTCGCGCTTCGCGATCGTGCTCTCCCAGATCGTTCGCTCCGCATTGACCGCTGCGATCCAGGCGCTCGTGATCCTGCTCGTCTCGCTCGCGCTCGGCGTGCGCATCCACACGGGCGTGCTCGGCTGGCTCGTGATCATCCTCGCCGCGATCCTCGTCAACAGCGCATTCGCGGGAATCTCGCAGGCAATCGCGCTGCTCACCCGGCGCGAGGCGACGATGATCGCGGTCGCGAACTTCATCGGCCTGCCGCTGCTCTTCCTCTCGACGACGATGATCGCCCGCGCGCAGATGCCCGGGTGGATGCAGACGGCAGCGAAGTTCAACCCGGTCGACTGGGGCGTCAAGGCGGCGCGCGAAGTCGCGCTGCCCGGCACGTCGTGGGGCACGGTCGGCTTCTACCTGCTGCTGCTCTTGCTGCTCAGCGCGATCACGTCGGCGTGGGCGACGTGGACGTTTCGCGCGTACCAGCGCTCGCTCTAGCGGGACCCCGCAGGGCCGCTCCCGCGTAGTTCACACATGCGCTTGTTCGCGATCCTCGCCGTGCTCGGTGTCCTGGGTGTCGGCGGCGCCGTCTCCGCGAACGGCGTGCAGGTCTGGGCGCCTGCGGGCTGGCACCGCGTCGCGCCGGCGGGCGACGGACCGGTCACGGATCCACGAACGCTCCTCGTCATTGGGACGCCTGGCGTCCGACCTCACCGCACGCAATGCCAGATTGCGGCCTACCGCATCCCTCCGGCGGGCGCCGTCGTGGTCATCGTGGGTTGGAAGGGCGCCAATGGCGACACCGGCCTGGGAACCAAGGAACTCGCACGATTGACGAACGTCAAACGAGGGATCGGCGAGTGCTTCAAGGGGCGCAGTGCGTCGGCGACCGTCGTCCTGGGTCAGCGCGAGTACC
The DNA here is from genome assembly GCA_025964395.1 of Actinomycetes bacterium. Lineage (GTDB taxonomy): Bacteria > Actinomycetota > Thermoleophilia > Gaiellales > Gaiellaceae > PALSA-600. The sequence continues at coordinate 11,821 of JAOPYY010000069.1, read as the reverse complement.
AGGTGAGCGTGATGGTCGGCGACCGCGCATCGAAAAAGCGGATCGCCGAGGCCCTCGACGTTGCGCGCTCGTTCAACTTGAAGCGCTAGCTCTTGATCCGAACCTGATTCGCCGCAGGCGAACCAGATTCGAGCCCTTCGAAGTTAGTCGTCCCCTTCGATGACGCAGATCGCCTGGCCGTTCGTGACGGGCTGGCCCGCGGCCACCGAGAGCTCCGAGATGATGCCCGCACGGTGTGCCGTCACCTCGTTCTCCATCTTCATCGCCTCGACGATGCAGATCACGTGACCGGCCTCGACGACGTCGCCCTCGGCGACCTTCACGGAGAGCACGGTTCCCTGCATCGGGCTGACAACGGTGTTCGAGCCCTCGCCGTTCGCGCCGCCCGCGGCGCGCTCGCGCCGCCGGCGCGCAAGGACACGGTACGGCGGCTCCGGGACGAGCACCTTCACCTGCACGCGACGACCGTCCACTTCGGCCACTGTCGTCACCTCTGACAACGATCCGTCCGAGGCTGCGGCTACCGTTGTTGCCTGATGAGAGAACTGCTCTGCACGCTGCGCGAGCTCTTCGGACTCGACGAGACCGTGACACGTCTCGCCGTCGATGAAGCACGTGTGCGTGAGCAGCGCCTGGTGGAAGCCGAGCAGCGACTTGACTCCACCGATCTCGAACTCGGCCAGCGCGCGCAGCATCCGCCGGCGCGCGGTCTCGCGATTCGTGTCGTGCACGATCAACTTCGCGATCATCGGGTCGTAGAGGCCGCTGATCTCCGAGCCCGCCGCCACGCCAGAGTCGACGCGCACGCCCGGCCCCGACGGCTCCCGGTAGCGCGTGATCCTCCCGGGGCTGGGCAAGAAGCCGCTGGACGGGTCCTCCGCGTTGATGCGGCACTCGATCGCGTGCCCGCTGAGCACGACGTCCTGCTGGCGTAGCGATAGCGGCTCCCCCGCCGCGATGAGAACCTGTTCGCGGACCAGATCGAGGCCGGTCACCTCCTCGGTGACGGTGTGCTCGACCTGAATGCGGGTGTTCATCTCCATGAAGAAGTAGTCGCCTTCGGGAGTGAGCAGCCCCTCGATCGTTCCCGCAGAGCGGTACCCGGCCGCGCGCGCAGCGTCGACCGCGATCTGCCCGATCCGGTCGCGAAGCTCGGGCGTGACCGCGGGTGACGGCGTCTCCTCCACCAGCTTCTGGTGGCGGCGCTGGATCGTGCAGTCGCGCTCGCCGAGGTGGATCACGTTGCCGTGGGCGTCCGCGAGCACCTGCACCTCGATGTGCCGCGGATCTTCGAGGTAGCGCTCGACGTAGACCGACGAGTCGGCGAAGTACGACTGCCCTTCGCGTTGCGCGGACTCGAACGCCTGCGCGGCCTCATCGGCGGACTCGACCACCTTCATTCCCTTGCCGCCGCCGCCGGCCGCAGCCTTGATCAGCATCGGGTAGCCAATTTGCTCGCCGAGCGCGACCACCTCCTCTGCAGAGGACACCGGGTCGGTCGTCCCGGGGATGATCGGGACGCCTGCCGCCTGCATCGCCTGGCGCGCGCGCGTCTTCGAGCCCATCAGCTCGATCGCCGCGGACGGCGGCCCGATCCAGGTCAGGCCCGCCGCCTCGACCGCCGCAGCAAACGAGGCGTTCTCGGCGAGGAATCCGTACCCGGGGTGAACAGCCTCTGCTCCCGAGCGCGCGGCGGCCTCGAGCAACTTGTCGACGACGAGATAGCTCTCGGCTGCGGTCAGCCCGCCGAGGGCGTGAGCCTCGTCCGCGTAGGCCACGAACGGCGCCGCGCGGTCCGCATCCGAGTACACCGCAACCGAGCCGATGCCCAGCTCCCGGAGGGTGCGGAAGATCCGGAGCGCAATCTCACCCCGGTTCGCAACAAGGACTTTGGCGAACACACTCCGTATTCTCTCCACGGATGGGCCTCGCCGACCAATTGACCGTCGCACGCGCGCTCTCGGTGCCGATCGTGGTCGCGCTCTTCGCGATCTCCTTCCCGAGCCATGACTACTGGGCGACCGGAGTCTTCTGTGCGGCGATGGCGACGGACTGGTTCGACGGGAGAATCGCCCGCCGGACCGGCCGCTCCTCGCCGCTCGGCTCCTTGCTCGATCCGGTCGCCGACAAGCTGCTCGTGATGGCGACGCTGATCGTCCTGCTCGGCCAGGACGTCTTCCCGGCCTGGATGGTGGCGGCGATCGTGGCCCGGGAGCTCTTGATCTCCGGACTCCGCCAGGCCGCGGTCGAGCGCGGCGTCGTGATCGCGGCGCGGGACCTGGCGAAGCTGAAGACGTGGTCGCAGGCGATCGCCGCCGGCGTGGGCGGGCTTGCAGCCGCGGGAGCCTGGAGCACCTCGGTTTCCTGGTGGGCGCTGCTGGTCGCGCTCGCGCTGACCTGGATCTCGGGCCTCGACTACGCGCGTGCGGCGCCGCAACTGCTCCGCGGCCGCGCGGTCGCCTCGTAGAGGCTGAAGCGTCCGCCTCGTAGAGGCTCAAGCGTCAGCCTCGTAAAGGCTGAAGCGTCGCTACGCCGCAGCAGCAGGCCGCAGCCGCGACGCGCACCACGCATCGAACGCGGCCCAGGAGCTGAGGTAGTCAGCGATCTTCCGCAGCCCGTCCTCCACCTCCGCGCGCACCGCAAAGGTGCAGTGAACGCAGTAGGGGCGGTCGGGAGGGGTCTCGTTTTCGCCGCAACGGATGCACATGTCACCCGTGCAACGGGAAACAGCCGCCGGCAGTTACGTCTGGAGCGCCTCGTCGATTCCGGCTTGCCACCAGGGGTCGGGCGCCGCGGCCTCGTCGACGGCCACGACCGCCGCGATCGCCGCCGCCACTTCCGGGGCCTGCGTTGGGGTCAGCTCGACGTCCACGAGTCACAAATCATACGGGTTGCAAAACTGTCACCCGTTCGAGGGATTTGGGCCGACGAAACGGCTTTCACCCCTTCGGGTGATGCCCGGAGCAGTTTGGGTGACGGAGACTCCCCCTAATGCGGCACCTGAATGAGAGGACTCCCCCCATGCTTCAGTGGAATTCGAAGTTTGCTTCTGTTGTGCTCGTCGCGGTAGCCCTGGCGGCAATGATCGCTCTGGCTCGTGGCGGCGCCGGCGGCGTCAACTTCACCTGGTAGCCCCCGGCTACCTGAGATGAGCGGAAGGGCACTTCCCCCCGCGAGATTGCTCGCGGTTGTCGTGCCTGTCTCCCTGGTCGGCGTCGCCGCGTATCTCGCGGCGACGTTCTTTTTTGCCCGAGACACGCGGTCGCCGACGATCATCGTCGGCGTCGCGGCGTTTCTCGCGGCCGCAATCCTGACGGAGCGCTTCCCCGTGCCCGTCGAGGGCGCCGACGCGAACGGCGTCTCGCTCGGCTTCGTCTTCGCCGTCGCGGCCCTGGTGCTCTTCGGCTGGGCGCCGGCGACGTTTGTCTACGTGACGGCTCCGACCCTGGTCGCCCTGTTCCGGCGGAACCCACCGATCAGGACGGTCTTCAACGCCGGGGCGTTCGGGCTCGTCGGGGCGCTCGCCGGCTGGACTCTGACCCAGGTACACGGCTCCGGCCCCGCGGCGGTCCTGGGACAGGTCGCGATCACCGCCGCGATCGTCTACACCGTCAACCTGCTCCTCGTCACCCTCGCGATCTCCGCCTCCGGCTCCGAGCTCGGGCTCCTGAGGCTCATCCGCTCGAACATGCGCTGGACGATCGTGCCGTTCACGCTGATGGCATCGACGGCCCTGATGCTCGTCGTGCTCTGGCAGCGGACCCCGTTCCTCTTCGCAGCGCTCGCCGGCCCACTCGTCGCGATCTCGCTCTACCAGCGCTCGACCCACAAGGCACTCAACGCGATCCGGCTCGCTCTCACCGACCCGCTGACCGGGCTCGGGAACCACCGCCACTTCCACGAGCGCCTGCAGCGCGAGCTCGCGCAGGCCGACGAGCACGGCAGCATGGTCTCGCTCTGCTTTCTCGACATCGACGACTTCAAGCGGATCAACGATCACTTCGGGCACCCGGCCGGCGACCGCGTCCTGTCGCAGGTCGCGTCGCGGCTGCGCCAGGGTGGCGAGTCGTTCCGGCTCGGCGGTGACGAGTTCGCCGTGCTGCTCGTCGGGATGGACGAGCAGCTCGCACTCTCGACCGCGCAGTCGATCGTGCAGCGCATCGCCGACACCGAGCTCGGCAAGGCGGGTGCGATCACCGTCAGCGCCGGCGTCGCCACGTTCCCCCAGCACGGGCGCGAGCGCGACTCGCTGATCCGGCTCGCCGACGGCGCGCTCTACTGGGCGAAGGAGCACGGCAAGAACCAGGTGCGCCTCGCGCGCGCCGACGTCGCCGAGCTCTCCGAGTTCCGCCGCGTCGCCGGCGGCGTCGATCGCGCTGCGCGCTTCCGCGCAGCCGCGTCCCTCGCACGCGCGGTCGACTCACGCGACACGTACACCGGCAGCCATTCGGAGCGGGTCGCGACGTTCGCGGCCGAGATCGCCTCTCAGCTCGGGCTCCCCGCCGAGGAGGTCGAGCTGACGCGCCTCGCGGGCAGCCTCCACGACCTCGGCAAGCTCGCCATCCCGGAGGAGATCCTCCGCAAGCCGGCCACGCTCAGCGAGGCGGAGCGGCTCGTGCTCGAGCGCCACCCGCAGATCGGCTACCGCATGCTCGAGAGCCTCGGCGTCGATCCGATCGCCGACTGGGTGCTCCACCATCACGAGCGCTGGGACGGCCACGGCTACCCCGACGGCCTCGCCGAGGAGCGCATCCCGCTCGGCGCGCGGATCATCTTCGTCGCCGACGCGTTCGACGCAATGACCTCCGACCGGTTGTACCGGGCGGCGCTCCCCTACGAGGACGCGATCTCCGAGGTCGAACGTTGCGCGGGCTCGCAGTTCGACCCCCAGGTCGTGCACGCGTTCCTCGCCCGCGTCGCCTCGCAGATTCCCGTCGGCGTCTGAACCAATAGAGGGATCCTGAAGCGAACCCCCATTCCGGGGGAGGCAGCCTCGCCCGAGGCAGGGGACGATGCGGCCCGTGACTCGCGGCCCCGTATTCCTCACGGCTCTGCTCGCGACGCTTGCCGTCGCAGTTCCGGCTTCCGCCGCTGAGGGACGCTCGCTCAAGGGCGTCCTCGTCTCGGTCTCCGCGACCGCGGTCGCGGTGAAGGACACGAAGAACATCGTCACGACCTGCGCCGTCGTCGCCAAGTCCCCGTCACTCGACGGCTACGCCGCGGGCGACCGTGTGCAGGCCGCGTGTGTCCGTTCCGGCGGCAAGCTCGTGCTGGCGAAGATCCGCCTCCTCGCGGCCAAGAGCACGCCGTCGAACGACGGGGAACAGACGAAATTCGCCGGCGCCGTCACCGCGCTCAGCGACAGCTCGATCAGCCTGCACGACGGCGACCGTGACCTCACCTGCTCGATCGGCGCAGCGTCGCCGTCGACCGCGGGCGTGAAGGTCGGCCAGCACGTCAAGGTCTCCTGCTCGAACGGCGTGCTCGTCGCGCTCGCCCCCGTCACCTCCGGCGACGCGGGCCGCGCCTACGAAGGAACGGTCACCGCTGTCAGCGCGACCTCGATCACCGTGCACACCGACAAGAGCGACGGGACGTGCACCGTCGGCGACGGCTCACCGAGCGTCGCGGACGTGAAGGTCGGCGACCGCGTGCTCGCCGGCTGCAAGACCGGCACCAACCAGCTCGTGCTCCTCAAGAAGCTCGCCGCGAGCGGCGGCACACCCGTCACCGAGCCGCACAAGACGACCGGCGCTGCAGGAACCGTCAGCACCGTCTCCTCCACTTTGGTCACCGTGCACACCGACGGCGGCGACGTCACCTGCACGGTCGGAGACGGCTCCCCCACCGTCGCGAACCTGCACGTCGGTGACAAGGTGAAGATGGGCTGCGTCGACGGCGTCCTGAAAGTGCTCGCGCTGTCCGACTCCGCGTCCGGATCGGGCGACGGTCACACCGCCGCGACGACGGTCGCAGGCACGCTCACTGCACTCTCGAGCTCGGCCTTGACGGTGCACGGCGAGCACGGCGACGTCAGCTGCACTGTTCCCGCTACGGCACATCTCGGCGACTTCCACGTCGGCGACCGTGTCGGCATGGCGTGCGTCGACGGCGCGCTCCTGAAGCTCGTCAAGCTGTAGTAGTAGAGGCTTGGCTACAACGGGATGTTGCCGTGCTTGCGCTTCGGCGTCGGCTCGCGCTTCGTGATCGCCGTCTTCAAGGCGTCGATTAGTACCGGCCGCGTGCGCCGCGGCTGGATCACGTCGTCTACGTAACCGCGCTCCGCCGCGCTGTACGGATTCGCGAACCGCTCGCGATAGTCGGCGATCAGCTCGGCACGCCGTGACTCGGGATCGTCGGACTCGGCGAGCTCGTTGCGGAAGATGATGTTGACGGCGCCCTCGGGGCCCATCACGGCGACCTCTGCCGTCGGCCACGCGAAGTTGAAGTCGGCGCGGACGTGCTTCGAGCTCATGACGTCGTAAGCGCCGCCGTATGCCTTGCGCGTGATCACGGTCAGCTTCGGCACCGTCGCCTCGCAATACGCGTACAGCAGCTTCGCACCGTGGCGGATGATCCCGCCCCACTCCTGCGCCGCCCCTGGGAGGAACCCGGGAACGTCGACGAACGTGACGAGCGGAATGTTGAACGCGTCGCACGTGCGAACGAAGCGCGCCGCCTTCTCGGACGAGCTGATGTCGAGCACTCCTGCGAGCGCCTTCGGCTGGTTGCCGACGATGCCGATGCTGTAGCCGCCGAGCCGTGCGAAGCCGCAGACGATGTTCTCGGCGAAGAGCGGCTGGATCTCGAGGAACTCGCCGTCGTCGACGACCGAAGCGATCACGCGCTTGATGTCGTACGGCTTTGTCGGCTCGTCGGGCACGAGCTCGTCGAGCTCGGGAGCCTCGCGATCGATCGGGTCGGACGGCGCGTCGTACGGCGTCGGGCTCGCGTTGTTCTGCGGGAGGAAGCTGAGCAGGTAGCGCGCATCCTCGAGCGCGGCCTCCTCGCTCGGCGCCGTCAGGTGCGCAACGCCGGACTTCGTCGCATGCGCCAGCGCACCACCAAGCTCTTCCTGCGTCACCTCCTCGCCGGTCACCGTCTTCACCACGTCAGGGCCGGTGATGAACATGTACGACGAGCCCTCGACCATCAGGATGAAGTCCGTCATCGCAGGCGAGTAGACCGCGCCGCCCGCGCAGGGGCCCATGACGAGCGAGATCTGTGGGATCACACCGGAGCTCTGCACGTTGCGCCAGAAGATCTCGGCGTAGGCGGCGAGCGAGACGACACCTTCCTGGATCCGCGCGCCGCCCGAGTCGTTGATCCCGATCACCGGGCAGCCGTACTTCGCGGCCATGTCCATGACCTTGCAGATCTTCTCGGCGAAGACCTCGCTCAGCGAGCCACCGAAGACGGTGAAGTCCTGGCTGAACACGAAGACGCGCCGGCCGAAGATCTCGCCGTAGCCGGTGACCACGGCATCGCCGTAGGGCCGCCGCTCGAGCATCCCGAAGTTCGACTCGCGATGGCGGACGTAGCGGTCGAGCTCGACGAATGTGCCCGGATCGCAGAGCTTCTCGGCCCGCTCGCGGGCCAGCAGCTTGCCCGCATCCTTGTGCTTCGCGACCGCCTTTGACGAGCCGTGGTGCTCCGACTGGTCGCGCAGCTCCTCGAGCCACTCGAGCTTCTCGCGGGTCGTGTCGTGCGTCCGCTTCTCTGCCTCCGCCATCTCGGCGGAGCCTAGATCACAATAGGGCGGTGAGCACCGATGCTCTTCGCTCCCTGCGCACCACCGTCGACGCCGCCGCGGCCAGCGATCGTGCCGCGTTCGCGCGCGCCGCGCGCAACGCCGTCGCGCAGGCGATCCTCGCTGCAGCGCTCGCGCCCGACACGACCGCGGGGCAGCCGGAGCACGAGCCGCCGGAGGCGGAGGTCCGCGAGCTGCTTGGCCGGGAGCTCGGCGACGCGCTGACTGCGCTCTACCGGGGAGGCGATGACTGGACGAGTCGCGCGATCGACCTGCTGGAGCCGCTGAACGAGGTTGCCCACGCGGAATGATGGCGACCGGACGAACGTTCAGCCGAGCATGGTGAAAGAACTGCGGATCGCGCTGACGGTCGAGAACTACGCGGAGGCGTTGGCCTTCTACCGGGACGTGCTCGGGCTGCCGCTGCTCGAGGAATGGAACACGCCCGAGTCGAACGGTGCGCTCCTCGAGGCCGGCCGCGCAACGCTCGAGATCTTCGACGAGGGGCAGGCGGCGATGGTCGACGAGATCGAGGTCGGCAGGCGCGTCGCAGGCACGGTCCGCTTCGCGCTCGAGGTGGATGACTCGGCAGCGGTGGCCGAGGAGCTCGAATGTGCCGGCGCGCAGCGTCTCGGCGGGCCTGTCGAGACGCCGTGGGGCGACGTGAACGTCCGCCTCCAGGCGCCCGATGGCATGCAGCTCACGCTGTTCACCGCAGCCGACGCGTGATCGACCTCGAGCGCGTTCGCGCCGACACGCCCGGCGTCGAGCACGTCGCGCACTTCAACAACGCAGGCTCTGCCCTGCCGCCGCGGCAGGTCGTCGACGCGGTCGTCGAGCACCTGCAGCGCGAGGCGGAGATCGGCGGCTACGAAGCCGCGGCCGAGCGCAAGGACCGCTGGGAGCACACCTACGACGCAATCGCGCAGCTGATCGGCGCGCACCGCGACGAGATCGCCGTCGTCGAGAACGCGACGCGCGCGTGGGACATGGCGTTCTACGCGTTCCCGTTCCAGCCGGGCGACCGCATCCTCACCGGGCACGCGGAGTACGCGTCGAACTGGATCGCGCTCAAGCAGGTGGCGGACCGAACGGGCGCACGCATCGAGGTCGTCCCCGACGACGAGAGCGGTCAGATCGATGTCTCCGCGCTCGAGCGCCTGATCGACGAGCGGGTGAGGCTCGTCTCGCTCGTGCACGTCCCGACGCAGAGCGGTCTGGTCAATCCCGCCGCCGAGGTCGGCCGCGTGACGCGCGCCGCCGGTGTGCCGCTGCTCCTCGACGCGTGCCAGTCGGCGGGCCAGCTGCCGCTCGACGTCGACACGATCGGCTGCGACATCCTCTCCGGTACCGGGCGCAAGTTCCTGCGCGGCCCGCGCGGAACCGGCTTCCTCTACGTGCGGCGAGAGCTGATCGAGCAACTCGAGCCGCCGTTCCTCGACATGCACGCCGCCGACTGGCAACCGGACGGCAGCTTTTCGATTCGCGACGATGCGCGTCGCTTCGAGAACTGGGAGACGTACTACGCGGGCAAGGTCGGGCTCGGCACCGCCGTGGACTACGCGCTCGCGATCGGCGTCGAGGATGCCTGGGAGCGCATCCAGGCACTCGCCTCACGGCTGAGAGCAGAGCTCGACGAGATCCCCGAGGTGACCCTGCTCGACCGCGGCGCGACACTCGGCGCGACCGTGACCTTCACCGTCGCGGATGTCGCCGCAGGGGAGGTGCAGCGGCGGCTCGCAGCCGAACGCGTGAACGTGTCGGTGATGGAAGCCGCGTCGGCGCAGCTGGACTTCGGCGCGCGCGGCATTGCCGAGGCCGTGCGCTCGTCAGTCCACTACTACAACACCGATGAGGAGATCGACAGGCTCGCCGACGCCGTCAGACGGGCCAGAACAAGCCGAGCGTGACGGGGATTCCCGCGAGCGCCGCTTCGACGACGCGGTAGGAGACTTCGATCTCGTCGCCGTCCTTGCAGCCGAGCGCGATCACACCGCTTCCGCGCTGCCGGCAAAGATCGCCGACCGGCCGGCCGATCAGCTCCGCACGGTCGAACCCGGTCAGCTCGCACGCGTATTCGTTCGCCGCGATGTAGCGGCCGGAGTCCGCTGCGAGGGCGCCCACAGACGCGTGCTCGAGCAGCTCACCGAGCAGCGTCGATTGCACGAGGGCATTCGAAGCCGCAGACCCCTCCCCCATCGCCATCAGTGCAGCCACGTTCGCTGACGCACGCCGTTGTGTCAATCCTGTAACTAGAGTCAGCACATGGAGCCCGTCGATCGCTCGACGATCTGGCCGTACGATGAACGCGGCGAACCGCGCCAGTTCTACTACTCGCGCGTTGCCCACCCGTCGGGCGTCGCGGCCGAGACGGAGCTCGGCCGGCGCGAGAACGGCGACGCGCTGCTCTACGCGTCGGGCATGGGCGCGGCGATCACGATCCTGCTCGCGTTCGCACGACCCGGCACGACGGTTGCGCTCGCCGAGGGCTGCTACTACGGAACGAGCAAGCTGCTCGGCCTCCTCGACGGCTGGGGCATCTCCTACGTCGAGTACGACCAGACCGGACCGCCGCCCGAAGCCGACATCGTCTGGGTCGAGGCTCCGGCCAACCCCTTGCTGACGATGCCGGACTGGGAGTCCCTCCGCCGGCACCCCGGCCTCGTCGTCTGCGACGCCACTGTTGCGACGCCGGTCTATCTCCGCGGGCTCGACGAGGGCGCGGATGTCGTCATGCACTCCGCGACGAAGTTCCTGACCGGGAGCCACGACGCTCTGCTCGGCGCGACGGTCACCCGCGATCCGGAGAGAAGCGCGCGCTTGCGCGAGTTCCGTGGGACCGCGGGGATCGTCGCGGCGCCGGACGCGGCCGCCGCCCTCGTACGCGGCCTCGGGACGCTGGACGAGCGCATGGCCCGCCACACGGAGACGGCGACCGAACTGGCCCGGCGGCTCGAGGCCCATCCCGCCGTCTCGAACGTCCGCTACCCGGGCTTCAGCGGACTGATCTCCTTCGACGTCGAGGACGCGCGGCGCGTCGAGACCTCGACCGAGCTGATCCTCAACGCGACGAGCCTGGGCGGCGCTCGCTCCACGATGGAGAGCCGCCATCGCTGGGAGGGAGACCGGATTCCTGCGGGTTTGCTGAGGTTTTCTGTGGGTCTCGAGGACGCCGACACCCTGTGGGCCGACCTCGAGCAGGCGATAGGCCATTAGGCCTTTAGGCCCATCGCTTGAACTTGTAAGACCCATCCTTTAGAATAGGTTTCAGGAGGTTCTGCTCCTCTTGGAGTGGGAATCCAAATCCGAGGGCCCTTCATGAAGCACCCCTTCACAGGACTACGGACGCGCCTCGCCCGACGCGCCGGGTCCGCCTGCTGAGAAAGGACGGATTCGTGGCCACACGGACCCAGACGCGGACGGCACGCAGCTCTGCGCTCAAGAGCAGTGCCGCCCACAAGAACGGAGACGGCGCGATTGTTGCGGCAGCTGATCTCCAGCCGCTGCTCGAAGCGCTCCGCGCCGGCGTGCGCGGCGACAGCGGCGTCCGGCTCGACCCCCGCAAGCGCGGGATTGTCGGCCAGCTGAACAAGGCGTTCAACGAGCTCGCCGCAACCCGCGAGCGCACGACCGACGAGATCGTCCGCGTTGCCACGGCGATCGGCCGCGAAGGCCGTTTGACCGATCGCGCGGAGCTGAAGAAGGCGCAGGGCACCTGGCGTACGAGCCTCGCCGCCGTCAACGCGATGGTCGACGACCTCTCGCGGCCCACGCTCGAGGTCGCGCGCGTGATCGACGCCGTCGCCGAAGGCGATCTCAGCCAGAAGATGCAGTTGAAGATCGAGGGCCGCGCGGTCAAGGGCGAGTTCCTCCGCATCGGCACCACGGTCAACTCGATGGTCGATCAGCTCTCGTCGTTCGCCGCCGAGGTCACGCGCGTCGCACGCGAGGTCGGCACCGAGGGCAAGCTCGGCGGCCAGGCGACGGTGAAGGGCGTCTCCGGGACGTGGAAGGACCTGACCGACAACGTGAACGGCATGGCGACGAACCTGACGAATCAGGTCCGCAACA
>JAOPYY010000064.1 GCA_025964395.1 Actinomycetes bacterium | reverse complement strand
CAGCCTCAGCCCGTGGGTGCACATTCCGCTCGTGCTCGTGATCGGCGCGCTCGCCGGCGCGGCCTACGCGGGCATCGCCGGGATCCTCAAGGCAACCGTCGGTGCGCACGAGGTGATCTCGACGATCATGCTCAACTGGATCTCGATCTGGGTCGGGTCGTACCTCTTCGGCCAGGGCGGTCCGCTGCAGGGCTCGCAGCCGTCGATCCCGATCTCGAACGACATCGTCGAGAGCGCGAAGCTGCCCGTCTTCTGGGGCCTCAAGCTGCTGCAGGGCCTGTCGGTCGGCATCTTCATCGCAGTTGCGATGCTTGTCGTGTACTGGATCATCATCAACCGCACGACTCTCGGTTATGAGGTGCGCGCAGTCGGGTTCAACCCGGAAGCGGCGCGCTACGGCGGCGTCTCCGTCGCGCGCAACTACTTCCTCGCGATGGCGATCTCCGGTTCGTTCGCCGGGCTCGCCGGCGCGGTCGACATCACCGGCTGGGAGTACCGCATCGGTGAGAACGACATCCAGGCGAACTCGATCGGCTTCATCGGGCTCGCTGCTGCATTGCTCGGACGCAACACCGCGCTTGGCGTGGGCATGGCGTCGTTGCTCTTCGGTGCGTTGATCAACGGCACCTCCGGGCGCCAGCTGGACCCGTCGATCTTCCGGCCCGACCTCGCCGGCAACTTGACGACGATCATCCAGGGGCTCGTCATCCTCTTCGTCGGGTTGAACCTCGGCGGCGTGTGGTTGTGGCTGAAGCGGCGGAGGCGCGCATGACCGCGATCACGACGCGCATCGGCGGTATTCGGTGGACGCACCCGAAGACGATCGGCTTCTTCGGCATCGCGCTCGGCGCGCTTGCGTTCTGGCTCGCGCTGCCGCCGCTCGCGTCGCGCACTGCGGTGCTGCCGATCGCGATCGGGATCGTTGCGATCGCGGTCGGGATCTGGGCGTGGTCGCGTGACCAGCGCCGTGTCGGTGGCGGCGCTGTCGCGGCGGGTTTGCTCGGGATCGTGCTCGGCGTCTTCGCCACGCGCTCGTCGACCGCGCACCTCAACGAAGTCGTCGTCTGGAGCGCGCTCGGGGCGGCGACCCTGCGTTACGCAACACCGTTGACCTTCGCCGCGATCGGCGGCCTGTTCTGCGAGCGCAGCGGTGTGATCAACGTCGCGCTCGAGGGGATGCTCCTGACCGGCGCGTTCTTCGGCATCTGGGGAGCGATCTGGGCGCACCCCTGGGCCGGCAGCTGGGCGTGGGTGGTCGGCGTCGTGTGCGCGGCGCTCGCCGGGATGGCGCTCGCTGCGATTCACGCGGTCTGGGCAATTCACTTGAAGGTCGACCAGATCATTTCCGGCACCGCGATCAACTTCCTCGCGCTCGGGATCACCGGGTACCTGTTCATCGACAAGTACGGCGACACGGGCACGCCGGGCAACGTGCCGGACTTCGGCATCCCCGACGTACATCTGTCGTTCCTGCAGAACTGGTACTTCATCGGTCCGATCATCGGCCAGCTGAACCTAATGATCTGGGTCTCGTTCGTGTTGCTCGTCGCGACGTACATCTTCGTCTTCCGCACGCCGTACGGCTTGCGCTTGCGTGCGGTGGGCGAGCATCCGCGCGCGGCCGACACCGTCGGCATCTCCGTCTACAAGATCCGCTACATGGCCGTGATCGGGTCCGGCGCGATCGCGGCGATGGGCGGCGCGTATCTCTCGATCGGGTTCGTGCACTCGTTCAACGAGGGCATGACGAACGGCACCGGGTTCATCGGCCTCGCCGCGCTCGTCTTCGGCAAGTGGCGCCCGTTCCCGACGTACTGCGCGGCGCTGCTCTTCGGTTTTTCGAGCGCGCTCGCCGACCGGCTGCCGAGCGCGTACGGCAACCAATGGGGGACGCTCTTCCAGGCGCTCCCGTACCTGCTCACGCTGATCGCGGTCGCCGGCGTGATCGGACGCTCCATCGGCCCGGCGGCGGCGGGGCGGCCGTATGTCAAGCAGTAAGGCCCGCGGCGGGCGCGCCGCGGGGGTCTTCGGCGCCCTTGCCGTGCTCACGATCCCGGTGGACGTCGCCGTCGCGCAGTACCTGAACGGGGTCGAGCTGATCCGCTCGCTCTACTTCGCGGTGCCGGTCGCGGCAGTGTTCGCCCTCACGGCTGTGGCCAGTGCTCGCCGGGCCCGCTTCGCGCGGGCGCGCAGCGTCTACGCGGGCAACGGCCGCTGGGGCGCCCGCCTCGCCTGGGCCGGGCTCTATTGCGCGGTCACAGGCGCGATCGCGCTCGCCATTTACGGCGGATTGCGCGCCGCGTCGTAACGGCGCTACCCTTCCTCAGCCTTGTTCGAGATCGGGAACAGCCTCCGGGAGGCTCGCGTTCGGCGTGGCATCGACTTTGCGCAGGCCGAGCTGGCCACGAAAGTTCGTGGCAAGTACCTGCGCGCCCTCGAGGAAGAGCACTTCGAGGTGCTGCCGGCCGAGACGTACGTCAAGGGCTTCCTCCGCACGTACGCCGAGTACCTCGGCCTCGACGGGCAGCTCTACGTCGACGAGTACAACTCGCGCTTCGTCATCGGGGAGGAGCAAAGCGAGGCGCGCGCACGACGGTCGGCGGCGCGGCCGCAGCGGCGCAACCGGCGCATCGAGACGAACGTCGTGCTGGTCGCGCTCGCCGCGATCGCGGTCCTGACCGTGATCGTCATCTCGGCCTGGAAGGCGAGTGGGGGCAAGCCGACGACCCCGGCCCACAAGGCTGCGCCCGTCACGCGCACCGGCGCGCCTGCGCCGTTGCTCATGGTCACCGCGCTGCGCGGCTCGACGCACCTCACCGCGCGTGTCGGCAGTGCCCGTGGCAACGTCGCTTTCGATGGCACCGTCGCGAAGGGGGATCCCGCCCGTGCGATCCGAGGCAAGCGCCTGTGGGTGCAGATCGACACGCCGGAGAATCTCCGCATCCACGTGCGCGGCAAGCTCGTCCACATCCCGGGTGGCCAGCCGAAGGTGATCATCGTCACGCCCACCGGTTGGCACCCCGCGTAGAGGCTTGATGTGGAACTGCGTGCCCGTGGGGATGGCTCAGACCAAGCAGGTCGTTCGGGTCGGGCGTAGGGCATAGCGGGGTCTACGTTCAAGCCCGACCACGACTTTGAAGGGCGCGGCGAGATGCGCCGTGTCTGAGCCACCAGCCACGGGTGCGCGTGCGTTTCACATCAAGCCTCTATCCGCTGCCATCGTCGCGTCGGGCTCCGAGCTCGTGCGGGGCGACCGGCAGGACCGCAACGGGCCGTTTCTCGCGGCGTCGTTGCTTCGCCTCGGCATCGACCCGGCGCGCATCACCGTCGTCGGTGACGAGCCGGCTGATCTCGAAGCGGCACTGCGTGAAGGGCTCACGCACCAGCTCCTCGTCGTCTCCGGCGGGCTCGGGCCGACGCACGACGACCGCACGATCGAGCTGCTCGCGCGGGCAGCCGGCGTGGGGCTGCACACCGACGAGGAGCTGGCCGCGCAGATCGAAGAGATCTCGCGGCGTGTCGCGGCTCGGCTGAACCGTCCGTACGCCGACTTCGAGCACGGCGTGCGCAAGCAGGCGACGATCCCCGACGGCGCGCTGATCGTCGGGCTCGCGGGCACTGCACCTGCAGTGGTGCTGGCAGCCGGAGAGCATGTCGCCGTCGCCTTGCCGGGCCCGCCGCGCGAGTTGCAGACCCTGTGGCCGCTCGTGCTGGAGACCGAACCAATGCGTCGCTTGCTCTCGCGTGCGCAGGCGCCCGAGCGTCGGGTGATGCGGTTCTACGGTGCGTCGGAGTCGGAGGTCGCTCGTGCGCTCGCGGCGGCAGGCGGCGACGGTGACGGCGTCGACGTAACGATCTGCGCACGCGACTTCGAGTTGCACGTCGACCTCTTCGTGCAACCCGGCGCCGAGGCGCGCGCGGCGGAGATCGAGGCCGGTCTCGAAAGCCGCCATCTCTTCTCGCGCGAGGAGACCGGCACTGCCGAGCTCGTCCTCGCGCTGCTGCGGGAGCGGGGCCTGACGCTCGCGACTGCGGAGTCCTGCACCGGTGGGCTCGTCTCCGTGCGCCTGACCGACGTGCCCGGCTCGAGCGATGTCTTCGTCGGCGGGATCGTCGCGTACTCGAACGACGTCAAGGCAGCGCAGCTCGGGGTGCCGGAGGACGTGCTGCGGGAGCATGGCGCGGTGTCGGCCGAGACCGCAGCCGCGATGACGCACGGCGCGCGCGAGCGGCTCGGCGCCGACGTCGCCGTGTCGGTGACGGGCGTGGCGGGCCCGGACGGCGGCACGGACGAAAAGCCCGTCGGGCTCGTCTTTCTCCACGCGAGCGGGCCGATGGGGGAGGAACATCTGCGTTTCGACTTCCCGGGCGACCGCGCGACGATCCGGGGACGGGCGGCGGTGGCGGCCCTGCATCTCGTGCGGAGACTCGTTACAGAGGCGTGACAACGACAAAAGTCACAAACCCGTGACAGACATGGCGGAGATCCCGGGGTAGCGTCGTGAGCGATGAACGGCCCAGGCTCTTCTGCGCGCTCCAGTTGCCTGACGAGACAGTCCGGGAGCTCACGGCCTGGCAGGCCAGCAGCCTGCACACCGGCAACCAGCGGGGCGCGCGGATCGCGCCACCTGCGAACCTGCACGTCACGCTGGCCTTCCTCGGCCCTCGGCCTGCCCGCGAGGTGCCGGCGATCGTGGGCGCGCTCCGAGCTGCGGCCGCGGCAGCGGGCCCGATCGAGCTGCGCCCCGTCCGCTACCGCGAGACCGGGAGCGTGGGAATGATCGTCCTGAAGGACGTGACCGGGGCGGCGACGGTCCTGGCCGAGGACCTGACCGCGCGCCTCGAGCGGCTCGGCACGTACCGCTCCGAGCGTCGGCCGTGGCTCCCGCACGTGACCGTTTTGCGCTTCAAAAAGCGGGCAGGACTCAGTCCGGAGGTCACGAACATACGTTCTATTCATGTCGTCCGGTCGGCTCTCTACCGTTCTCTGCTCGGCCGAGGTTCTGCTGAGTACAGCGGGGCGAGGTACGACGCATTGGAAACGGTAGCCCTAGGAGGTCGGTAGCAGATGGATCGTGAGCAAGCACTGGATACGGCGCTTGGACAAATCGAGCGCCAGTTCGGCAAGGGCGCCGTGATGAAGATGAACGACGCTGCCCAGGTCGCGATCGGCGCGGTCTCGACGGGATCGCTCTCGCTCGACATCGCGCTCGGCGTGGGCGGGCTCCCGCGCGGCCGGGTCTGCGAGGTCTACGGCCCGGAGTCGTCCGGTAAGACGACGCTCGTCTACCACGTGATCGCCGAGGCCCAGCGCCGCGGCGGGATCTGCGCCTTCATCGACGCGGAGCACGCGATGGACCCGGCGTACGCCAAGCGGATCGGCGTCAACATGG
>JAOPYY010000059.1 GCA_025964395.1 Actinomycetes bacterium | reverse complement strand
GTCTCGTACGCGCGAACCGTCACAACCTGCTTGGCGCCGTGCGCGTTCGAGGAGCGCGCCATGGCGCTCCAGACCAGCACGGCCATTCCCACGATGAGCAAGATCCTGACGAACATGTGTTCGCCATGCTAGCGAACAGGTGTTCGCCTTGTCAAGTGCCGAGTGAAACCAGTGTCGGCGCCAGATCGCCACTGCTTGCGACCAGCTCGAGCATCGTCCGAGCCGGTGCGGAGCGCCGTTCGGTCGGGGAGCCGGGGTTGAGGATCCAGACGCCCTCGTACTGCTCGACCTGAGGCACGTGGGTGTGCCCGAACACGATCGCGTCGCAGCCGGGAAACCGTGCGAGCAGCCGCGCGTCCCGTCCCACCCGCGGCCCAGGGATGTGAACCAACCCGATGCGCACACCTTCCGCCTCGACGACCCGTTCCTTCGGCAGCGAGGTTTTCAGGTCGGGCTCATCCATGTTCCCGTACACAGCCTCGATCGGCGGGCCGAGCGCACGCAGCTCGTCGAGGAACCCCGCACCGACGATGTCGCCGCCGTGGAGGATCAGGTCGGCCGCCCGCAGGCGCTCCATGCACTGCTCGGCGAGCGAACGCGATCCCCTCGGCAGGTGCGTGTCGGAGATGACTGCGATCCGCATGCCCTTCGGATCCTGCCAGAGGCCTCCCGGAACGAGGGCGGGGCGTTGCCGAGGACGGCGGGGGTGCCCGGATCCGGGTACCCGCGCCGTGCGTGGCTACTTCTTCTTGACCGGCTTGACCGATTTGCGGACGGGCTTCTTGACCGGCTTCTTCACGGACTTGGCGACGGGCTTCTTGACCGGCATCTTCGCCGGCTTCGCGGGCTTCGCCACAGGCTTCGTTGCCGGCTTCTTCGTCGACTTGCCCGTCGAGGCCGGCGGCGACCAGAAGGTCGCGGAGCTGCTCGGGCAGGTCGTCACCGAGGCAATCTCGTTCTTCACGATGTCGGCCGACTTCTTCGGCACCCAGCCCAGCTGGTAGAGGCCGCTCTGCCAAGCGCCGAGGTCGGACTGGTCGAGGAGCTTGAAGATGTCGACGTTCGTGATCGAGGCGTCGCACTGGGCGGCGTCGATCATCTGCTTGTACCACTGGGCCTGGTAATCCTCGCTCCCGGTCGCGCCCTCGATCCCCCACCCCGCGGTCTCGGCACCCGTGTAGCCGCCGAGCGACGGGATCGTCTGGATGCCGACCTCGTTCAGGCTCACCGGAAGGCGCCCCGGCCCGACGGTCGGCTGCGCCGTGCCCTTGAAGGCGTCGTAGAACGCCTGATAGACGAGCGGCAGCGTCGCGAAGCCGTACGCAGGGCCACCGGCAATGCTGTTCCCCTGGGCGAACGGGGTCGACTGCGGGATCGGGTACGGGTGGAGATCCAAGCCGTCCATGATCGGGTGCCCGCTGTACTTGCCGGCCTTGTACCAGGTACCAAGCGCACTCAAGAAGTCGAACGGGCTCGAGTCCCGGTGCGACTGGCCGTCGACCTTCGCTCCGTGAGGAGACAGGCCGATGCCCCAGACGAAGATCCCCGGGTTGACCGCCTTCAGCGCCTGGTACCCGGCGGCGAGAAACTCCCCGCAGTCCGCGGCGGAGACGAGATTGCCCGACCCGTCGTACTGCGGGTTCACGAACAGCGGCTGGTTGCACTCGTTCATGACCACGTAGTGCGTCACCGTGGGGAAGGTTGTCGCGAGCTGCGTCAGCCACGCGGCGAACTTCGGCGCGTTCGTCGCCGAATCGCCTGCTGCCTGTGAATGCCGCGGGTAGACGTCGAACGTCAGCGTGACGCCGGCCAGGCCGGCAGCAGCGACGGTCGCGGGCAGGAAGTTCTTGAGTGTCACGTTCGTCGCGGGGTCGAGAACCTCGAAGCCGTCGGGAGACGTCTCGTCCCAGCGAACGGTGACGGTGTTGTCGTGCATGCCGAGCCCGACGAGGTTCGAAAAGAAGGGGCTTGCGCCCTTCTGGAACATCCCCTCGTCGTCGTTGACGCCGAACTTCACGCCATCGGCGGCCGCGCGGGCGGCGCCGAGGCTCAACGCCATGACGACGAGCGCCATGGCAGCCGCAAGAATTCTCTTCAAAACATGCCCTCTCTGAAATCGACCTGATCAGGAGGACCTTCGTCAGGCCGATTATTCGCCCAAAGGGTCGCCGGTCCTATTCGTGAGGCCCAAGCGGACTAGATGTCTGATGTGAAATTCAGCGCACCCGCGGCTGGTGGCTCAGACGCGGCGCATCTCGCCCGGGTCGGGCTTGAACGTAGGCACCGCTATGCCCGGCGCCCGACCCGTGCGACCTGCTTGGTCTGAGCCATCCCCGCAAGCACGCCATTTCACATCAGTCATCTCTCTCATGGCCGTTCGAGAGCGTCCACCAGCTTCCCTGCCCCGAACCGGACCGGATCGTCTGCCGGAAGCCCTGTCTCCGCCTCGGCTTCCTCGATCGCGCGGCGCGCCGCTGACTCGTCGAGATCACGCGTGTTGAGCGCGATCGCCTGCACCTTGGCCGGCCGCGCGAGCAGGCTCATCCGGGCGTGCAGGTCGGCCAGCTCGGAGAGCGGCGGGATCACGAACCGCTCGTCTCCCTCGACGAAGCGCTCGCCGGCCTTGTGGCAGAGCACGTAGGCGTGAGGCGCGGAGCCGTGGATCAGCCCGAGCGTCACCCCGGAGTAGAACGGGTGCAGCAACGATCCCTGCCCTTCGACCAGCAAGAGCTCGCCCCCACGCTCGACCCCTTCGAGCACGAGTTGCTCGGCTGCCCCGGCGATGAAATCGGAGACGACCGCGTCGACGGAGATCCCCCAGCCCGCGATCGCGATCCCGGTCTGCCCGGTCGGGACGAACTCGCTCTTGATGCCGCGGCGGCGCGCCTCGCGGTCGAGCTCGAGCGAGACGGTCATCTTCCCGATCGCGCAATCGGAGCCGACGGTCAGGACGGTCGTCGCGCCGTGCGTGAGGTTCGCGCCCGTCGGCACGTTCAGTCCGGGCGGCGCCTTGCGCAGATCGCGTAGCTCCACCCCGTGCTCGCGCGCGAGCTCGACGAGCTCCGGATCGTCGGAGACGAACTCGTGCAGGCCACTCTCGAGGTCGAGCCCCGCGCGGATCGCATCCTTCAGCAGCTCGCGCCACTTCGGTGGGAAGCGTCCGCCCGTCGTCGCCACGCCGACGAGCGCGGTCGTCGGCCCGTACTGCCGCGCCTCCTCGACGCTCCGCACGACCGGGAAGCCGTCCTGTGTGTCGCCCTCCGCGCGCTCGGTATCGAGGATCGCGACGATGTCCTCGGGGCGGTACCGGATCACGCCGCGCGCCGTCTTGCCGTGATGCGGGTCCGCGGAGTAGCCCTCCGCGAGGATCAATAGCCGCCTACGCGCCTGGGACACCGTGTCCTTCAACCCCGAGTCCCGGACGGGTCGAGGGACGTTGCACGCCGTCGACGAACTCGACGCCGGGCCACGGATCGGACGCAAGCAGCAGGTTGCCGTCGAGGTCGACGTGATCCATCAGGCTCGCGATGTGCGCGCCGGCGGCAATACCGAGCCCCGACTCGACCATGCACCCGAGCATCACACCGAGCCCGAGCGCACGCGCGGCGTTCGCCATGCGCACCGCTTCGCGGATGCCGCCCGACTTCGCGAGCTTGATGTTGATTCCGTGCGCGCGCTGTTTGCACCGTTCGACATCCGCCAACGTATGGCAGTCCTCGTCGACGTAGATCGGGACCGGCGAGCGTTCCTTCAGCGTCGGCCCGTCCGGATCGCCCGCCTTCAGCGGTTGCTCGCAATACTCGACGTCCAACTGAGGGATGACCTCGAGCGCCTCGTCGAGCGTCCACGCTTCGTTCGCATCGCACATCAGCGGCAGCTCGGTGACCGAGCGCACCGCTTTGACGCGCTCCACGTCGAGGCCGTCAAAACCGCCGAGCTTCAACTTCAAGCGCTTGAAGCCGCGGCTCGCGATCTTCTCCGTGCGCCGCGCCATGTCGTCGGGATCGCCGAGCCAGATCGTCCACGACGTCGGCGGTCCGACCGGGCGCACGCCGAGGAGCTGGTAGACGGGTCGCCCGGTCAGCTTCCCCTGCAGGTCGTAGAGCGCGGCGTCGACGGCGGCGCGGGCTGCCTGCTCACCCGGCGGCAAGGTGTCGAAGATCTCGTCGAGCGCGAACGGATCGTCACCGAGCGTGACGTGCTCGAGCCAGGCGAGTGCGGACGCCGCGGACTCGTCGTAGCGCTCGATCGGCGCCGCCTCGCCGTAGCCCGTGGCGCCGTTGTGCACGATCTCGACCTGCACGACGTCGGCCTCGTCCTCCGACCCGCGGGAGATCGTGAAAGTCTCGGCCAAGCGCAGCGTCGCCTTGTGTGCCCGAAATTCCACCGGGGCTACACTAGTGCCCGCACGCGCCCGTAGCTCAGGGGATAGAGCGCTCGCCTCCGGAGCGAGAGGTCGCAGGTTCGATTCCTGCCGGGCGCATAAGGCGATTGGGAAAATCGACTGGCGTGTCTCGGGCTCCACCAGGTCAACGAGCGCTCGTCTGATCCCAACGGCGGGAGCGAGAGGTCGCAGGTTCGATTCCTGCCGGGCGCATAACGCCATTAGGCCTGCCGCGCACGTCGCCGTAGGATCGCGCGATGCGCGTCCTCTTCAGTTCCGTCGCAGGCTACGGCCACGTCTTTCCGCTCCTTCCCCTCGCGCAGGCGTTCCGAGACCGCGGAGACGACGTTGCACTCGCGACCGCAGCCACGTTTGCACCGCTTGTCGAGGCGGCCGGGCTCCAGCTCCTTCCCGCCGGGCTCACCGAGGCCGAGCTCAATGCGCGGTACGCGCCCGATCGCGTGGTGATGATGACGCTGCCGATTCCGGAGCGGCGCGCTTTCGCGTACGCGCATCGCTTCGGCCGCATCGACGCGCCCGCACGGATCGGCGAGCTCCGCGAGCAGGCGATTGCGTTTCGCCCAGACGTGATCGTCCACGAGTCGGCGGACCTCGCCGCGCCCGTGGTCGCCGCGCAGCTGGGACTGTGGTCGGTCCAGCACAGCTTCGGGCGCATGGTCTCCTGGAGCGCGATCGAGGCGGCTGCAATCGAGGTCGCGCCGATGTGGGACCGCGCCGGTGTCGAGCTCGAGCCGTACGCAGGCCTGTTCCGGGGGCCGTTCGTCGACATCTCCCCACGGAGCCTTGATTCGGATCGACCGCCCGACGGCACGACCGTCCTTCCCCGCCGGCCGGTCGACGCCCGGGTGTCGGACCATTCGGGCGAACGCCCACTGATCTACGCGACGCTCGGCACGGTCGTCACGAGCACCCGAATGCTGGACGTCCTCCTCGCAGGGCTTGCGGATCTCGATGCCGACGTGCTCCTGACGACCGGCTGGCAGAACGACCCCGCAGAGCTGAGGGCGATCCCGGCGAATGCGACCGTCGAGCGGTTCGTCCCGCAGAACGAGGTCCTCCCACGTTGCTCATTGATCGCGACGCACGCGGGCTCCGGATCGATGCTCGGCGCACTCGCCCACGGCGTGCCGCTGCTCGCGGTCCCATACTCCGCCGACCAGTTCGACAACGCCGCCGCCGCAACCGCAGCAGGAGCCGCGCGCGTCGTCATGCCGGACGAGTTGTCCGAGAGCACCATCCGGGAGGCAGCCCGCGCGTTGCTGGATGACCCGTCGTACTCCGACGCCGCACACCACATCGCGGCCGAGATCGCGGCGATGCCCGACGCCGCGCACGTCGCGCAACAGATCGAGGAAGCGTGCCTGTCTACCACGTGAACCTCCCGCTCGCGGACGTCGACCACTTCACGGCGGCGACCGGTCGTTTGCCAAATTCTTAGGTGCTCACTCAGGTGGCCGTCAGGCACGCGTTCCTACGCTCACGCGAACCAGCAATCGACGGAAGGCAAACGAATGATGCGTATTGCACTTGCAGGTCTCGCCGTGCTCGCAGCGGTCGCGGGAATCGCTTCCCCGCGTGCCGGCGCCGGCACGTCGACCCGGTCGCTCGTGGGCACGGTCGGCCCGGAGGACACCATCGTGCTCTCCTCGAACGGGCACAGGGTCAGCGCGCTCAAGGCCGGTGCCTACACGATCACCGTGCGGGACAAAGCGAGCGATCACGACTTCCACCTCACCGGTCCTGGCGTGAACAAGACGACCTCGGTGGGTGGCACCGGCACGGTCATCTGGCACGTGACGCTGCGCAAGGGAACGTACAAGTTCATCTGCGATCCGCACGCGACGTTCATGAAGGGATCCTTCACGGTCACGTGAGCCCCAGGGCGAACGGGCGCCGCGACGCTGCACTCGGGGTGCGCGTCGCGGCGCGCGACACTTCGTCAGTCAGCGACGGCGACCGCGCTTAGCGGAGCCCTTCCGGAACTCGTCCGCGGTCGGAAGCTCGCCGCGCTTGCGGGCCGCAACGACGCACTCCATGTGGGCGTGCCGGCGCTTCGACACGTCGCCTTCCGGGGCGATCAGCGCGTGCTCGCTTGTCGCGTGGAGCATCCCGTCACAGAGCGGGCACACGTAGCTCGCGGGCTTCAAGCTCTGCGCGGGGCGCATCGCCCACCACCGCGCTTCTGCACCCCGTGCATCCACGCCGCCGACGATACCCTCGTCCCGTGCGGCGGTACCTCGCGAGCCTGAACCCCCAACTCTCGCGGCAGCTGTGGACGCTCCTCTCCGGGAGCTTCTTCAACGCGCTCGGCAACGGCGTCGTCTTTCCGTTCCTCCTGATCTACCTGCACAACGTGCGCGGGATCTCGCTCGGCACGGCCGGGCTCGTCCTCGCAGCCACCTCGGTCGCGGGTCTCGCCGCAGGCCCCTTGTCCGGCTCGTTAATCGACCACCTCGGGCCGCGCATCGTGCTCGTCACGTCGATGGTGGTCTCGGCCGCGGGCTTCGGCGGCTTCGCGTTCGTCCATTCGGTGCGGGCCGCATTCGCGGCCGCGATCCTGGCCGGGCTCGGCAACGGCTCCTTCTGGCCGAGCCATGCGACGATGGTCGCCGCGCTCACCGAGCGCGAGTCGCGCCACAACGCGTATGCGATGCAGCGCGTGCTGAACAACCTCGGCATCGGCGTCGGCGGTGTCGTCGGCGGGCTGATCGCGACGACGTCGCATCCGAGCTCGTACGAGCTGCTGTTCCTGATCGACGCGCTGACCTTCGGCGGGTACATCCTCGCGCTCTGGTTCGTGCCCTCGCCGCCGCGCGTCGTGCGAGAAACGGACGCACCGGCGGCCGGTTACCGGCAGGTGCTCCGGCACAAGACGTTTCTCGCCTACATCGTCCTCAACGCGTCGCTCGTCGCGATCGGCTTCTCGCTCCTCGGCGACATCTTCCCGGCATTCGCGAAGAACGTCGCGCACGTGAACGAGCGCGGGATCGGGCTGTGCTTCCTCGCGAACACGCTCGTGATCGTCGTCGCGCAGCTGCCGGTCGCGAAGTGGCTCGAGGGCCGCCGGCGCATGGCGGCGTACACGGTCGAGGGAACGATCTGGGCGGTGTCGTGGCTGATCGTGTTCGCCGGCGGCTGGTGGTTCACCGGCTCGGCAGCCACCGCTGTGTTCGCGCTCGCGCTGACGATCTTCGGACTCGGCGAGTGCTTCCACGGCACGATCCAGAACGCACTGATCGCCGACCTCTCGAAGCCCGGCCTGCTCGGCCGCTACCTCGCGCTCAACGGTTTCGGCTTCCAGCTCGGGGGTGCCGTGGGACGCGCGGCCGGAGGCTTTGCGCTCGCTCTGTTACCGCACGGCGTCTGGTTGATCGCCGCGGCCGCCGCGTTCGCGGCGGGCCTGTCGGCCCTCCTGCTCGAGCGCGTGCTCCCCGAGGCGTTGCGGCGCACGCCGCGCCTCGCCGCCGTCGCGGCCGATTGAGCGGGAAAGCCGGGTAGAATGGCGAACATGCCGCTGATCCCTGCGATCGACGATCCGTTCAGTACCGATGCCGAGCCTGCCTCGCATCCGGCGCACTCGTGCGCGCGACACCGTGGTCACCGCCTCGGCGCCGCAGTCACCGCCCGCTGAGCTCAGCGCGGCCGACCTCACCTGGATTCATCTCGACTCGCCGACGCTGATGCACGCCCAGGAGCTGGCGGAGGGGTTCGGCTGGCATCCCCTCGACGTCGAGGACGTGATGTCGAAGCGCCAGCGGCCGAAGGTCGACGACTACACCGACGAGGGCTACCTGTTCGCCGTCCTCCACTTCCCCGTCTACGACCGCGCGATCCAGCGGTTGAACGCAGCCGAGCTCGACGTGTTCGTCGGCCCGAACTACCTCGTCACGCTCCCGACGGTCGAGCTGCTGCCGATCACGCGGCTCTTCCGGCGCTGCGAAGAGGACGAGGCATTCCGCGAGCAGCTCTTCTCGAAGGGGTCGGGCCGCCTGCTCTACGAGGTGCTCGACGACCTCTTCGACTACTGCTTCCCGATCCTCGACAAGATCGGGCACAAGCTCGACTCGCTCGAAGACGATGTCTTCGAAGGACGTTCCGAAGAGGTCGTACGCGACATCTCGAACGTCAAGCAGGAGATCATCAGCTACCGGAAGATCATCAAGCCCGAGCGCTCGACCCTCCGCGTGCTCGAACGTCACGTGGAGCGGTTCCTTCCGGAAGAGCTCGAGCTCTACTTCGACGACATCGTCGACGCCGCCGAGCGCATCTGGGACTACCTCGACAACTACAAGGAGGTCGTCGAGGCGCTCGAGGACACGAACGAGTCGGTGATCGCGCACAGGCAGAACGACGTGCTGCGCATCCTCACCGTTTTCTCGGTCGTGCTGCTCCCGCTGACGCTGATCACCGGCTTCTTCGGGATGAATGTCCACTTCCCAGGCTTCGGCACCGTGTGGGCGTTCTGGACGGTGTTCGTCGGGATGGTTGTGATGCTCGTTGGGCTGCTCGCGTTCTTCCGCCTCAAGCGCTGGTTGTAGCGCCATGCCGAAGCCTCTCTGGGCGCCCTGGCGTCTCGAGTACGTCCAACAGGCCGATGAGCTCGACCGCTGCATCTTCTGCGAGCCCGAAGAAGAGCTGCTTGTGCACCGCGGTGAGCACGCCCTGATCGTCTTGAACAAGTTCCCGTACTCCTCCGGCCATCTGCTGATCGCGCCGCGCCGGCACCTCGGCGACTTCGGCCTCCTCTCTGACGAGGAGGCGCTCGAGGTGCACCGGCTCGGCGCGCGGGGTGTCGAAGCGTTGCGAGCCGAGTACGCGCCCCACGGCCACAACCTCGGCTGGAACCTCGGCCGTGTCGCGGGCGCCGGCATCGAGGATCACGTGCACCTGCACGTCGTCCCACGCTGGAACGGCGACACGAGCTTCATGCCCGTGCTCGCCGACGTGAAGGTCCTGCCGGAGGCGCTCGTCCGCACGGCCGAACGTCTGCGACCGCACTTTTCCTGACTCTCAGAGCGTTGCAGCGAAGGGCGTCCGACCGCTGCATCGATACCCGCGTTTCCGGGCCGTTCGACCCGTGTCGTCCGGCTATTGGAGGCCGGAGTTGCCCTTCGCAGCGTTGCGCTTGTCCTGCCGCTTCTCCTTCAGCGTCTTCTGAGCTGGCTTCTTGTCGCCCTTTTTGGGCTTCTGAGCACCTTTCAT
The DNA here is from genome assembly GCA_025964395.1 of Actinomycetes bacterium. Classification (GTDB taxonomy): domain Bacteria; phylum Actinomycetota; class Thermoleophilia; order Gaiellales; family Gaiellaceae; genus PALSA-600. The sequence continues at coordinate 3,415 of JAOPYY010000059.1, read as the reverse complement.
CTGCGTCTCCTCTTGCGGCTCGGCCGCGATTCCGCTTCGGGTTGTCTCCCCATTGTGCTGACTTCGTACGCAGTCTAGGCGGGCTGGTGGCTAGCCCGTGGGTAGCCCGTTGCTCACCACGCTCCGTTAAGGTTGCGCAGTTGCCAGCAATCGTTCAGAACGTGCTGCGGACGCGTCGCGCCTTTCGAAACTGGCTGGCTATTTGCCTTGTGGTGGGTATCGCCGCACCAAGTAGCATCCCGCCGCGCCAAGGCTCTCCCTGGCTCGGTCGGCGGCGGCGGCGCTTGGTCACGCGCCGCGGAACGGTGCTCGAGACCGAGGCCGGTAACGCGTCGCCCGTAATCGAAGTCTTCGCCTACGGCGAGTACGACCTCGTGTTCGATTGGAGCGGGCTTCGTCGCGTACTCGACGTCGGAGCGCATGTCGGTTCGTTCGCGCTCTGGACATGCGAGCGCGCGCCATATGCGCATGTCATCTCGGCCGAGCCCGAGCCTAGGAACTTCAGCGATCTTGCCTCGAATATCGAGCGCAACGGCCTGGGAGACCGCGTCGAGGCTGTGAATGCCGCACTCGGAAGCGAACCTGGAACGGTGACGCTGCACGTTCCGATGAACCGCGAGTCAGGTTCGGCGCTTGCAACCGGCGGCGATTCGGTTGAGGCGGTGGTGATCTCCCTCCCCGAACTGCTGGAGCGCTTCGACGGACCGCTCGACTTGCTGAAACTCGATTGCGAGGGCGCGGAATGGGCCGTACTGGATGCTCTCGACGCCGGGACGTGGGCGAAGATTCCGCAGCTCGTGATGGAGTGCCATGCGTCCGCCGGCAGGACGGTTGAGGCAATGATCGACCTGCTCGCGCTCCACGGGCTCACGCCAACCATCCTGAGTCGCGGTCCGTCGCACGTGACGTGGTGCGACGAGGTGGCGATGATTTGGGCTCAGCGCGGGTCCGCGTTCCCCGACCGGGTAGCTGACGGCTAGGAGAGAATCTACGGCTGGACGATGTACTCGAAGAAGCGGGGAACGGGGCTCGAACCCGCGACCCTCAGCTTGGGAAGCTGATGCTCTACCAACTGAGCTATCCCCGCATTCATACGCGATTCTACCCGGCGCAAGATTTGCTGGCTCTCGGCATCTACAACGTGACCAACCGACGGGAGGCGCGATGAGCGCTTTGTGGGGGACAGCAGTCAAGAAGACCGGTGGTGTCCTCGTCACCAAGTGACACCGTCACCAAGTAACGGGGGCTTTGACTGAAGGAGGGGCGCGGACGCATCCGCTGCCCCTCCCCCGTCGGTTTTAGAGACCTATGCGGGAACGCTTGCGCCCTCGTAGACCTCGATGAAGCGCAGGTACCGGCGGGCGATGTCTTCGATCGCCGCTTCGCGGTCGAAGCCGGCCGGATCCGCCGCGTAGGCCTTGACGGCCTCGGCGAAGATCGAGCGGCCGATCGCGAAGCCGATGTAGCCGTCGAGCCCCGCGCCTGCGCGCAGCCACTCATCGACCTTCTCGTCGGATGCACCGCGCCCGAGCACGACGCACGACACGCGGTCGCGCCCCTCGCGCCGGGCAAGCGTTGCGATCTCGGCGCACGCCTCGCGGTCCGAGATCCCTTCGATCTTCCAGATGTCCGGCTCGACGCCCGCGTTCTGCAGCTGGAGAATCGTCTCCATCATCAGCTGCGGGCGCAGCTCGACGTCGTACCGCTCTGCGCTGCCGCCGACCCGCTCGAGCTGGGCCGGCTCCGCCGGGACGAGCAGCTCGAAGAGGAATTTGCGGTGATGCTCGTGCAGCCACTCCGACAGGCGCAGCAGCCTCGCGGTCTGGCGCTCGTTCATCTCCCGGTCGCCCTCCGGGTTGTACCGGACGAGGACCTTCGTGAAATCGGGGTCCCACTCTTCGATCTTCTCGCCGAACTGCTCGCCGTCCTCGAAGTCGAACTCGTTCTGACCGGACTTCTCGGCGGGCATCGCGAGCTTGTAACCGCCCGCCTTCGCTGCACGTGCAACGTCCGGCCCGTACTTCGCGTCGACGAGGACGCCGGCGAACTCCTTCGGCGCGCCCTCCTCGACGGCACGGAGGAATCCCTCCCAGATCAACGTCTTGGCGCCCGGCACGAGCTCGACATCTCCGACCATCTTCTCGAACGACCCTCGATGGTCGAACGCGAGCATGTAGAGACGTTGGTCGTATCCGAGCTCGTTCAGCCCGATCTTGCTCATCAGTACTCCCTTCCGGTGAAATGCGTCAGCTTGCTGAGTCTGTGTCGCGCCTCGATACGACGAACTGTGCCGGAGCGAGAGCGCATGACGATGGAGTCAGTGATCGCGCCGTCATTGACGTAGCGAACGCCGCGGAGGAGCGCCCCCGTCGTGACACCCGTCGCCGAGACAAACACGTTGTCGCTCTGAACGAGGTCGTCCGTCATCAGGACGCGGTCAAGGTCATAGCCCGTGTCGATCAACGCCTGCCGCTCTTCATCGTTGCGCGGCCAGAGCTTGCCCTGGATGCCACCGCCGACGCACTTGAGCGCGGCCGCGGAGATCACGCCTTCGGGCGTGCCGCCGATCCCGTACAGGAGGTCGACGCCCGTCTCGGGGCGCGCGGCGGCGATCGCCGGAGCGACGTCTCCGTCCCTGATCAGGTTCACCCGCGCGCCGGCCTGCCGCAGCTCGCCGATCAGCTGCTCGTGGCGTTCGCGTTCGAGGACGACGACGCGGATGTCGGTCACCCGGCGGCCCTTGGCCTTCGCAACGGCGTTCACGTTCTCGGTCGGGGTCGCGTTGATGTCGACCGCGTCGATCGCGTCGGCGCCCGCTGCGATCTTCTCCATGTAGAAGGCGCCGCCGGGGAAGAACATCGAGCCGCGCTCCGAGGCGGCGATCACCGCAATCGCGTTCGGCTGGCCGAACGCTGCGAGGCGCGTGCCCTCGAGCGGGTCGACGGCGACGTCGACCTCGGGGCCACCGCCGGCCCCCACGTGCTCGCCGTTATAGAGCATCGGCGCCTCGTCCTTCTCCCCCTCGCCGATCACGACGATGCCGTCCATCGCGACCGTGTCGAGCATCGCGCGCATGGCGTCGACGGCCCCCTGGTCGGCGGCATTCTTGTCGCCACGGCCGATCCACCGGCCGGCGCCCATGGCGGCGGCCTCGGTGACGCGGACGAGCTCGAGAGCGAGGTTGCGGTCTGGGCGGTGGGTGCTCACCGGCACTGATCCTAGAGTGAGCCGGTGCGCCTCGACTGGGAGATCGCGAAACGCGGCTGGCGCCGCCACGCCGCCTACCCCTGGGCGACCGCCGCCGGCGTCTTCACGAACACGATCTTCGGGTTCATCCAGGCGTACATCCTTCTGGCCGTTTTCCGGCACCGCACACACGTCGGGAACTACGACGCCTCGGACGCCGTCACGTACG
>JAOPYY010000039.1 GCA_025964395.1 Actinomycetes bacterium | reverse complement strand
ATGAACCAGACGGGCGTGCGCTCGACGGGCTCGCGCCGGGCTGCTCTGACGAGAAGTGGATCCACGCAGGGTTAGGGTAGTCGGCGCTGTGTCGAAGGGACCTCTTGCCGTGCGCTGGGGCGCCGCCTCCAAGCCCGCCCCGCAGTCGGGCGTCGTCGAGACGCTCCGTGTCGAGCTGTCGAACGAGGGGACCGTCCCCTGGAACGACCAGGTCAAGCTCGCCTACCACTGGCTCGACGACCGCGACAACCCGATCGTCTGGGACGGCCCGCGCACCGACGTGCCGCACCTTTCACCGGGAGAGGCCGCCACGGTCGAGCTGGACGTGCGCGGCCCCATGCCGCCCGGCCCCTATCGGCTGGCGCTCGACATGGTCGCGGAGCATCGAGCCTGGTTCTCGGAGCTCGGGAGCCCGATGCTCTCGCTCGACCTCGAGGTCGCGCCCCGCTCCGGCGAGCCGCGCGCGGACCTGCCACCGAACGTCGCGCCCGCCGACGACTGGGCCGAACGCGTGCGCGCCGCGCACGCCGAGGGCTACGGCGTCGTCGCGGGCGCGATCGGGTGGAACGGCGGCCGCCGCCCGCGCTCTCTCTCCGAGTACACACCCGGCCCTGGCCGGCTGCCCCGGTTCACCGGCGCGCTGCTTGTGCCCTCGGTGCTGCCGGGAATTGAGCTCGAGCGCCTCGACGACGTCGAAGGCCTGCCCGCGTATGCAGCGCCGCGCGACGAGCCGTGGATCTACGACGGACGGATCGTGCTCACAGTTCGACCGCAATCCGGTCGTCGACCCGGCTGAAGACGAACGCTCCCAGCACGAGCGCGAGCGCCGCGGCGACCATGAGATAGACGACATCGGCGAGCCGCGGCGCGTGCCCGAGCCAAATGGCGTCGCGGACCGCATAGATCGGCGGAGCGATCGGGTTGCCCCAGCGCAGCACGTCGAGCAGCGCGTGGTGGCGCTGCGCCGAAACAGGCAGCTGCGCGAAGCGCCAGAGAATCGGCGTCAGGAAGAACCACGGGAGAAGCGCCGCCGTGAGGATGTGCTCGATGTCGCGATAGAGCACGTTCAGGCACGCGACGATCAACGCGAGCCCCGCCGCGAACCCCACGAAGAGCACCGCCAGCGGAATCGCGAGCCAGACCGTGGAACGCGCCTCCGGGATGAAAACGAGGGAGAGCACGATCAGAATCCCCATCATCAGTCCGAAGGTCACCGCCTGGGTCGCGACCATCGAGAAGGCGACAAGCTGCCGGGGGAAGCGCACCTTCTTGATCAGCTCGGCGCTGTCGACCAGCGACCGGGCGGCTGTCTGGAGCGTGACGGAGAAGAAAATCCAGCAGGCGAGGCCCGCGAGCAGGTACAGCGGGTAGTGCGGGATCGCCTTCGGGCTCGGCAGCAGCACGCCGAAGACCACGAGGTAGACCCCGAGCAGGGCGAGCGGATTCAGCAGCGACCAGAAGATCCCGAGGATGGATCCCTTGTATTTCGCCTGAAAGTCCCGCCGGAAGAGATTGGCGAAGAGCTCGCGGTAGCGCAGGAGATCGGAGTAGACCGTCATGCTCGCGCCGTAGTCTAGGGACGCTTTGTGCGGGCAAACACAGCCCTAACAGCCATCCACTACCCTCGCCACACGTGAGCACCCTCGCGGCCCTCGCCGCCTTCCCCGCCGCAGCGCTGTCGATTTGGGCGCTCCTGCACTCGCGCTTCGCCCGAAACCTCGAGCGAGCACCCGAGGAGACCCGCTGGCGCACGGCTCCGACGCCGCTCGTCGGTGGCATCGGCATCTACCTGGGACTGACAGTGGGGATCTGGCTCGCCGTCCTCGGCCCGCTCGGCGCAAACAGGCAACTCGTCGGTATTTTCGCCGGCGCCTCCCTGCTCTTTCTCGCGGGTCTCGCGGACGACCTCTGGTCGCTGCCGCCGATCGCCAAGATCGCCGCGCAACTCGGAGGCGCTGCGATCGTGCTCTCGACCGGCACCTCGGTCGACATCGTCCACTCGCCCTGGATCGCGATTCCAATTGGCGTTCTCTGGCTCGTCGCGATGACGAACGCCTTCAACCTGCTCGACAACATGGATGGGCTCGCAGGCAGCCTCGCCGTGATCGCGGCCGGTTTCTTCGCCGCGGCGGCAGCGCTTCATCAGGGATCGCACCTCGTGCTCGATCTTTCGCTCGCACTTGCGCTCGCCGTTGCGGGCTTCTTGCCGTTCAATCTCCGGCCCGGCCGCAGCGCGCTCGTCTGGATGGGTGACAGCGGTTCGCAGCTGATCGGGTTCACGCTCGCCGCACTCGGGCTCGCTTCGAGCTACACGGTCGCGACGTCGACCGTGGCGACGCTCGTCCTGCCGATGCTGGTGCTCGCGGTGCCGATCCTCGACACGACGCTCGTCACGATCGTCCGGCTGCTCGACGGACGGCCGATCTCGCAGGGTGGCCAGGACCACAGCTCGCATCGCCTCGTTTCGCTCGGGGTCTCCGAGACAGGCGCGGTGGTGTTGCTCGCGCTGATCGCGGCGGCGCTCGGCGGGACGAGCCTCGCCTACGAGGCCTTCGGCAACGGCCGCATCGCCGCGCTGGGTGTGTTATTCACGTTCGCGCTGCTCGTGCAGTTCGGCAGCTTCCTCGCGGATGTCGATCGCGGCCAGACGACCCGCCCGCCGCTGTATGTCTACACACGGCGGATCGCTGAAGTCTTCGTCGACGGCGCGCTCGTCGCCGGCGCATTCCTCGCTGCGTACCTCGTCCGGTTCAACGGGATCGGAACGCCGAACCAACGCCACTACTTCCTGCTCACGCTCCCCGTGCTCCTGTTTTGCCGGTACGTCGCGCTGCTGGTGTTCGGGCTGTACGCCAGCGTCTGGCGCTACGCAAGCTCAAGGGACGCGCTGCGTGCAGCGGTCGCCGTCGTCGTGTCCGAGGTCGTCGCGCTCGGAATCGTCGTGCTGACGCAGGGGCCCCTCGGTGATTTCTCGCGCAGCGTGTTCGTGATCGATGCAGTATTTTGTTCCGTCGCCATCGTAAGTTCGCGGTTCGCCGAGCGAGCGATCCTGCGCGGCCTCGAACTGGCCCGGCAGAACGAGCTTCGACGAGTGCTCATCGTGGGAGCCGGGCGCACAGGGCGAAGCTTGTTGCGTGAGCTCCGAGAGACGACTGGCGAGCGCGTCGTTGGATTCGTCGACGACTCCCCGTCGCTGCGCGGCCGGCGACTCAACGGCGTGCGAGTCGTGGCGACAACGGCGGGAATCGAGCAAGCCCTGGCTCGCGTGCGGCCCGATGTCGTTCTCGTGACGATTCCGGACGCGCCGCGCGACCGGCTCGACTCGATCGTGAAGGCATGCGCGCTTCACGAGACGACGTGCCGCTTCGTGCAACGAGATGCAGACGTCGACCCACGCGTGATCCTCACAACCGAACGATCGTGACAACCCCGCCCGACGACGTTCGCCGGTCCGTTCTCGACCGGCTCTTGGCGGCGTACCCGCTTCTGCTCGCGTACATCGTGCTGCTGGTCCTGTACGCCTGGCAGACCACGAAGCACTCGACGCCCTGGAACTTCACCGACGAGCTGAAGTGGGCGATGCTGTCGCGGTCAATCGCGCACACCGGGCATGGGATGCTGCAGGGCGCCTCTGCTGCCGCAGGCTCGCTATATGCGTACTTCCTCGCGCCTGCCTGGTGGGCGGGGGCAACTGCGCCGAGCTACGCGGCGGCGAAATACCTCAATGCAGCCGTCATGACGGCCTCGCTGGTTCCCGCGTACGCACTCGGCCGGCTGTACTTGCCTCGGATCCCGGCGGTTTTTGCTGCCCTCGCCACCGCCTCCATCCCGGCGCTCGCGTACACGGGTCTGCTCATTCCCGAGCCGCTTGCGTACTTCTGGTCGACTCTGGCGCTGTATTTGCTCGCTCGTGCGTTGTTGCGGCCGACGTGGAGCGCCGTTGCGCTCGCAATCGCTGCAACCATCATCGCGCCCTTCGTTCGCTCGCAACTCGTCGTCGTCGTGTTCGGCGCGGTGCTCGCCGCGGCGCTCGTGCTGGTGTTCGGAGATCGCGCGCGCGCGCTGATCGGCAGCTGGACGCGCAGCGAACGGTTCGGAGCTGTTGTGCTCCTGATCGGAGGCATCGTCTTTGCCGATGTCTATCTCGCGCAGCATTCGTACGAGTGGTTCATCGGAACGCATTTCTGGCACCGGGCCTTCACATACGGCCTCTGGGCTGTTGGCTCGTTCACGATCGGGGTTGGCATCGTCCCGGTTCTGCTCGCGCTCACCTGGATGCTGGGCGGCCGGAGGGACGATCGCGAGGACCGCGCGCTGCTCGCACTCTTGATTTCATCGGTCGTGGCATTCGTGCTCTATGCGGCAGTGAAAGCGTCGTACGAGTCGACCATCTTCAGTATCCGGGTCTGGGAACGAAACCTGATTTACATCGCGCCGATCGTGTTCGTCGTCGCCGCTCGCTGCGTAGCCGCCGGCCGGCCGCGCGTGCTTCCACTGGTCGCGGCCGCGGCGGCAACCGGGTACCTCCTTGCCTCGACGCCCTACCACGCGTACGAGCACTTCTACTCGGACGCCCCAGGGCTGTCGATTCTGCAGTGGCTGAACCGCACGTGGTCCTTCACGATCACGGATCTGAAATGGCTGCTGTTCGGAATCCTCGCGTACGGCGTGGCGCTGGCGCTCGCGGTTGGCCGGCGCAGTCAGACAACGAACCGGGTCGTCCGCCACGGTGTCGCAGGTTTGATCTCCGCGACGGCGATCGCCGTCATCGCGTGGAACCTCACAGGGGAGATCACCGCAGCGAATTCCTCGAACTCGTTCGCAAAGACGATCGTTGCGCTGCCGTCACCGCCCGACTGGATCGACCGAGCGACCGGCCGCGAGCGCACGCTCTTCGTCGGGCAAGGGCTTGGAAACTCGAACCAGTTCTGGTCGATCGAGTTCTGGAACCAATCGATCCAGGATGTCTGGACGGTCGACGGCTCCTCGCCGGGGCTCGGCCAGACGTGGACGCCCAACTTCGCGGGCGTCGACGGAGAGGTGTCCGGCCCCCGCATCAATGATCGTTGGGGAATCGCCTCCGGGAACATCACGCTCGCGGGCCGCCCGAAGGAGTTGGCGGGCGGTCTTCAGCTGTACGCGCTGGACCATCCGATCCGGATCACGAGCTTCACGTCCAACGTCTCTCCTGATGGATGGATGGGCGATCAGAGCTCATTCGTCGTGTTCGGGAAACCCGGCGACCCACCCGGCACCGCGCTCGTGACAGTTTCGCGTCAAGCGTCGTGCGGCGACATCGCTCCTGCCCGGCTGACCATTCGCCTGACACGTCTGCGGATCGACGAGAACGCGCAGCCGGTCGCAGGCCACCCCCTGGCGGCGAAGCACGTTGTCGTCAGATCGAACCCCTGTCAGCGGTTCCCCGTGCCACTTCAGGCTCGTCCGCCGTTTCGCATCGACGTCAGCGCGCGTGGTTTCTTCCGGCCGGCCGACGGACGAAAACTGAGCGTCCAGATCGGCTACACGTTTACACCGGACAAGCGGTAGAGCCTTAGCGCGCGAGCAGCCGCTCGGGGTGCTTGCGCACGAAGCGAAAAATCCCGCGCCAGTGCCACAGCGTCCGTCGCGTCAGCCACCGCTTGTCGGTCTCTGCCTTGTGCTCGTGACGCACGACGGCCTGCGGGACGTACCAGCGCTCCCACCCGGCTTGCATGGCGCGGTACTGCAAGTCGATGTCCTCGCCGTAGAGACGGAACCCCTCGTCGAATCCACCGAGTTCGTCCAGCATCACGCGGCGGAGGAGCAGGAAGCCGCCGAGCATCCAGTCCGTCTCGACCGGTTGTGTGGGCTGCGTCTCGTCGAGGTGAAAGTGGCGGCGCTGCGGCACGACAAGGCGTAACGGCGTGCGCCGAACGATCGTTCCCAGCACCGTCGGGAAGCGGCGGCGCGAGGGCTGCGGCGATCCGTCGGGAAAGACCATGCACGGGCCTGCGACGCCGCACCGCGGATGCTCCGCCATGAACGCGCGCAGGGCATCGACAGCGCCACGCTCCGGGACGGCGTCGGGATTCGCCGAGAGCACGAGCTCCGCTGTCGTCAGCGCTGCGCCCATGTTCACGTTCGCGCCGAACCCCAACGGCTGCTCGTTGTGCACCGCCTCGACGCCGCCCGGCACGGAGTCGGGGATGTTCGCGATCACGACCAGCTCGTCGACCTGCTCGCGCAAGACCGGGAGGGACTCCTCGAGCTCGCGCGGGTGGCCGTGAGAGACGACGACCGCGACGACCTTCATGCGAGCACCTGCCGGTAGACGTCCGCCGTACGACGTGCACTCTCCTCCCAGCTGAACTGCGCGGCACGCTCCCGCCCGGCGCGCGCATAGCGGTCGCGGTCGGCGAGCGCGCGCCGTACGGCGTCTGCGAGTTCGCCGTAGACGCCCGCGTCGCCGGCGACCTCACGCAACGCCTTGTCGTCGGAGAGCACGACCGGCGTACCGCTCGCCATCGCCTCGAGCACGGGTACGCCGAAGCCCTCGAAGCGCGACGGCAAGATAAACGCGCCGGCGCGGCGATAGAGCTCGGCTAGCTCGGGCTTTTCGACCCAGCCGCGCACGTCCGCGCCGCGCGACCGCAGCTCACGGGCGAGCTCCGGCTCCTTCTCGGGGCCGACGACGACCAGCGGCACCCCGACCGCGTCGGCCGCCGCGAGCGCCGCGAGCGGATCCTTGCGTGCCTGCACGGCGCCGACGAACAGCAGGTAGCCATCGTTCGTGCCGTCGCCGGGCGCGAACGCCGGATCGACGCCATGCGGCGTCACCGTCACCTTCTCGGGCGGAACGCCGTAGAGCTCGACGAGGTCGCGCTTCGTGCGCTCCGAAACGGCGAGCACGTGATCGGCCTTGCGTACCGCGCGCGGCACGACCGCCTTGAACGTCAAGCGGTCGACCAGCCCCATCACCGACGCGTCGTGCTCGAAGTGAAGATCGTGGATCGTGACGACGCTCGGGCCGCGCAGCCCGAGCGGGAGCGCATGCTGAAAGTGCGAAAGCTCGGGGCGCAGCCGGCGCAGTAGCCGCGGGAGCGACACCGCCATCCGCGTCTCCTGGAAACGCGCGGGCAGGTCGAGCGCCTCGACACCCTCGGGCACGAGCTCGGGATGGCGCGTCACCGCAACGAACGTCAAGTCGGGCGCGACGAACGGCAGCTGCCGTAAGAGGTTGAGCACGTACGTCTCCTCGCCCGTGCGGTTGCGGCCGAGCACGTCGGCGTCGATCAGGATCACGCGAGCTCCTCGTAGACGGCGCGTGTGCGCGCGGCGACCTCGGGCCAGGTCGCGACCCGCCTCGGCGTCGGCGGCTTGGCCTGCGCGATCCCCTCGCGAATCGATTCGACGCTCATCGGGTCGACGTACGCCGCCTCTTCGCCGACGATCTCCTCCATCGCGGAACCGCGGCTCGTCACGATCGGGCACCCGCACGCGAGCGCCTCCGCGACCGGGATGCCGAACCCTTCGTAGAGCGAGGCGTAGACGAGACAGCGTGCGCCGCGGTACAGCGCCGCCAGCTCGTCATCGCTCACGTCGCCGAGCCACGTGACGTTCGGCGGTGGGTCGACGCCGCCCCAGCCGCGCACGCCGACGACCCGCAGCTCGCCGTCGACCGCCTGTGCGATCCGCGCGAGATTCTTGCGGGGCTCGAGCGTGCCGACGGCGAGCACGTAGTCGCCCTCCGCACGCGGCCCGTCGGGTGTAAAGACATCCTCGACGCCGTTCGGGATCACGTGGATGCGCTCCGCCGGCACGCCAAGCAGCGAGATCAGCTCGCGCTTCGTGAACTCGGAGACGGCGATCACCCTCGTCGCCGCAGCGACGACCCGCGGCACCGCGATACGCGAGTAGGTCGACGTCCAGCGATTGAACCACTCGGGATGCCGCAGCACCGCGAGATCGTGCACGGTGACGACGAGCGGCTGCCGTGCGCGGAATGGGCCACGGAACGTCGGGCAGTGCAGCATGTCGGCGTCCGCCCGCAGCCGCGGGTACCACAAGACGTCTGCGGCGAGCGTTCGCAGGCGCGACGTCGCGGGATACGACACCTCGACGACGTCCAGGTGGTCCCGCAGCGCCTGCACGTAGCGCGCCGTTCCCGCCCGCGTCTGGCGCAGCGGCGTCGTGTCAAGCGCTACGCGAATCGTTCGTACCCCTCGAGGAAGACTTCGCCCGTCTTACGCCACGAGAACCTGCGCGCGTGCTCGATGCCCTTCGCGCGCAACTCGTCACGGCGCGTGATCGCTTCGAGGATCCCGGAGGCGATCGCCTGCGGGCTCTCGGGATCGGCGCGGACGGCGGCGGCGCCCGCGGCCTCGTCCATCGACTCGTGGGCGGATACGACGACCGGTGCGCCCGACGCCATCGCCTCGGTGATCGGCATCCCGAAGCCTTCGAACCGCGACGGATAGACGACGGCCTGCGTGCCCCGGTACAGGCGCGCAAGCTCCTCGTCCGAGACGCGGCCGAGCCGCACGATGCCGGGGCGATCGAGCTCCGGCTGCTCACCCCAGCCCTGTCCGCCGACGACGACGAGCGAGAGGTCGGTGTCAGCGAGCAGCGCGAACGCGTCGACGAGCGTGCCGAGGTTCTTGCGCGGCTCGAGTGTCGCAACCGTGAGGAGGTACGGCCCTCCGAGGTCCTCCGCCGGACCGTCGGCCGAGAAGTCGTCTCCGATCCCGGGATGAGCGACGAGCACGCGCTCGAGCGGAAAGTCGAGCGTGCGCGCGAAGTCGGCCGCGGTGAACGCGGAGTTCGCGAACACGACATCGCAGGTCAGCGCGGCGTTGCGGTACTTGCGACCGTGCATCGAGCGCGTGCGCTTCGTCGTCCACTGGGGATGGTGCAGCGGCACGACGTCGTGGATCGTGGTCGCGCGGACGCCGCGCATCTGCGGCGGGTACATCCAGTCGCTGAAGTGGAGCGCGTCCAACTTGCCGATGAAGCGCTCGGCCGGCGGGTATCCGAGCATCGACCAGGCGGTGCGCCAGTAGTGCGCGCCTGGGAGCCTGACGAGTTTCGTCTCGACGTCGATCCCGGCGAGCGCCTCCGGGATCACGCGCTTGCCGGTCGGGGACGTCGGCGCGAACGCGACGATTTCGTGCCCGAGCGGGCGAGCAGCTTCGGCGAGTCCGGCGAGCGAGCCGCGGATGTAGTTGTTCACGCCCGTCCGCTCGTGCGACAGCGGGCTGACGTCGAACGCGATTCTCATCGAGCCGCGTACTCGAACGCGTAGTAGTGGACGGCAAGCTGCCTGGTGTCTTCGCTCGCCGGGAATAGTCGGGCCGGCACACGAGCTGTCGCGGCCGTGAACGTCACCGAGCACGTGCCGGCGGCGTTCGGGCGAAGCGGCACGCGGAGCGTAGGCTGCTTGGTCGGCGCAATCCGCACCCGCGCCACGACCCGGCCGTTCTCCCGCGCCGTGACACGTTGGTCGCCGGTGAATAGTTTCTCGTCGGTGCCGAGCCGCACCAAGAGCGCGCCGCCGGTGCACTGCAGGCGCCGGTAGCTGACATTCCGTCCCGCCCAGCTGTCGTTTGCGTAGAGACCCTTCACTCGCGTGAGGATGACGAGCGGGCCGTCAACGCGGTACAAGCCAAGTCCGATCCCGGGATCGTGTGCAAGCAGCTTGCCCGCAATGTCCGTGTATGAGACGGCGTACTGCACGTGAGGTGTCACGCCGTTCGCGGTGACGAGGGTGCCGTCACGCCGTTCGCGGACCGGCGTCTCGGGAAGCCCGCCGTCCGCCGGGTCCGGGCCGTCGAGCGTGTAGACGCTGCCGATACTTCGATTGAAGAACTCGTTGTTCCAGAGCGGACGGGTCTCGCCCGCGTAGTGCCAGAGGAACGCAACGTGTGCGTCTCGGCTGACGCGACGATCGATCCAGTCGTAGTGCGCGACACGGATGCCGGCCCACAGCCCACCGACAGACGCCTGGTGCACACCGTGCCGACCGTTTTCGGCAACGAGCCCCGTGAGCACGAAGTACACCGCTGTCGCGCCCACGAAGGCGAGCAAATAACGGCGCGGCAGCGTCACGAACGCAAGAGCTGCGACGAGGCCGAGCGCCAGCGCGACGAGCCGGAGTGGACCGAAGTGAATCCCCTGGTCTTGCAACCACCACCAGGGGAGCAGGCCGAGCGTGTCGGAAACGACCGACGTGTTTACGAACCTGCCGAACGGGATCACGCCCGGAAGCACGCCTGCAATGAGCGCAGCAGGGATGACTGCGCGACGCACACGCGGGATCACGTTGTCGGTCCCCAGTCCGAAAAGGGTGACGAGTGCGAGCGGTGCGAGGTAGAAGTCGTTCCGTTCCTCGATCCGGAGCGACTGACGGGACGCGAACGCCGCGACCTCCGCCAGCAGGAACACAACGACAGGCAGCGATGCCGCGGCGAACGCGCGCGCGGCAGGGGACGCGGCACGCGGCGCGATCCAGAGGGCAAGCAGCGCGGCGAACCCGACGATGCCGACGTAGAGGTCGAGCTCCGCCACGTGCCAGAGGACGTAGTGAGCGATCTCCGACACGGAGTAGCCCGGGCCGGTCGCTGCGCGGTAGGCGCCAAGCAGTGCCAAGGGCGATCGTCCTCGCGCGACGGTCGCCGCGAGCGCGAGCACGGCGACAAGAGCGACGGCTCCGTAGAGCACCCAGTACCTGCGGAGGCGCAGGCGCAGGTCCCGCTCTATCCAGCCGTGCAGGACCGGAGCGACAACGGCGGCGCCGAAGAGCGCCAAAGCCTGAGCGCGCGTCGCGAAGCACACCCCGCAGACTGCGAGCACGGCAAGTTGCCGCAACGGGGTTGGCCGCTCGAGCATCAGGACGAGTGCGAGGCAGGCGACGACGAACAACGGATAGAACGCGTTCTCCGTCATCAGCGTCCCGGTGTAGAGCATCGAAGGGATCAGCACGGCGAGCGCGGCTACTCCGAGCGACGACGCACGCGGGAGAAGACGCCGTGCCAGGAAGTACGTGGGCACCGCGGCCAGCGACATGACGACGGCGTTGATCCCCTTCGCGACGGCGTACGCGGTCGGCACGTTCGCAAAGAGCCGGAACGCGGGAGCGATCAGCAGCGGATAGACAAAGCCGTATCCACCACTCGGCACACCGCGAATGAGGAAGCGTCCTTGATCCGCGAAGGACTTCGCGAGCTCCGAGTAGACGATCTCGTCCACCATGATCCACGGCGCAACTACTCGACGCGCGAGCAGCATCCGGACGAGCGCCGACACGAGGACGATCGCAGAGAGCCACACCCACGTCGGGAGCGACTCGGCGCGCAGTCGCGCGCCGAGGGCCCTCATGCCAGGATCCCGGACTCGCGCGCGCCTTGCGCAAGCGCGGACACGTCGTCGATGCCGACCTCGGCTGCGGCGTCGGCGATCCGTAGCAGCACGGCATCGTTCACGGCTTCGCCGCCGGCCGCGGCCTCGAGCGCGCGCGCATACGCATCGGCCGTGTGCGGCAGCGAGTGCTCGCGCTCGACGTAGGCGCGCGCGGCGGCGCCGAGCGTTGCACCGTGCTCGACGGCCACGGTGAGCGCCGCTTCGATCGTGGCCACCTCGTAGTCGTCGACCGGGACCTTGAGCACAGCGTCATCCGGCAGCTCGGTGAACCAGCCGACATCGGAGACGACGAGCGGCTTCCCGAGTGACAGCGCGCGAACAACCGACCCCGACGTCTCGCCCATCGTTGGGTAGCGCAAGTTGACGAGCACGTCGCACGCGGCCATCAGCGACCACATGCGCTCCTCGGGGACATAGTCGATGCGCTCGACGCCCTCGGTCAGCCCGAGTCGCTCGAGCCGGCGCTCGACGTCAAAGCGTTCGCCGGACCCACCGACTAGCAAGAGCCGCGCACTGGGCCGCGCACGACGGTAGGACGCGAACGCTTCGAGCAGCTGCGGGATGCGCTTGTTCATGTTCAGGAAGCCGAAGCACCCGATGAGCGGGTCGCCGCTGACGTCGGTCGCGGGCTCGACAGCCGCCATCGGCCAGACAGGGTGCGGGATGCGCCAAAGCGGCCCCTCGTACGCGGCGGCGCGCGCGCGCTCGGCAACGTAGTTCGAGTGGACGATCAGTCCCGTCGCCTTGTCGAGCACGACGCCCGAGAGGGGGAAGCGTTCGGGCTGCGTCTCCCAGAGCAGCGGCAGCAGGTTGTCGAGCACGCCGAGACCGAGCAGCCGGCCGGCGACCCCGAGCTCGCGCTCCATTGCGTCGAGATAGGCGCGACCGTTGCCGCGGCCGATCGTCGTTCCTGCGATCAGGTGGTGCAGCACGTACTCGTGGAGCACGACGACGCCGGGCCGTTCGTTCAGCGCATCGAGGATCCAGCCGTGCGCATCCGGATCGTTGCCGATGTGGTAGAGCGCGACGTCTGCGTGAGGCGCGCGCTTGCCCTGCTCGGCGACGACGACGTCGATGCGCTCGCGCAGTGCGGGCAAGAGCAACGTCGAGTAGTCGGCGATCCCGGAGCGCGACGGCGGCAGCGGCGAGTAGTAGGCGACCTTCACGACAGGAGTGCGTCGATGCACGCGTCCCAGGTCACGCGCTCGGCGATCGCCTTGCCGGCGTTGCCCCACGCCTTCGCGTCGTCCGCATGCTCGCCGAGGTAGACGGCGGCGCGCGCAATCTCCGCAGCATCGGGCGCGACGACGACGCCCGTCTCGTGATCGTGCACGACCTCGAGCGGGCCGCCTGCGTCGACCGTGGTCACGACCGGCTTGCCGGAGAGGAACGCTTCGTAGGGAACCATTCCGAAGTCCTCGTCGAGCGGCGCGTAGTACACCGCGAGCGAACGCGAGTAGAGATCGGCGAGGCGCTCGTCGTCGACGCGGCCGACGAACTCGACCTGCCCGTTCAGCCCCGAGGCGAGCGACTCCAGACGTTCACGGTCCGGGCCTTCGCCCGTGATCACAACGCGCAGCGACGGCTCGCGCTTCGCCGCTTCGATCAGCAAGTCGATCCGCTTCGCGCGGTCGAGCCTGTTCACCGAGAGCACGAAGCCCTCGGACTCGCCCGTCCGATACGGGAGCGCCTGCGGCGGGTGCGGCAGGACATCCGCGGCGATCCCGTTGAAGCGCCGCAGTCGGTCGGCGACGTTGCGCGAGGTCGCAAAGACCTTGCGCGCCTCCCCGAGCGCGACTGCATCGAGCCGCTCAATCGCGGCGCGCGTCGCGCGGTCCTCGGGCGATTCGGAGAACTGACCGAGCTCGGTTCGGTCGTAGTCGTAGGCCTGTCGGAACTGGTGCAGCACCCACGCAACCTTGTTCGGGTGGCGCACGGCGTACGCCGGGAACTTCGTCGCGATCACGCGGTCGATCGGCCGGCCGTCGGACTCGGTGAGGTCGACGAGCCGCCAGAGGAACGCCTGGTCGAGGACGCGCGTGCCGGGATACCACTTGAACGGCACGGTCACGAGCTCGGCCTCGTGCCCCCGGTCGCGCAGGGCGGTGACGAGGTCCTCCGCCATCAGCTCGGCGCCGCCGCGCACGAACGGCACCTGCGGCGCCGCGACGGCAATCCTCATTTGGTCTCTAGTCGCTTAATGCGTTCGTCGAGGTCGTCGATCAGCTTCAGCACCGCGTCGTTGAACGCGCGCTGGTCGGCGAACGCTGGCTCCACGTACCACCGCATGAAGCGGCGCAGGAACGCCTTCAACGGGCCGCCCTTGCCGACGATCGGACGCTCGGCCGAGATCGGCCACAGCCGCTCCGCCTGGTCGCGCACCGACAGCCGGACCTGCGCGGGCGTGACATCGGAGCCGCGGGGGCCCGCCGCCCTGATCTCTTCCTTCAGCCGCGCAAAGAGGGCGGCGACGTCTGTCGTCTCCTCAGGCACTGCCCGGAGTGTAAAGACCGGGGGTTACGGCTCTGTAAGCGGTGCGGCGGCCCGGGCGACCGCGCGGGAGCTGCCGAGGACGGCCGCACCGGCGCAGGCGACAGCCAGGGCGGCTCCGAACGACACCACGTGGCCTGGGCGCGTGTGGGTCAGGAGGGGCAGCAGCGCCGCCGGCAGGACCATTTCGATCCCGAAGACGACGGGGATCGACCGCGTCGCCGGCCAGGTCTGAAGGGCGGTCATCTCGGCGAGCAGCGACGACCAACTGGCCGCCGCGAGGCCTACGCCCCAGGCGACCGCGACGACCCAGTGGCGGTGAGCGATCCCTTCGTCGATCAGGGCGGTCGCGAGCCCGACGGTAGCCCAGCCGAAACCGGCGCAGATGCTGGTCCCGAGCCCGCCCGCGCGTCCGAGCGCGCGCAACATATAGGGAGCGGAAGCGGCGATCCCAAGCGCCACGACGACCGTGACCTTGCCGCCGCGCGTGAACCCGGCCGTGTGCGCCGGCGCGGCCCAGCCGATGACGGCGATCGCGCCCGCGATCAACACCGCGCCCCCGATCTCGCGGACACCGACGCGCTCGTGGAGCAACCGCACGCCGAGCACGAGCAGCACGATCAAGCCGAGCCCGAGCGCCGGCTGCACGATCGCCACCGACGCAAGCGCGAGCGCGACAGCTTGCAACGGCCACGCGACGACTCCGGCTGCAGCGCCGGCGAGCCAGAGCGGCCGACGCACGAGCCGCTTGAGGAGTGACGCGCGCAACGCCTCGCTCGCCGGCTCCCTGCGCGCCTCGAGCGCCTGCAGGCTCGTCGAGACCGCATAGAGGGACGACGTCGCTCCCGCGAGGAGGATCGCAATGACGATGTTCACAGGTGAAGACTACGATCGCGCGATGATCGGCATCTCGCTCCTGACGCTCGTGCCGGGTCAGCTTGGCGGCAGTGAGACATATGTGCGCGAGTTGCTACGGGGGCTCGGGCGCGTCGGCGAGTTGGAATACAAGGTGCTGCTGCCTCCCGTGGCACCGACGTCCGCCGAAGGGCTGCCGTCCGAGATCACGACCGGATATCGCCTCGCCCGGACGCCCCCGCAGCGCCTCGCGGCGATGACGGCGGCGACCTTGCGGCCGGGACCCCTGCGACACGATCTCCGGGACGCGAGCGTTGTGCATTACCCGTTGACCCTCCGTATCCCGAGGGTTTCGCAACCAAGCGTCGTGACGCTCGTCGATCTCCAGCACCTCGACCTACCCGCGATGTTCCCGCGGGCGGAGCGGCTGTTCAGGGCCGCTGCGTGGCATCCGTCGATCCGCGGGGCGAGTCGCGTGATCGTGATCAGCGAATTCGTCCGCGACCGTGCGATCAAGCACCTCGGCCTTGACCCGGAACGCATCCGTGTCGTCCCGCTTGCGCTCGACCACGAACGGCTGCGGCCGGCTGCGCGCGAGCGAGAGCCGTTCCTTCTCTACCCGGCGCGCAGCTGGCCGCACAAGAACCACGCGCGCCTGTTCGAGGCGTTCTCGCTCATCCGCCGCGAGCGGCCTGACCTCCGGCTCGTGCTGACGGGTGGCGGCGAGTTCGGTGCTCTGCCGGACGGAGTAGAGGCACGTGGCCATCTCGGGTGGGACGAGGTCGTGACGCTCATGCAAACCGCTTCCGCCATCGTGTTCCCCTCGCTCTACGAGGGCTTCGGGCTGCCGCCGCTCGAGGCGATGGCGTGCGGCTGTCCCGTCGCCTGCTCCAATGCAGCGGCGCTGCCGGAGGTAGTGGACGAGGCTGCCCGCCTGTTCGATCCCCACGATCCGCGAGCGATCGCGGCTGCGGTCCTCGACGTCCTGGCCGCGCCCGAGGAGTGGTCCGCGCGCGGGCTGGAACGGGCTCGCCATTACTCGTGGGACACGACCGCACGTGCGACGGACGCCGTCTACCGCGAATTGCTCTGACGCCGGCGCAGTGCGAAGAGCAGCTCCGGCGGAAGCGCCCGACCGAGGAGGCAGCCTGCGACGAAGATCGCGCACGAGAGAACGAGCTGGACCGGCCAGGGCGCCGGAATGGCGAGCACCGCATACGCCGGGAGCGCCGCGAGGAGGATGCGAGGCGTCCGACCGAGCGTTGGTGTGGACTCCGGGCGCGCGCGCCGCAGGAAGAAGTAGACAAGCGCTGCCAGCAGCGTTTCTGCGATTACGGCGGCGACGGCTGCACCGCGCGAGCTCCAGGCGCTCACGAACACGGTGCCGATCACGATCACCGCTACGAGCGCGATCGCGTTGGCCCAGATCAACGCCGACTGCCGGCGCACGGAGAGCAGCCCGAGCTGCCATGCCTGCCCGAGAAACACAGGCACCAGCGCGAACGCCTGGATCTGCAACACCGGCGCGGCGCCCGCGAACTGCGCGCCACCGAGGAGCCTGATCGCCGGCGCGGCAAGCGCGTAGACGACCAGGGTGAGGAACACACCTGCGGCGAGCCCGACCTCGGTGATCGACTGCAGGCCGCGGCCCAGCCGGTCGCCGTCGTCTCGGCCCGCGACTGCAAGCAGAGGCAGAGCGCTCGAGAGCACGACGAGCGGCAAGCTCCAGATCACCGTGAAGACCTGGAATGACGTCGCGAACAGCCCGAGTTCGTGCTTGGAGGCAAGCAGCGACATGATGATCATCAGGACGCGGAAGTAGACGACGTTCATCACCAGCGCCACCGCCAGCGGGAGCGCCTCGCGCAGCAGCGGCCGGATAAGCGCCGGGTCGTAGCCCGGGACGAGCGAGCCACGCGCTCGTACGACGAACGGCGCGACGGCGAGCAGGGCCGCGCCGGTCACCGCCTGCGCCGCGAAGAAGGGCAGGAGCTTGGCGCCGAGCAAGACCAGGAGCACGATCGCCACGAGGTTCAACGCCCCTTTCGCCACCTCGAAGATGGTCAGGCGCACCAACTGGAGATTGACCACGAGCGGCATCGCCATCGTCGTCTGCGTGATGATGAACACCACGCCGATGCCCCCGAGAAGCGTCCCGAGCACCATCTGGCGGTCGTAACCCGCCACGATCGCGAAACCCACGGCGAGCAGCACGCCGATCGGCGTGATGGTCAGCCGCAGGGTCACCAGGTTGCGCATCAGGCGCGCGCGATCCTCGCCGCCGAGCAGCGCCAGCTCCCGCGAGCCGACCGCGGTCAACCCGCCATCGCTGATGCCCTGGACTATGGCGAGGAGCGCGGTGACGGTCGCATAGCGGCCGAAATCCGAGACCCCGAGGTGCCGCAGCAGGAAGAACGAGCCGACGGCCCCGAAGAGCGTGCCGGCGCCGTACCCCGCCGCGCGCACGGCAGCGCCGCGAACGACGCGGCCTCCCGCTTCCGCGGTGCTCAGCAGATCGGTGGCATGCTCGAGGGAGTCGGTCGTCGAGTCCATACGGCGGAGCCTCGCAGACGTGGCGATTCGCTCACAGATGAGCGGTACGCTTCCGCCCATGACTTCCCACGAAAGCCAATGGGACGAGGCGGCAGTCGAGGCACTGCGCGCCGAGTTCGGCGACAGCTACCGCGACCGTACCTGCCTCGTCACCGGAGCCGACGGTTTCATGGGCTCGCATCTCACCGAAGCCCTGGTGGCCCTCGGGGCACACGTCATCGCGTTCGTGCGCGCGACCTCGTCGGGCGCCCTGAACAACATCGGGAGCTCGCGCAGCGAGCTGACGGTCGTCTTCGCCGATCTGACCGACAAGACCTCGATCGACTATCTGGTGCGCGACCACCTGGTGACCGCTCCCGACAAGCCGTACGTCTTCCATCTCGGCGCTCAGGCTCACGTCGGCGAGTCGTGGCATCGCCCGTACGAGACCGTGATGGCGAACACCGTCGGAACGCTCAATCTGCTGCAGTCGATGGTCGACCACGACGTCGAGCTCGAGAAGTTCGACACCGCGGGGACGTCGGAGGAGTACGGCAACGTCCACAAGGACGTCGCCCACCATCACGACTTCGACAATCTGGGCTCGCTGATCCTGCACGAGCGCTCGCCGATCAACCCGAAGTCGATCTACGCAACTGCAAAGGTCGCCGCCGACTTTCTGACGATGAACTACCACGATGCGTACGGAGTGCCTGGCGTCGTGACGCGCATGTTCAACAACTACGGCCCTCGCCAGAACCCGCGCTACGTCACAGGGACGATCATCTCACAGGCGTTGTCGCGGCCAGAGATCGAGCTCGGTGCGCTCGAGCCGTTGCGCGACTTCTGCTTCTGCACCGATGGTGTTCGCGGCCACCTCACGGTCGCCGCACAGGGGATCCCCGGCGACCTCTATGTCTACGGCCAGGGTGAGAACATCTCGATGCGTGACTGGTGCGACCTGATCCTGAAGACGGGCGAAGAAGACGGTTACTGGGGCGACGACCGGCATGTCGTCACCACGGACAAGCGCCTGCGGCCGGGCGCTACCGACGTGATGGCGCTGCGGGTCGGCTACGAGAAGCTCAACGCGGAGACTGGCTGGGAGCCGAAGGTGTCGTGGGAAGAGGGTGTGCGACGGACGATTCGCTGGTACGCGGAAAACCGCGAGCGGTGGGTCGGCCGTGTCGACTGGATGACCCGGGCGCGCGCCGAGTCGAAATGAGCCGCGCGCTCGTAACCGGGGGAGGGGGATTTCTCGGGACGCATCTCGTCGAGCGTCTCGAGTCGGCCGGTCATGACGTCTTCGTGCCGCGTCGCCGCGACTATGACCTGACCCGCTTTGAAGACGCCGAACGCATGTACGCCGACGCGCGGCCTGAACTCGTGTTCCATCTCGCCGCCGAGGTGGGCGGAATCGGCGCAAACCGCGCGAATCCCGGCCGGTACTGGTACGCGAACCTGATGATGGGCGCCCACGTGCTCGAGCTCTCGCGGCAGCACGAGGTGCAGAAGACGATCGTCACCGGCACCGTCTGCTCCTACCCGAAGTTCACGCCGGTCCCGTTCCACGAGGACGACCTCTGGAACGGCTATCCCGAAGAGACCAACGCGCCGTACGGCGTTGCGAAGAAGGCTGTCCTCGTCGGCGCGCAGGCATACCGCGCGCAATACGACATGGATGTGATCTTTCTCTTGCCCGCGAACCTCTACGGGCCCAGGGACAACTTCGATCTGGAGTCGTCGCATGTGATCCCGGCCCTCATCCGGAAAATGCTCGAGGGCGAGCGCGAGGTGGTGCTGTGGGGCGACGGGTCGCCAACGCGCGAGTTTCTCTACGTGGACGACTGCGCCGAAGGGTTCGTGCTTGCCGCGGAGCGGTACGACGGCGCGGAGCCTGTCAACCTCGGGACGGGCGTGGAGACGTCGATCCGCGAACTGGCCGAGACGATCGCCGATCTGACCGGCTTCGATGGCGAGATCACCTGGGACACCTCGATGCCGAACGGCCAGCCGCGCCGACAGCTGGATGCGTCGAGAGCAGCAGAGCTGTTCGAGTTCCGAGCCCGGACATCGCTCCGCGATGGGCTCGAACGGACGGTCGCCTGGTACCGGGACATGGCTCGCACACCGGCCTAGTGCGGGTCGATTTCGCGTACCCGAATCCGCGAGCAGGGCTGGCTTCGGCAATCGCGAACGGAGTTGCCCCGGATACCGGGCTGCTGGGCCAGAACCATCTGACCGAACATGGTGTCGACGCACGCATCCAGGACTCTCGCCTGCGGCGGCGGACGCGCCTTCCGGGTGTAGCCCACCGAGTCACATGGCTGGCCCGCGAGCTCTCGGTGCCGTTCGAGTCGTCGGGCGCGGACGTGATCGTCACGCCGCTCGGCACGTTGCTGCCGCTGGCATCCCGTGTGCGCCGCGGCCCGAAGACAGTCGTCTTGAACATCAACCTCTGCACCGCTCTCCGACGACTGCGCGGCTTGCGGCGGCAGGTGCTCGTCGCCTCGTTGCGCAGCGCCGACGCAATCGTGTGTCTAGCGGAGGCCCAGCGGAACCTCCTTCTCAAGCAAGTCCGGCTGGATTCGGCCAAGGTTCACCTCGTGCTGCTCGGCGTCGACGACGCTTTCTATTCGCCGGCGCTCGGAGCAGCCGAGCCCAACGTGCTGGCTGTAGGACGCGACGAAGGGCGTGACTACGCGACACTCGCCAGGGCGCTCCGCTCACTCGACGTCGAAGCCACGGTCGTTGCGAGCGAGCGAAATGTTCGCGGCATCGAGTTCCCCTCGAACGTGAGAATTGAGCTCGACGTGTCGCCCATCAGGCTCCGCGAGCTCTATGGCCGAGCGACGTGTGTCGTCGTCCCGACGCGCGCACGGGAGTTCGACCGCGGCGCGGATTGCTCGGGCCAGACCGTGCTGCTCGACGCGATGGCGATGGGGCGCGCCACGGTGGTCACCCATCGCTCGACGCTGGACGACTACATCGATCGCGACAAGACAGCGGTGGTGGTGAGTGCTGAGTCCGCGCACGAGCTGGAGGACGGCATTCGCCGCGTGCTCGAGGACGGCGACCTGAGGAATAGGCTCGAGCGCGAAGGCCGCGCGCGGGTCGAACGCGAGCACACGACAAGACTGTTCGCGTCTCGGCTCGTCCCGATCCTGGAGGAGGTCGCATGCGCTCCCTGAGCTGGGTGGTGTTCGGGTGCGCGGCGGAGCTGATCTCGCAGATCGCAGTGCTCGCCGAGACTTCGAGTGGCTCGTTCCTCAAGACAGCTGTCGCGATCGTGCTTGGGCAATGCACGGTCATCGGCATCGCGTTCTCCGGCCGCCGGCTTTCCGGCCCGCGGTTCGGAGCCGCAGCGGCCCTGGTCTACGCCGTCCTGCCGCTGCTCGGGATCGCTTACAGCCTCACGACCTACCGGCACATCTTCGTGCACGAGGCGTTGCCGGAGCTCGTCGGTCTTCGCCATCCGCTCTTGTTCGCAGTCGGCGCGGTGACCGCCGTCGTGTTCGCCTTCGTGCCGCGTCAGCTGCTTGGGCTTGCCGGGATCTGCGCCGGGGTCGCCGCACTCGCGATCTGGGGAGTCGGCCCGCTCTCCGACCTTCGGATTGGTCTCCATGAAACGGCGTGGAGCATCACATTCGCTGAGTGGGCACTAGTCGCCGGCATCCTCGGTGTCGCCCGGCGCTCCGGCCTCTTCGCAGTTGGTCTCGGCGGCTGGATCGCATTCGTCCTCCTTCGCGCCGCAGCGCAAGGCTACGCCGACGCCGCGTTCTGGAAAGGCCTTGCGCCCGCAACGCCCGCGCTCGCGCTACTCCTCAGTGCCGTGTGGTTTCTGGTCCCGCGGCTGCGGCCGGCTCCTTTGCCGTATCGCGCCCCCTGAGCTCGAGCTCGAGCAGTGCCAGCCGCTGCGCCAGGATCACGTTCTGATCGGAGACGCGCGAGAGGACGGTCGCGTAGTGCAGCAGCACGGCGAGCACGAAGAGCACCGCCACGGCAAACAGCACGGCCGGCGGGTAGGTCTCCACGCCCAGCCAGCCCGCGATGGTGTTCAGGCCTCCGCGCCACGCAGACAGTGCCAGGAGCACGAGGCCGGTGAGCAGCCAGAGCAGCGCATAGCGCTCGCGCAGCCGCCGCGACCGGATCAGCTCGAAGACGACGAGCAGGAGGAGAAGCGACGCGGCAGAGGCGGCGAGCGAGACTGTGAGCGGCGTCTGACCACCTGCGGCGATCACGCATCCTCCAGGGGAGTCGCCCGCCGGCGCAGTGCTCCGATCAGAATCGCGAGCATCACCTTCGCCATGTAGTAGACGGTGTGCACGCCGCGGATCGAGGACTTGCCCGCCTGACGCTCACGCATCAGCACCGGCACCTCGGCGAGGCGAAGCCGGTGCTTGTGCAGCATCACCGCGGCCTCCACCTCCGGGTAGTCGTGCGGGTAGTCCGCCGCGAAGAGCTCGATGGCTTTCCGGTTAAGCGCCTGGAAGCCGCTCGTCGTGTCGGTGACACGCTGGCCGGTGAGAAGCGAGACGGTCCGAGCGAGGATCCGAATCCCGATGCGCCGTGAGCGCGACGAGCGGTACCCCTCACTCCCCACGAACCGAGAGCCCACGCAGATGTCAGCGTGTCCGCCGGCGACGGTCTCGATCAACGGTGCAAGCTCAGCGGGGTTGTGCTGCCCGTCGCCGTCGACTCGGACGGCGAGGTCGTACCCGTGGTCCGCTGCGTAGCGGAACCCGGTCTGCACGGCGCCGCCGATGCCGAGGTTGAAGGGCAGGCGAACGACGAGAGCGCCGTGACTGCGGGCCTCCTCGGACGTCCTGTCCGCTGACGCATCGTCGATCACGATCACGTCGTAGCTGGAGTTGAACGCGAGGATCTCGTCGACCACTCCTCCGATCGCTCCCTGCTCGTTGAACGCCGGGACGATCGCGATGCACTTCACGCCGTAACCCCCACGCCAACGAGTTCGAGCAACTGCCGTGCGCGATGGCGGTAGGTGTGCTCGTCGAGAACACGCTCGCGTGCGCGTTGCCCCATCGCTTCAGCCTGCGCGGGATCCCCGAGCAGGTCGCGGTATGCGGCGACCGCCTCGTCTGCGTCGTTGACGATCAGGAGCTCAGACCCCGGCTCGAACCACCGCTCGAGCCCGTCGTAGGGGTTCGAAACGATCGCTGCTCCGGCTGACGCAAGCTCGAACGGGCGACATGAGGACGACGCGTGCACTGTCGCGTGCGAGCGACGCGTGATGCAGAGATTGATCCGTGCAGCAGAGATGGCAGTCGCGAATGTGTTGAACGGAACGTCGCCGACGAGACGCGCTGCGCCGATGTCCGCGCGGAAGTCCCGCCCGCCGAGCGCAAAGTCCACGTCGGGCAAGCGCCGCGACGGTCCACCGACCATCGCCTCCACCCACTCGCGGCGGAACTTGTCGCCGTAGCCGTAGAAGAACACGTCCATCTCCTTCGCGACCGGCTGGGGCGCAAAGAAGTCCGGATCGGCGCCCCAGAAGACAGCGGCCGTGTCACGCGCTCCCAGCTCTCGAAGCCGCTCGAGGCCGCCTTCCGAATTCGAGACGAGAAGGTCGTACTCGGAAGGATCGGCCTGGTGATACCAGTTGAACCCGGTGTCCATGCCGCCGAACTCCGGCAAGCTCATCGGCACATCGCCGTCGTAGAAGACGACCGGGATACCGAAGCGCTCTCGCAACGCCGTAGGGACTCCCCGCAGGTGCGCCATCGGGACGGTGAAGACGATCACCGCGTCGGGACGCTCGCGCTCGATGAGCGACTCGAGATGGCGGCGCCACCGCGGCGTCACCCAGCGCCAGATCACCTCGCGGGTCATCCGGTCGCCAAGGCCGTCCTCGGGGTTCTCCTCTGCGCGACGTAGGTGCGTATCGCCCTTCAGCCGCGCGACCGCGTCCCGGGCGCGCGCGAAGGATTCGCCCTCGACGTACGTGGGGTTCGGCGCAGTCCTCCACCAGGGCGACTCGACCGGGCGACCGCGGTACGGCGTTACGACGAGGTCCGCGCCTTCCTCATACAGGCCCTTCCAGAGCTGCCACCAGGCCGGGGTGCAGCCGTAGCGAAAGTCGAGGTCCACGGCGGACGCCACGGCAAGGATCTTCGGCGCGCGCACGTCGCCAGTGTCGCAGAGAGGGGTTACGGCACGGTAAGGGGCGGGAGAGGCTTGATGTGGAACTGCGTGCTTGCGGGGATGGCTCAGACCAAGCAGGTCGTTCGGGTCGGGCGCAGGGCAAGCGGTGTCTACGTTCAAGCCCGACCACGTCTTTGAAAGGCGCGGCGAGATGCGCAGTGTCGTAGCCACCAGCCGCGAGTGCGCGTGCGTTTCACATCAAGCCTCTAGGCTAGTAGGCGCCCTTGCGGGCAAAGACGGCGAACGGGGTCTTGACGAGCAGCGTGATGTCGAGCCAGATCGACCAGTTCTCGAGGTAGTAGAAGTCGAGACGGACGAGGTCGTCGAAGCTGAGGTCGGACCGGCCCGCGACCTGCCACAGCCCCGTCATCCCCGGCAGCACATTCGACCGGCGCCGGTGCCAGGCCTCGAGGCGCTCGTGGTCGCGGATCGGAAGCGGCCGCGGACCGACGAGCGACATCTCACCCAGCAGCACGTTGAGCACGTTCGGCACCTCGTCGAGCGAGAAGCGCCGCAGGAAGCGGCCGACGGGCGTCACGCGCGGGTCGTTCCGGATCTTGAACAACGCGCCCGACGCCTCGTTGGCGTTCTCGAGCGCGGGCTGCTGCTCGGCGGCGCCGGCAACCATCGTCCGGAACTTCAACATCCGGAACTCGCGCTCGCCGAGACCGATCCGGTCGTCGGCGTAGAACACCGGCCCGCGGGAGGTGAGCTTGACAAGCAGGGCGAGCAGCAGCCAAAGCGGCAAGCCGACCACGACGATGAGCGCCCCGACCACCAGGTCGAACGTCCGCTTCACCACCCACTGTGTTCCCGCAAAGATCGGCGGGCGCAGTTCAAAGAGCGGCACCGCCTGCCCGGGGATGTACTCGCCGCGCTCGACGAGCAGCTCGGTCGTCCTCGGCGCAATGCGCACGCGGACACCGCGCCGGTGCGCCGCTTCGACGATCTCGAGCAGGCGCGCTTCCGGCAACCCGGCGTCGGCGACGAGGATCTCGTGCAAAACCACGCCGTCGAGGAGATCCTCCACCTCAGGCCCTGGTGACACCTCTGCGATGAACTCGTAATCGATGCCGCCACGGCTCGAGCCGAGCGTCTCGCGCAGGTGCGTTGTCTGCTCTAGCTCGCCGACGATCACGGCCTTGCGCGTGACACCGGCGGCCCGCAGAAGCATGCCGGTGAAGAGCTCGTAGCTCGCGCGCGAGAGCGCGATCAGCGCGGCGACGAACGCAGCGCCGACGATGTAGAGGCCGAACGTCGTGAAGTGCTGACCGGTGCCGATCGCAAACGCGAGCGCGAGCGCCGCGACGAGAAAGACACTCGGGACGACGCGACCCGCTCCCTCGCGTCCCTCTCGCGGTGCGTAGAGCCGTCCCTGCCAGAAGACGAGGAGCAGCAGCAGGATGAGGAACGGCAGCCAGTCGCGTTCCTGATCCCACAGCAGGCCCCACAGAACCGGGTGAGGGTCGAACACGAACGCGCGCAGGGCGAGCGCGGCGTAGAGGCCGAGCACGAGGCCGACGAGGTCGACCACGACCAAGGCGAAGCTGCTCCCGAGCCGACGCGCGACCGTTCTCCAGGACGCAAGGGACAGAAAGTACGGTCGCCCGAAGCGAACGTCCTCGAAAGGGGCGGCGGGCCTAGCCGGGCGCCCGTGCAGACGAGGCAGTCCCACGCGGCGATCGTACCTCGCGGACCAGACCGAGGACAGTGTCGGCCCAGTGATCGAGCGAATGGCGGGCTACCACGCGCTCGCGCAGCAGCGAGCCGGTCTCGGTGCGCACGGCGGAATCGGCCGCAGCGACGGTGACGATCGCCGCAGCGAGCGCCGCTGCGTCGCGCGGCGCCGCCAGCAACGGCAGGGGCAGGCCGCCGAGCAGGGGCGCGAACGACGCGTTCGTCGAGATGACCGGCCGGGCACACGCTGCGGCCTCGAAAACCGCCTTGTCGAGCGTCGAGCCGGAGCGCGGCTCGTTCGGGCTGACGACGACGTCGCTCGCGGCGAGCAAGGCCGGCACCTCCTCGCGCGCAACGGGAGGCAGCAGCTCGGCGTGCGACTGCAGCATGGGGTCGGAGGCAATGCGCTGCTCGAGCTCGAGCCGGTGCACGAGCTCGTCGTCGGTCAGCGACGGCCCTCTGATCTCGAGCCGCACGTCGGCGCCTTCCGCGCGGGCAAGCGAGACCGCATCGAGGAGCGTTGCAAGCCCTTTCCAGCGAGCTGTCCGGCCGAGCGCGAGCAGGCGGAGCGTTCCGTCAGGTTCGGCGGGTGGCGCGGCAGCGAACCGTTCGATGTCGATCGCGTGCCCGATCCCGCGCACCTTCGGGGTCGCGATCGGAAAGCTCGAGGTGTCGACGCTGAGCACAACCGTCGCGAGCTGCGCGGCGATGCGCAACTGCCGGCTGGCGTGCCAGTGCGTGTACCAGAAGAGGATCGGCAGCCTGCGCACCCGGGCCAGGGGCGCCGCGAGTACCGCGAACTCGGGGACCATGTGGACGAACACGGCGTCCGCGCCGGGCAACGCTGCAGCGAGCGATCGTTCGAAGGCGAGCCCTCGGCGGAACTTCCCTGTCGCCTCGAACGTCCGCACGCTGACGTTCGCCGGGATGTCCTCCCACTCCACATCGCGCGCGACGACCGCGAGCTCGTCCACACGCGAAGACAGAGCGCGCACGAGGTCAACTGTCTGTGCGAGCACGGGGTGACCGGGGCCTAGTTCCTGCGTGACGAAGACAAGTTTCACGAGGCGCCCGCGAGCGTCCGGTCGACGAGCTCGCGATATGCGTGAGCGAAGTCCTCCGGTGTCTGGTGCCATGGCGCGTAGGTCGTATGAGCGGCGGCTCCGAGCCGATCCGCAAGCTCCTTATCCTCGAGCACGCGCCGCAGTGCGGCGGCGAGCGCGTCGGTGTCGGCGACCGGGATCAGGATCCCGTCACGCCCATCCGTGACGATGTCACGGATCCCGCCGGCGTTGGTTGCGACAGCAGTTCGTCCACGCGCAAAGGCCTCGAGCACGACACGGCCAAGACCCTCCGGCCATGAGGGCAAAACGAGTGCGCGGGATGCGTCCACGGCGGCCGCCACGTCGTCTGGCAGCAGTTCCGGATGATGGACGACTTGTCCGGGCATGTCGTGCACGAGCGCGTCGATCACGTGAGCTCGCGTGCCCTTACCAATCACGATCAACTCCGAGTTGGCGACCTCTGGACCGACGCGCCGCCACGCCGCGGCGAGACCATCGACGTTCTTGTACTGCTCGAGCGCACCGACGAAAACGACGCGCTTGTCATCCGGGACCGGCACCAACGGGCGCTCGGTGAACGCCGTGAGATCGCTGTAGGTGGGAAAGCATGCGGTCGCCGGTAGACCGCGCACATCCTCGATCAGCGACGACGTGAACGCGGACAAACCGCGGCTGGCGTCCGCGTGCTCGATCCCGTGCCGTGCGACCGCATCCGTTAGGGGCGACAACACCCTGCGGCCCGGCGATCCATAACCGCGGGTAAACGTGCGCGGATCGCCGTGTACCTCCACGATGATCTTCGCCTTCGAGCCCACCAGCCGCCGGCCGGCGATTGCGGACGCGCCGATGTAGGGATCGGAAGCGACAATTGCATCGGGGCGGAAAACACGGAGCGAACGCGCGATCTCGAGAGGCAAGCGCGAATAGAACGCGGGCGCGGAATCGGGAAGCATGCGGAAGCGAGGGTCACCCGTTCCCGAACCGGCGTTGAGCACGCGGAGGTCGATCAC
Organism: Actinomycetes bacterium; assembly: GCA_025964395.1. Lineage (GTDB taxonomy): Bacteria > Actinomycetota > Thermoleophilia > Gaiellales > Gaiellaceae > PALSA-600. The sequence continues at coordinate 18,823 of JAOPYY010000039.1, read as the reverse complement.
CTCGCTGAGCGCATCCCATTTCTTCGCCAACCACGGCGCCAGCGGAAGCTTGAGCCGGCCGCGGCCGACGAAGAGCACGCGCGGCGTCATGCCGCAGCCTCGGCCAATACACGTTCGAGCCGCTCGTACGTCGCGTCGCGGCCGATCGCGGCAACGGACGGCTGTGCCCCGGCCGCGAGCCGGTCACGAAGCGCGTCGTCGTCGAGCATCCTTCGCAGCGCGGCTGCGAGCGCCGGAACGTTGCCGGCGGGCACGAGGAGACCGTTCTCCCCGTCGCGCACGACCTCCGGCACGCCTCCGACCGCCGTCGAGATGACGGGCGTGCCGACCGAGAGGGCCTCGACGGCCGCGTGCGGGAGGTTCTCCCACGCGCTCGAGAGGACCGCGGCTCGCGCGCCGGCGAGCTGGGCGAGCACCTCTTCGCGAGGGACGCTGCCGAGAAACCGGACCCGGTCGACAAGCCCAAGATCGCGGACGCGACGTTCGAGGGACTCGCGCTCCGGCCCATCGCCGACCAGAACCAGATGGGCTTCCGGAACCTCGGCAAGCGCGGCGAGTGCGACCGGTAGGGCCTTCTGCTCCGTCAGACGCCCCACGAACACAAAGGTACCGGCGGCAAGCGCTGCAGGTTCGACGTCGATCGGGGCCGGTGCGGGGTTCGTCAGCACCTCGATGCCCGAGCGATCCAGGCCCCAGCCCGCTGCGATCTCCGCCAAGTACCGGCTCGGCACGATGATGCGCCTCGCGCGCCGGAGAGCCGCGGTCCGCAGCTGCTTAAGCGGCAGGGTTCGAGCGGATCGTTCGGCCTGGAACGCCTCGAGCGTGCCGGAGAAGAGCCCGTAGCGTCGCGCGCGCTCGTAGGCTGGATCGGAGACGAGCTTGGCCACAAGCGGCCGACGCGCTGCTGTCGCCGCAGCTGCTGACGCGGCGTAGGTCGCCGTTGCGTAGACGACATCCGCGCGGCGCGCGAGCCGAAAGCCGGCGACTGCAACCTGCGGATAGCGAACGACGAACGGACGACCGCGGGACACCCACTCCACAGGGACCGGCCGCTCCGTCGGTTCCCGGTCGGCCATCGTCACGACCCGGACCTCGTGGCCGCGATCGCGCAGGAACGACGCGAAGTCCGGTCCGTGCGTTGCAGGCCCGCCAATGTCCGGCGGCCAGATACCCGTGAGGAAGACAACGCGCATCGGACTATCGTAGGGCGCGGTGACTGCGCTCCGACACGTAGCTCTTTGGCAAGAGCTGCGCTCGCCACGATTCGCGCTCTTCCTCGCCACCGTCGCCTTGTGCCTGATCCGCGCTCGGGACCAACCCTCGATCGACGTGAGCATCGGGGGCACGACTGCCTCGATCGTCCCGGCAGACATCGCGCTGATCGCCCTTGCGCTCGTCGCCGTTGTTGCGATCGCAAGGCGCGGGCTCGAACGCGCAGCGTGGCCCGCCGCGATCAGCGCGGCGCTGTTCTGTCTCTGGCTCCTCGCGACCGCCGCCGCGAACAGTGCGACCGCATTCGTGTCAGGCGCGAAGGTCGTGGAGCTCACGGCGCTCGCGCTCGGTGCCCTTGCGTTTCTTCGCTTGCGGGCGCACCTCGACGCCCTCGCCGACGTCCTCATCCTCTTCACGCTCGTCGCAGACGTCGTCGGCCTCGTCAAGTTCGTCACCGGAGGCGGAGGCCGCCAGGCGTCCTTTCTCGGGGAGCACGACTTCGCGGCCCTCGCGACCCTCCCGCTCCTCTACGGGCTCGCGTTGCTCTATGCACGCGGACGGGACCGCCGTGCCTGGCTCGCGATCGCCGTTGGCGGCCTGGGGTGCGTTCTCGGCGCAGCGCTGGCGAGCCTGCTCGGGCTGTACATCGGTGCGGTGGTTCTGCTCGTGCTCCACGCGCTGACACGGCGACTCACCCTGCGAGATATCGCAGCCACGCTTGCCGTCGTAGTCGCGGTCACCGGCGGCACGCTCGCCATCCGCTCCGGCGATCTCGGGTTCCTCCAGTCGTGGTTCGGAAAGCCTGCGTCGCGGCCAGGACAGTACGCATCGAGTTGGAGCCAGCGATTGATCTACACCTACGTCGGCGGACGCATCTTCATCGCGAATCCGCTGCTCGGCACGGGCTGGTGGGGCGACTTGCCCCCAAAGGAGTTCGACGCGTACCTCCCCGCCGCACGCCGGCGCTTTGCGGATCAGCCGGCGCGCTACTTCCCTCCGCCGGACAAGCCGTTCATCCCGCAGCAGACGTACGACGAGGTGCTGTATGAGCTCGGCGCCATCGGCGGCGTCCTGTTCCTCGCGCTGATCGTGTCCGTCGGCGATGCCGCCGCACGCGCCGCACGACGTGCACGAGGAGCCGCGGCATCGGTGCCGGCCGCCTGGTTCGCGGCGTCCCTCGGCGCGCTCGCCGGAGAGGGCCTCTTCGGCGGGACCGCGCTCGCCGCAACCTTTTGGCTCATCACCGGCGTGGTCGTCGCTCTTTCGCTTCGGCCGGGAGCGGGCGAGGCATGAGGATCATTCACGCGATCGCGCGCTTGAACGTCGGAGGCGCAGCCCTCTCGGTCCTCGAGCTCGCTGCAGGCCAACGGCGACGCGGCCACGACGTGCTCGTTGTCGCGGGGCGGATCCCCGCCGGAGAAGCGTCGATGGAAAACGTCGCAGAAGATCTCGATGTCCCATGCCTGCACTTGTCGACCCTGCAGCGCGAGGTCTCCGCAATGTCGGACATTGCAACCGTGCGAGCTCTCAGAACGCTGATCAGGGAGCGGCGGCCCGACGTTCTGCACACCCATACTTCGAAGGCGGGAGCGACAGGGCGAACGGCTGCGGTCCTTGCGGGCCGAGTTCGGCCTGCCGCGGTCGTCCACACCTATCACGGTCATGTGTTGAGTGGGTACTTCCGGCCGGCGCGTGAGCGTGCATACCGCGTTCTCGAACGCGGCCTCGCACACGCCAGCGATCGCTTGATTGCCGTCAGCGACGAGGTGCGCGACGACCTTGTTCGCCTCCGTGTCGCTCCTCCCGCGAAGTTTGCCGTCGTTCCCTACGGCTTCGACCTCGACGCACGCGTGCACAGCGACGAGGCGACCCGCACGTCCAAGCGCGAGCAGGCCGGCGTCGGTGACGACACCTTCGTGATCGGCTGGGCGGGACGCCTGACCGACATCAAGCGGCCGCTCGACCTCGTGCGCGCGGCCGCCGCCGTCGAGCGGAGCATGCTCGTGCTCGCGGGGGACGGGGAGCTGCGCGCAGACGTCGAGGCCCTTGCGCGCGACCTCGACATGACTCACCGTGTGCGGCTGCTCGGCTATGTGCCGGACATGGGATCGTGGTACGCCGCGTTCGACGCGTTCCTACTCACGTCGGCCAACGAGGGTGCGCCCGTCGTCGCCATCGAGGCACAGGCGGCAGCGGTGCCCGTTGTTGCGACCGACGCGGGCGGCACTCGCACAGTCGTGGACGATGGCGAGACGGGGTTCGTCGTGAAGGTCGGCGACATCGATGCGCTCGCAGCCCGACTGACACAACTGCGCGACGACAGCGACCTGGGGAGGCGGCTCGGTGCCACGGGGGCGGAACGCATGCGCAGGAGGTTCTCGATCGAACGCATGGTCGATGACGTCGAACGCGTCTACGCGGAGATCCTGACGCGATGAAGGTACTTCATGTGACCAAGGTGCAAGGTGTCGGGGGCGCAGAGCAACACCTGCTCACCTTGCTCCCGGCCTTGCGTGAACGCGGCGTCGACGCGCGATTCCTCTCCCTCGACGCGGGACACGATGCCGAGCGCTTTCACCGCGCGCTCGATGATCGCGACGTCCCATGGCGTCGCGTTCGCTCAGGCTCCGACGTGTCACCGAGACTCGCCGCAAATGTTGTTCGCGCTGTCCGCGCCGAGTCCCCTGACATCCTCCATACACACATGGTTCATTCGGACGTCTACGGCTCGCTCGCAGCCCACATCCTGCGAACACCCTTCGTCTCGACGCGCCATAACGATGACCGCTACCTGCTGGGACCATTTCGCTACGTCGACCGCGCATTCATGCACGGCGTACGCCGCATCGTGGCAATCTCGGACGCGGTCCGCGCGTTCCACGTCCGTGCCGGGCTCGATGCCGAGAAGCTGGTCACGGTCCGCTACGGGCTGGACGTCGTTCCTACGCCACCGTCAGAACTGACCCCCGAAGCAGCGGGCATCCCTGCAGAGGTGCCGCTCGTGCTGGCGATCGGACGGCTGATCGAACAGAAGGATCACGCCACGCTGCTCGAGGCATTCGCGCGCGTCCACCGCACGCACCCGGACGCCAGGCTCGCGATCCTCGGCTGGGGAGCATTGGAGACATCGACGAAGGCACTCGTGCGCAAGCTCAGTCTCGACGACGTCGTCGTCGTGCCCGGCCGGGTCGAGCCGCGCGACTGGCTCGTCCGCGCGGACGTGTTCGCGCATACGTCGCAGTGGGAGGGCTTCGGCATCGTCCTGCTCGAGGCGATGCTGGCCGGTCTGCCGGTGGTGGCGACGCGGGTGAGCGCGATCCCGGAGATCGTTGCGGACGGCAAAACAGGACTGCTTGCGCCGCCCGGCGACGCTGCCGCCGTAGCCGACGCGCTGACACGCCTGCTCGACGACGGGGAGCTTCGCAAGATCCTCGGGGCATCGGGGCTTCGTCGAGCACACGACGAGTTCTCCGTGCGGCACATGGTCGAGGGAACGATCCGCGTGTACGAGGAGGCGCTCCGACCGTGAGAGAGATCTCGCTGCGTCAGCTCGTTGCAGGTCAGCCGACACCGGATCGCGTCGCGCTCATGTCGATCTGGTTCCATGGCCACAACAACCCCCGCTATGCGGAGCTGTTGCCGCGGCTCGAGCGGCTCGACGCTTGCCTGCTTCGGCTGCCGGACGCACGCATCCCGCGAGGCCTGGGGTTCCGCGCGTTCATCGCTGGGAAGCCACTCGTGCACCGCACGCTCCTCGCCGCAGGGGGGCGCCGTTACCCCAACCTCCTCACGCTCGACTTCGAACAACTGGCGGCTTGGCCTGGCGCTGCGGTGATGGACGCCGATGATCCGCTCTTCACACCGCGTGGCGTACAGCTCCTGCAACGACAGTCGCTCCGCGCCTATGTCGTCACGGCTGAGCACGCTGCACGGAAGTACGAAGCGCTCGGCGTCGACAAGCCCTGGGTCGTGATACCGCAGGGTGTCAATCTCAAGGCAGCGACCGACGAGCTGCGCCGCGAGGCGTCCGGGCGCAAGCAGCCAGGCGAGGTCGTTCTCGGCTGGATGGCCGCGCACCTCCTCACCGACGGCGACCGCGACGCCGACAACCCGCTCTACAACGTCGACCACCTCCTCGAGCTCTGGGACGAGATCCACTCGCGCGTGCCCAGCGCGCGCTTGTGGCTCGTCGGCGGGCCGAGCGAGCGACTCGTGGCGCGGCTCGCGGGCCGCGGGGACATCGAGCTGATCGGCCGCCTCCCCCGCGAACGAGCCCTTGCAGTCGCGTCGCAGTTCGACGTTGCGCCCTATGCACGCACCCGTGACCAGGGGATCCGCGCAGCGAAAGTGTCGGAGTTCATCGGTCTGGGCGTCCCGACCGTTTCGTACGACTACGAGGTCACGTCGAACCTCCGCGAGACGGGAGCAGGGATCCTCGTTCCGGACGCCCGCGAGTTCGTCGACGCAGTGGTCCGGCTGCTCACCGATGCCGGCGCTCGCGCTGAGATCGCAGCAGCGGCACTCCGTGCGGGGCGAGAGCTGGACTGGGACGTTCTCGCGCGGCGGTTCGAGGTCGAGGTGCTCGACACGTACCTGCCGCCCGCCTAGACGTCGGCGACGGCAACGACCGCCGAAGGCCGCCGCCAGAACTCGCGCCCGAACTGCGCACGCTCGTCAGCGGCCAGCCCGACGCGCCAGATCGCGGCCGCCGCCACCACGACCCAGAGTGCGCCGAGCGGCGCAAGAGCGATCAGCGTGTGCGGATGCCACCAGCGCGCGACTCCGACGAGCACGACCGCAGCGACGGCGAGCGCGGGGACGGCCGGCCGCAGCGTCGCGCGGAACAGCGCGGCGCTTGACGTTCCCGCGGCCGGCGCAGCGATCCTCGGCACCACCCACGCGAGCATCGCGAGATCCGTAACGAGCGTCGCCAGAGCCACGCCCCAGAGCCCCCATGCCCACGCCAGGAGGAACGAGAGCACGAGATTGACGGCGGTGATCGCAATCGAGACAATCGCGATCACCCGCTGTCGCCCGCGCGCGATCAGGAACTGCGTCAAGACGTAGATCGGCTGGTGCACGAGGAGAACGCCGGCGAGGATCGCGAGGACCGAGTAGCTGCCGCGGTAACCGGCTCCGATCCACGCCCTGATCAGCAGATCTGGGATAAGCAACAGCGGCAGAGCCAGCACGAGCATCAGCGCGGTGCCCGCCCGAAGCCCCGCCAGCAGCAGTCTGCGCTGCCGCGCTCGGTCGCCCGCACCTTCCAACTCCGCGAACGCCGGGAACATCAGCGAGGTTACGGCGGTCCCGATTCCGAACACGAGCGCGAACAGCTTGGCGGGAATGGAGTACACGCCTGAGGCGGCCGCACCCAGCACGACGCTGACGACGATCACGTCCGTCGAAAAGACGATCTTCTGGGCGATGTGAACGAGGAAGTTGGAGGAACTGAACGTCGCGAGCGCCCGGAAGCGCTCACGCGAGACATATCGGCGCGCCAAGCGCAGGCCGGGTAGCTCACGACGCAACCAGAAGAGCGGGACCACGAGCCGCAGCGCCGTCGTTCCGAACGTCAGGACACCGAGTAGTATCAGGCCGCCCCAACGTGGCATCAGGATCGCGATGAGAGCTGCATAGAGGACGGTCGCGACGAAGTTCGCGAGGTTCTGCAGATCCCAGCGCTGCTGGGCGACCAGCAGGTTGTTAAAGAGACCGAGAGGGAAGCGGATAGCGAGCGCTGCGACGACGAGAAGCGTCGTGATCCGAGCGTCCCAGACGAGCCCGTGCGGCGCACCGATCAGGGCAGGCACCGCGAACGCAAGCGCGATGCCAATCGGCAGCGTGACCAGTCCGATCAATGCGTACATGACAAGCCCCGTCGATGCGATCGCGTTGAGATCGTCGTCCGCTTTCCGCCCTCGAGCCTCCGCCGCGAAACGAATGATCGACGGCCCGACGCCGAAATCGAGGATCGAGAGGTAGATCGTCACGGCGCCGATGAACGACCAGACACCGAATGCCTGCTTTCCGATCGAGTGGATCACGATCGGTGTGACGAGCAGGCCAGAAACGATCGCGGCCGCGTACACCGCGTACACACCGAGCGCGTTGCGACGAAGAAGCCGCACTCAGACGACGGCGACCACGTGGAGGTTCGGGATCAGCGATCCCGGCACTGGCTCGCGCAGCGTCGCGCTGCGTGCGTCGAGTGCGGCGCCGAGCCGGTTGAGCACCCAGACCGGTGGGCGCGAGAACGGTGTGCGGCGCAGCGCGATCTCGACGTAGGTGCCGAGCAGCATCGCGAGCGCCGACGCGGTGCCTGCAGCTGCATCGACGGTCAGCGAGCTCCACTCCGCGTTCTGCTCGAAGACGCGCCGCAAGCCTTCGTGCGTCCACCGCCAGTAGTCGACGGGCGACGGGTGGTAGACCTGGACACCGTGCGTCGAGGCGAGCACCCGCCCACCGGGCGCCGTGACCCGTCGCAATTCACGAACCGCCTGGGCCGGGTCGTCGCAGTGCTCGAGCACCTGGGTGCAGAGGACGACGTCGAAGCTCGCGTCCTCCACCGGCAGCGCCTCCACCGGCCCCCGTAGCTCGGCGGCAGGATTCTCGACGACGTCGACCCCGATGTACTCGGACGACACGTGGGCGAAGAACGGGTAGTAGGGCTTCGGTCCGCAACCGACGTCCAGCACACGCACCGGTGCTCGGGTCTCGAGCTCGGCCGCCTGCGCGCGCAGCCACTCGGCGAGCGCGTGCCGCACGACCCACGTCGGTGATGTGCGCGGTGGGTCGCGCCGCTCCGCCCCCGGCCACCTCGCGAGCTCATCGGCCATTCGCGACCAGGGTACTTCCTCGGCTCCCTAGTGCGGGAGGCGCTGGAATGCGAGGAACGCAGGCTTCTTGACGCCGCTGAACGTGATCAGGCCGGATTGCCAGCCCGCGAGCGTCGGCTCGTCCTTCAGCAGGAACCAGAGCATCATGTCGATGCGTGGGTTCTTGCGCGCGATCGCGAAGGCTTGCGTCAGGTACGTGGCCTGCTTCGCCCACGAGACCCCGACGATCTGGTCCGGGGGATTCGTCTGGTAGCCGTACTCGGTGATCCAGATCCGCTTGTTGCCGTAGAGGCGCGTCACTTCCTTGATCAGGTCGCCGATGTTGCCGAGCGTCACCGCAGTCGCCGGAGTCCCTTTTGCCGTCACAGGCGGCTTGGTGGCCGGCCCCTCGCTCGGACCGCCGTAGTACGGGTGGTGCGCCCACGCGTCAAAGGTCTTCAGCCCCGCCGTCTTGCAGGCGCGGAGAAACGCGAGCGGCGAAACGGACGGACGGCTGCTGTTCGGATTGTTATTCCCACGCGGTGAGGTGGCGCCACAGGCGACGCGTTCCGCAGGCGCGAGCGTTGCGTGTACGCCGTCGTAGATCGAGTTGCAGATCTTCGCGTAGTCGACCGCACCCTGCATCGTCCAACCCTTTGCTGTCTTCTTGAACTGCGGCGCGAGGAAGATCGGGTTGTTCGGTTCGTTCCAGGCGAGCCAGTCCTTCACCGCCGGAATCGTCCGCCCATCGGGGCCGCGGTACACACCGCTGTAGCGCCGCGCAGCCGCGTTGGCAAAGTTCCGCAGGTCGGTGGCTTGCGTCGGCGCCGAGTTCGGCCCGCGGCCGCCGTTCGCCCAGGTCGGCGTGCCGAACACCGAGAAGAGAACGTGCACGCCGCTCGCCGCCGCCAGGAAGACCGTGCGGTCGTAGAGGGTCCAGTCGTACGCGGGATCGGCCGGGTTCGTCGCAGCCGCGGGACGCGTCTTCGCAACCCCGTAGCGGCCGCCCCAGTAGAGGTTGAGCCGCACCTCCTGCACGTGCAGCTGCTTGAAGATCGAAAAGGTCGTGTCGACGGGGCCGTAGAGCGTCTGCGCCTCGTCGTAGATGCCGACGCGCATGTAGCGCGATGCGTCCGCCCGCTGCGCACTCGCAGCAACGAAGGCCGTTGCGAGCACGGCGATCAGAGCCCCCACCCTCACCATCAGATTGCTACCGGCTCCCGTCCGAGCGCAGTCAGCCAGCGCCGTAGCCCTTCCTCGAGGTCGATCTCCGGCGACCAGCCGAGGATCTGGCGGGCGCGGGTGATGTCGGGACGGCGCACCTGCGGATCGTCGGTGGGCAGCGCCTCGAACACGATCTCGCTCGACGAGCCGGTGACGCGGATCACCGTCTGCGCGAGTTCGAGCATCGTCACCTCGTGATCCGGGTTCCCGATATTCACCGGCAGGTGCTCACCGTTCGTCGCGAGCAGGTAGAGCCCGCGAATGAGATCGTCGACGTAACAGAGCGAACGCGTCTGTGACCCGTCGCCGTACACCGTCAGCGGCTTGTTCTCGAGCGCCTGGTTCAGGAACTGCACCGACGCGCGGCCGTCGTTCTTGCGCATGCGCGGCCCGTACGTGTTGAAGATGCGCGCGATGCACGTGTCGACGCCCTGCTGCGCGTGGTAGGTCATCGTCAGCGCCTCGGCGTAGCGCTTCGCCTCGTCGTACACACCGCGCGGGCCGATCGGGTTCACGTTCCCCCAGTACGTCTCCGGCTGCGGGTGCACCTCGGGATCGCCGTAGACCTCACTCGTCGACGAGATCAGGAACCGTGCCCGCTTCCACTTCGCGAGCCCGAGCGCATTGTGCGTGCCGTAGGAGCCGACCTTCAGCGACGCAAGCGGCGCGCGCAGATAGTCGACCGGGCTGGCGAGCGCTGCGAGGTGAAACACGAAGTCGACGTCCTCGTCGATGTGAATCGGCTCGATGACGTCATGGGACACGAAGGAGAAGTTGTCGCCCCGAGCGTGAGCGATGTTCTCGAGCGAGCCCGTCTCCAGATTGTCCACGCAGATCACCCGGTGGCCCTTGTCAAGCAGGTAATCGCAGAGGTTCGACCCGAGGAAGCCGGCGCCGCCGGTGACAACAGAGGTCGTCATGCCGCGGAAGCGTACTTGGGAAGCCGGATTGACGGTTCGTTCCTTACGAACCTTTTTCATACTGCTCGGCCACTCGTCTTCCCACGGCACGGTCCGATAGTGGGGACATGCGGCAGCGGCTCTCCATCCTCCTCGGCAGCGCAGCGGTGACCCTTGCGGCGGCCACCGCAGCGCTCGCCGGGACGCTCAGCACCACAGCGACGATCTCGGGGGCGGCTGGGATGTCCATGAGCCTCCCGTCGAGCCCCTCGATGACGGACACGCTCGACGGCACCGACCACGTCGTCTCGTGGTCGGCCCTGCTCGGGATCGTGGACGCCCGCGGCACGGGCGCCGGCTGGAACCTGACCGTCTCCGCAACCACCTTCTCCGACGGTGCGAGCCACACGCTCGCCCCAGGCACCGTCGCCATCGTCAACTCCACCTGCGTGGGCGGCAGCGCCTGCACGGACGCCACCAACTCGATCACCTACCCGATCACCCTCAGCGGCACTGCGGCGAAATTCTTCAACGCGAGCGGCAACTCCGGCATGGGCATGGTGAACGTCACCCCCTCCGTGGACGTCGCGATCCCGGGCAACGCCTACGCCGGCATCTACACCTCGACGGTCACCCTCGGCGCCGTCAGTGGTCCTTAGTAGACGACTCGAACGAGGGATCCCGGATTGGGCGGCCCTGCCCGATCCGTGTGATGCACACTCCCCGATCTGCGGAAGGACCATCCCCCTAATGCGGCACAGGCTTCTCATTCTCACGGCGCTCACGGCTGCGGCCCTGACGACCGGCGTTGCCGCACTCGCCGGCACGCTGACGCCGACGGCGACGATCTCGGGCACGGCCGGTATCTCGCTCAACCTCCCGTCGAACCCGGCGCTCACCGACACGCTCGACGGCAGCGACCAGACCGTCAACTACGCGCCGGTCCTCGGCGTCGTGGACGCCCGCGGCGGCGGAGCCGGCTGGAACCTCGAGATCTCGGCGACCACCTTCTCGGATGGCGTTGGCCATACCCTGGCGCCCGGTCTGGTGTCCTCGGTCACCTCCGCCTGCAAGGCCGGCAGCACCTGCACCGCGGCCAGCTCGTCGGGCATTACCTATCCACTGACGGTCACCGGAACGGCGGCCAAGTTCTTCAGTGCGGCAGTCAACTCGGGCCTCGGCAAGATCGACGTGACCCCCACGGTCGGCGTCTCGATCCCAGGCAACGCCTTCGCCGGCACGTACACCTCCACGGTGACGCTCGCGGCGACGACAGGCCCCTAAAGACGGCTGGAGCGCGCCTTGCGGCAGGCGCGCTCCAGCCGTATTCCTACTGATTCCCTCTGTGGACCGCCGCGCGCGGAGTCGATACTCCGAGTAGATGCGCACCTGGCTCCTGATCGCTCTCTGTACCGCAGCTGCGTTCCTCGCCGTGTCGGCAGAGGCGGCGACCGTCACGGTCAACGCGGCCGTCGTCGCCGGCGCCACGCTCTCGGTCGCCGGAAATGGCGCTCCCCCCTCGTTCAGCCTGACGCTGAACGGCCTCGATCAGACGACGACCTACACGCTTCCCGTCTCCGTCGTGGACGCACGTGGCCTCAGCGCCGGCGGCGGCTGGAACCTGACGATCACGTCGACCCAGTTCAACGACGGCGCGGGGCACACGTTCCCAGCAGCGGCCTCCACGATCACGGGCCTCAGCCCGGCCACGGCCTGCGGCACGGGCTCCACCTGCACGCTGCCGACGAACAGCGTGAGCAACTCGAACCTCACGCTTCCCGCCGGCGCGTCGCCGCCGACCGCGGTCAAGTGGTTCAACGCCGCGAATGCCACCGGGCTCGGCACGATCAACGTCAACGCGACGGTCTCGGTCGCCGTCCCCGCGAACGTCTTCGCTGCGACTTACTCGAGCACGGTCACGCTCGCCGCCGTCGCGGGGCCGTAAGGTGCGCGCCATGCGCTCGCTGCTCGTTCTGCTGCTCGCGCTCGTCTTCGTCGGAGGAGCCACCGCGGCGTCGTTCAGCTTCGCGGTGACAACTGTCAGCCCGGTCACGGTGGCGACGGTGACGCTGAACGGCGTCGACCAAACGAAGACGTTCTCGATCGCCGACACCGTCGCGTACACCGGCGGCAGCAACAACGCCGGCTGGAACGTCCAAGCCTCGGCAACGACGCCAACGTCCGGTTCGAACACGCTGCCGGCCCTCAAGGTGACGGCGGGCACGGCCGTCTGCCAGGGCACGTGCGCGACCGCCCCGACGAGCAGCGTCACCTACCCGCCGATCGTGCTCAGCACCACGGCAGTACGCGTCTTCAACGCCGCGACGACTACCGGTCAGGGCACATTCACGGTCACCAACACCTTCCAGGTGACGTACCCGGCGAACATCTATCCCGGCACGTATGTCTCCACCGTCACCCTTACCGGCAGCACCGGCCCGTAGCATCCGCCACATGCGCCCCCTCGCCGCCACCCTCCTGCTTGCCCTCGTGCTCGCGCCGCTCGCCGCCGCGGCGCCGAAGACGCCGGTCTTCGGGCTGCGCGCGGTCGGCAATCCGAAGCTCGGCTACTTCGTCTACTCGTTGCCGCCCGGCGCGGTGCAGCAGGGCGGCGTGATCATCTCGAACTCCGGCACGGCGACCGGCACGGTGAAGCTCTTCGCCGCCGACGCGACGACAGGACGCACGACCGGCACCGTCTATCTCACGGACCGCAAGGCACAGCGCGTCGGCGCGTGGATCTCGCTCGCGTCGACGTCGCTGACGCTCAAGCCCGGCCAGCACCAGACGGTCCATTTCACGGTGCGCGTACCTGCGAATGCGAAGCCGGGGCAATGGGTCGGCGGTGTGGTCGCCGAGACCTCGCGTCAGGTGAGCGGCCCGAAGTCGAAGCAGAAGGCAAGCGTCCAGATCAAGATCCGCGACCTGACGATCGTTGCGGTGCAGGTGAACGTTCCCGGCCCGCCGGTGATCTCGTTCAAGATCGGCGGCATCAAGACGGGTGGCCAGCGCGGCTTCCAGGAAGTCGTGACGCACATCGCGAACGCGGGCAATGTCCTCGTCAAGCCGACGGGCACCGTGACGGTCCTGAACAAGCAGGGCAAGGTGCTCCAGGTCCTGACCTTCAAGATGGACACGTTCCTGCCGGAGACGGCGGTCGACTATCCGCTGCTCTTGAAGAAGGCGCTGCCCCCCGGCGACTACTCGGCGACCGTGAAGCTCTCGGTCCCGGGCGTCTCCGGCGCGGCGGGGAAGACCATCACCGCGCATCCGTCGTTTTCGATCTCGAAGCAGGACGTGCAGCAGGTGTTCACCTCGGCTGCTCCGCAGACGCCGCCACCCGGCGCCCTCGGCGCAAGCACCGCGTCGAAGAAGCCGCGGCCGCTGATCGGCGCCGCGGCAGGCGGCGTGGTCGTGCTGCTGCTCCTCCTCTGGCTCTTGCTGCGGCGGCGCAACCGCAAGACGCTGAAGCGCCCGCCAACGGTTGTCCAGCGCTCGGCCTCCGCGGCCGCGGAGACCCCCGCCCCGGCGGAACCGCCGGTCGTTCCCGCCGAGCCCCCGCCTGCCGCTAGGCCGTTTCCCGCGCCGATCGCCGAACGGACCGCGCCCCCTCCGGCTCCTGCACCTGTCGCTCTGGCCGCAGCGCCGGCGCCACAAGCTCCTGCCCCACAAATCACTGCCCCACAAACCTCCGCCGCGACGCGGTCTCCCCCGTGCGACCCGTACCACTTCTGGGACGTCGCCTACGAGCGTGGCGCGCTCGGCGAGGACGGCGTCTGGCGGTTCCCGCACCGCTGCCACAACTGCGGGCTCGAACTCCTCGCGAGTGACGTCGCGGATGCGACGGCGCAGGCCGACGCTCGCGTCTGAGCCGAAATACGACTCGCAACTGCTCTGGACTCCCCCTAAAGGGTGATGCACACTCCCTCTTAGAGGGAGGTCTACTTGCAAGTAGGGGATGCGACCCACGCGGGGCGGGTGAGGCCGAAGTTCCTGTTGGGGAATGGCGGTCCGGTCGGTAGGAAAACAGTATGCGTCTAGTGCTGCGGCGCACCTCAATCACGGTTCTTGCTGCTCTTTTCCTGGCAGCGCCTGCCGGCGCGGGCACGATCATCGTCAAGCTGACGTTTGTCCCCGGGAAGCTCGCCGTGAAGGCCGCCCCCACCACCGTCGCAGGCACCACGCAGGTGCCGGTCACGATCGCGGACGGCCGGGGCAGCGGGGACGGCTGGACGCTGAAGGTCAACTCCACCAACCCGGTCCGGGTCGTCGGCATCACCGCCCGCTGCGCCGCGAACTCCACGTGCACCCTGCCGACCGCGGTGACCACACCCTCGGGCAACATCGTCCTCCGCGCCGCGCGCGACACCGGGATGGGCGTCATGAACCTCGTCGTCACCCTCGCGCCGCAGTCGGGCTCCACGCCCGTCTCCTTCAGCGTTTCCTGAGCAGCCGCGGTCGGGCTAGATGGTTGATGCCACGCGGCGTGGGTCTGGGGGCGGATCCAGACCAAGCAGGACGGTCGAATCGCCCGCAGGGCAGGCGGTACGCCTGACCGAGGGCGAGGCGGGCGTCATGCGCCGCGTCTGGGCCGTTCCCAGGCGGGCGTAAGCGTGGCATCAACCATCTAAGCCCGAGGGTTCACCAGACTGGAACCCGGCCGCCCCCGAGACGCCTGTACGGTGACTTGACGGCACGGGGGCGCGGGACCGCCACGACTATCCAGGGAGGCCCGCAATTCATGCGCGTACTTGCACTCGCAGCGGGAATTGTCTCGCTGATCACGTTCTCGACCGCACTCGCCGGCGCAAGCACGCAGACCACCGCTCGCGCGTCGGTCGAACGCAACGTGATCGTGGTTCAAGGCACACCCTTTTTCCCGGTGATGCTGATCGACCAGTGCACGACCGACGCGGTCGCGCACGCGCGTCAGCTCGGAATCAACGCGATCCTCAACGAGCACTGTGCTGACCTGTCGTCGCGCCGCCAGCTCAGCATGATCCAGAGCACGTCGCTGGCGATCCTTCCGATCAAGAGCTCGGACGTTCGGGGCAGCGGCCTCCTGGGCTGGACCTTTCCCGACGAGCCGGAGAACAACGGTTGGACACCTGCCTCGCTGAAGCGCGCCCACCCATACCGGCGCGGGAGCTCCGACGGGCTGCTCAGCTTCATGACGACGTCGGGCGGGTTCTTCAAAGCGCCCTACAGAGATTCACGCGTCAGTTTGCCGGCCTTCTCCGAATTCGCGCGGATGGCCGACGTCGCGGGCTTCGATCTCTATCCACTCGGGCACTGTCAGCAGGATCTCACCGCCGTGTACGACGCTCAGCGCGCGTTCATACAGCTGGCGGGCCAAGTGCCGACGTTCCAATGGATCGAGACCGGCCCGATCAAGCCGACGTATTGCGGCGGTTTCACGATGACCCCCGCGGAGTTGAACGCGGAGGTGTGGCTTGCAATCGTCGGCGGCGCACGCGGGATCGGATTCTTCACTCACACGTGGTCGCCGGATCACCGTGCCTTCGACGTGCCGCTCGCGCTCCAGCACAAGATGCAGCGCATCTCCGCCCTGCTCGCCTCGGTACGCCCGGGCCTGCTGAGCCGCACTGTCCCCTCCGGCGTGAACAGCACTGCCGTCAAGGTCCTCGCGCGTGCCGCCGACGGCGACAATTATGTGTTCGCCGTCAATACCCAACGCGCACCCATCAAGGTGCAAGTTCATGTGCCTCAGCTCCACGACGCGCCTCTGCAAGTCTTCGGCGAGAAACGATCCGTGAACGTGACCAACGGCCAGTTCGTGGACAACTTCCAGCCGCTGGCTGTTCACGTCTACGTCCAGCGCCCCTGAGCGCGCGCAGCCGGGCGGTCAGCGGCACGGACTCTGCGGTACGCGCTCTCGTGCGGTGGCAAGGACCCACTGCGCGTCGGAGGAGTCATCGAGTGGCCGCAGCGTCCAACCGGCGGTCTCGAATGCGCGTCGTGTTCCGGTGAAATCTCCCACGACGACGGCGTCCAGCCCTCGGGAGTGCGCCGCCTCGACGGCTCCACGTGACGGCAGAAACTCGACATGGTGCTGAAGCCGCTGGCCGAAGAGGAGAAACCCGGGATCATCCGGCCGTAGGACTGCTCCCAGGCACGTCGCGTGTGTCAGCCGCGCGAGGCGCGTGACCACCACGGCATATCCCGGCCGGAACGTCGAGCCCAGCGCCTGCTGCTGGGTCGCGTTCCAGGGCGCCGGATGAGCTCCTGTCAGGGGCTTCTGCTCGTTGCGAACCTCTACGAGCGCGAGCTGTACGACCGCGACGGCGGCGATCGCGAACGCGGGAAGGCGCCGCCGGCCGAGAACGGCGAGCAGCGGCGCGGCGAGCGCAACCGGAACGAGGAGAAACCGCGAGAGCCACGGGTTGTACTTAGAGGTCAGTGCGAGCAGCACGAGGAACATCGGTAGCGCGGCCGCGACGATCCACCGCGCCGTAATGCCTCCGCGACGATGGGCGAGCAGTGCCAGAGAGATGAGCAGAAGCGCCGGGCCTCCGATCACCCCGAACGAGGAGAGATCTTCGCTCGAACCGAAGTCGATGCCCCAAAAGAAGGTGCCGCCCGTCGTCGCGGGATCGGTGACCGGTAGGTGGATCCCCTCTCCCACGATCCTCACCCCGTGCCCGACGATCGGGATCAACCGCGGCACGAGAAGCGGGAGGGCCGCAGCGAACGCGGCGAGGCCCGCACCGGCAACGCTCGCGCCACGCTTCCGCGCGACCGCGAACGCTGCAGCCGCGAACGCGACAGAGAGCGCGGCGAGGATATCGGTCACGCCCAACCCGAGGCCTGACAGGTCCAGCAAGTCGTGCAGCACGCGGAAGGCCGTAGTGGGAGAGCCGGTGAGCGACGGTGAGGCTTGCTGGGCGAGCCGGCCGCCGCCATGCCCGAGCACGCTGCCCGTGTGGACGAGGTTGAGCACGAAGCCCCATATCCCGAGCAGGACGAAGGATGCAATGGCCGCAGCCACGACGCGGAGCCCGTCCCTGCGGCTACGCAGGAGCGCGAGAGCTACAGGAATTGGCACGGCGTAAGCGGTCGTCAGCTTGACGCCGAGGGCCAGCCCGAGCGCCAGACCGGCGAGCGCTAGCTCGGCGCGTGAACCTCCGAGCACCAGGGCTGCCGCAACGATGGGCAGTGCAGCGGCGACGAGGTCGTTCTGGGACGTCGAGGACTCGAGCGCTACGAGCGGAAACGACCCGAAGAGGAGCGCGGCAAAGGCCGCTGTTCGAGGCGCGAACCCGAGCCGAGCCGAGACGCCGAAGACACCGACGACCGCAGCGAGACCGGCGAGCCACTGCGGGAGTGCGAAGAGCGCCGCTCGACCCGACGTCACGAAGAACAGCAGAACTTGCTGCTCGGCCAGCGGCTGGAACTCGTTGATTCGATCGGTCGGCGCATTCGCGATCCAGTGCGCCCCGCCGTGCTGCGCCCAGTCCGCGGCGCGGGTGAGGTGATAGGTGAGCGAGTCCCAGTTGTTCGGCGGGGCGCCCAGCACGAGCACGAGCTCGTAGAGACTCGACGCGAGGACGGCCAGCAGCAGCACCAGGACCGCAGGGTCAGAGAGCGCGGCTCGAACAGCGGATGACGACGGCAAGGGAAAGGGGGGTCTCCCACGTCTGATCCACAAGGCCAGCGCGGCCGCGAGCGCGACGGAGGCAGCGACCTCCAGGCCCACGCGCGTGACGAAGCGGAACGGAGAGAGCGCGCAGGTGATCGCTGTGACGGCCGCAACGAAGACGACGTACGTCGCCAGCACGGAGCTCACGAAGGAACGAATGCGCAAGGAAGCCGCCGTCAGCACGGCGGCAATCGCCAATTGCGACAGCACGGTCGCAGTCCAGAGAACGCCCGAGAGACTCACGATCGTGAGCGCATGATGACGAAGCGCGGCACTACATCAGGTGCCTCAAGCACTGAGGCACTCGGATCTAGCGCAGGTCCTTGTTCGACTCCATGTCGAACCACATTGCGAAGAGCGTGAACTGGCTGCCCGAGATGAGCAGCAGCGCGACCAAGACGACGGTTGCCGGCGTGATGTTGTTCCCCTCAAAGCGCAACACCGTCTCGAAGATCCCGAGCACGAGCCCGACCGTGACCATCAGGAAGCCGAGGAAGTAGAAGAACACGAGCGGATGGAAGTCGCGGATCACGTACTTCTCGCGCATCCGCCAGAAGAAGCCCTTCCACAGCAGCCACGAGATCCGCGGGACGACGCGGCGGATCTTGATCCCCGAGCGCTCGCCGACGCCGTAGATCGGGCGCGACGGGAAATCGCGGACGCGCGCGCTCCACACGTTCAGGTGCACGAGCATGTCGTTCGGGAAGCCGTACGAGGTGTAAATGCGATCGAGGTCGAGCAGCTGCAACACGCGCAATGAGATCACCGTGTAGCCGGCCTGCGAGTCGGCGATGTGCCAGTAGCCGGAGGCGACCTTCGTGAACAGGCTGAGGATCGCATTGCCGATGTAGCGGTTGCGCGGGATCAGCTTCCACGCGCTGCCGGTGAAGAGCCGGTTCGCCTTTGCGTAGTCGAGCTCGTCGCGCGCGACCGGCGTGACGAAGTGCTCGAGCTCGTCCGGGTCCATCTGGTTGTCCGCGGCCATCACGCAGGTGACGTCGATGCGGTCG